>NZ_JBEYZK010000008.1:0-332539 GCF_040646035.1 Streptomyces sp. NPDC046465
CTCGGCGACCGCTACCGTGCCGGAGTTGTCCTGGCTTCCTTGATCCTCTGGCTCCGCGAGTCCACGGGGTAATCATTTGTCAGACAGGCCCTAGCGGGGGCGGGGGCGGGGGCGGGGCGGGGCGGAACACGACAGAGCCCGGTGGGGGCGGCCCGAGCCGCCCCCACCGGGCTCTGTGTTCTGTGTTCTGTGTTCTGCCGTGCGCCGCGTCAGGCCGCGTCGGCCGCCGCGTCCTCCGCCAGGAACTCCTCGACGAGCTCGGCCAGTTCGGCCGGCTTCTCGAAGACCGCGAAGTGGCCCGCCTCCAGCTCGGCGTACCGGCTGCCCTTGATCGCCGCGTGCAGCGCCCGGGAGTGCTCGACCGGGATCATGTGGTCGTGCGTGGCGCCGATCACCAGGGTCGGCGCGGTGATCTTCGGCAGGTGCTCGGTGATGTCGAGCTCCAGGTTGAGCGCGATCTGCCGCCCGATGCCCGCGGGGACGCCGCCCGAGACCATCTCCTCGACGCCCGCGACGCCGAACGAGTTCACCTGCGCCGTGGTCCAGCCGTTCAGCTGCAGGAAGCGGCCGAAGGTCTCGTGGTCGAGCTGGTCGAGGCGGTGCCACAGGTCGAAGTAGAGGTGCTGGCGCGCGTCGTTCTTGATCCAGCCCGTGAGCAGCACCAGGCGCCGCACCTTCTCCGGGTGCACGGCGGCGTAGGCCGCGACGGCGAGCGCACCCTGCGACCAGCCCACCAGGTCCACCGGGCCCTCGGCGCTGCTGTCCTCGATCGCCGCGTCGATCTGGGCGATGAGCAGCTCCAGCGTCAGCGGGCCGCCCTCGTCCTCGGTGGCGCCGCTGCCCGAGTAGTTGGGGACGACGACGGTGCGGCGGTCGTTGAAGGTGTCGCGCAGGTTGTCGTACGTCCCCGCGTCGCCACCGGTGCCGTGCACCAGGACGAGGCCGGGGCCGGTGCCGGTCTCGAAGTACTCCACCTTGGAACCGTGCGTGGAAGCGAAAGGCATCGCTTTCTCCTTGCTGTCGTGTTGCTTTCGTGCGGGAGGGGGAATGCCGCGCCGGATCACCGGCGCGGCGCCGCGGTCCGGTGCGGGGACCGCGGAGATCAGGGGGCGGGTCAGCCCTTGGCGGGCTCGACGGACTGCGCGTGCCGCAGGATGCCGCGGGGGTCCCAGTCGGCCTTCACCCGTTGCAGGCGGGGGTAGTTGTCCTTGTAGTAGAGCGAGTGCCACGGTGTCTTCGAGGTGTTGAGCGCCGGGTCGCCGAGGTCGGTGTCGGCGTAGTTGACGAAGCAGCCGTCGTTCACGCGGCCGGGCACGGGAACACCGCCGGAGGCGCCGTAGACATCGCGGTAGAACTCGCGCACCCACGCAAGGTGGCGCTCGTCCTCCGCGGCGTCCTGCCAGAACGCGAGGTACTGCAGCTTCAGCACCGAGTCCCGCTGGGCCACCGCGGTCGCGTCCGGCGCGACGGCGTTGACGCGGCCGCCGTACCCCGCGATCAGCAGCAGCGCCGCCGGGTTGGTGTAGTCGGTGCGGGTCAGGTGGTGGTACGCGGCGGACAGCTGGTCGTCGGGGAAGCTCGCCCGCATGTACGCGGACTTGTCCTCGAAGCGCAGCGTGGGGTCGCCGCCCGCGAAGCCGGGCCACTTGGTGGCGTGCAGGAACGGCAGCCGCTGGGTGCTGACGTGCGGAGTGACGGGCACCCCCGCGCCGACCGCCGCGACGAACGCGTCCAGGTCGCCCTCGGCGCCGGAGCGGGTGGCGTCGAGCTGCGTCACCATCGTGATCGCGCCCGCCGCCCGGTGCGCCGCCTTGAGCTGGCTGAACAGGTCGAGGTGGGTGGCGTCGGGCCCGCCGTGGGCGACGAACCAGTCGGCGTAGTTCTTCACCAGGCGCTTGAAGCCCGTCTGCGTCAGGCCGTCCCAGGACCAGGTGACGGTGCTGGTGAGGAGCTCCGCCGGAGGGCGGGGGAGGAGCGTGGCCGGGTCGGAGCCGGTGGCGCCCGGCGTACGAAGGAGGTACTTGGTGACGATGCCGAAGTTGCCGCCGCCGCCTCCGGTATGCGCCCACCACAGGTCGCGGAGGCGGGCGTCGGCGGCATCGCGGGTGGCGACGACCTTGCGTACGGTCCCGTCCTTGCCCACCGTGACGACCTCGACGCCGTGCAGGTGGTCGACGGTGAGCCCGAACAGGCGGGACAGCGCGCCGTAGCCACCGCCGACGATGTGGCCACCGGCCGCCACCGACGGGCACGAGCCGCCGGGCAGGGTGACCCCCCAGCGCTTGAACAAGGTGCTGTAAATGTCGGAGAGCCAGGCGCCGGGCTCCACCACGAAGACCCGCCGGTCGGCGTCGTACGTCACCGCCGTCATCTCCGACAGGTCGATGACGACCTTGATGTCGGTGCTGGTGGTGAAGTTCTCGTAGCAGTGACCGCCGCTGCGCACCGCGACTCGCTTGCCCGCGGCGACGGCCTCCTTGACGGCGTCGACCACCTGGTCGGCGGAGGAGACGAGACGCACGTAGTCGGGGCTGCCGACCCAGCGCTGGTTGGTGCCGCGGATCAGCTCCGGGTAGCGGGCGTCGTCGGGTCGCACGGTGACCGCCGGGGACGACGCGGGCGCGGCGGACGCGGCGGACGCGGCGCGGTCGGGGGTGGCCCGGACGGGTGCGGCCTGGGCGAGGCCCGCGGCGGGCACCGTCGCGCCCAGGGCAGCGCCGCCCGCCACCGCGGATCGCCGCAGGACCTTGCGCCGGGTGAGCTCACTCATCAGTGCTACTCCAGAAGAAGTCGGTTGCCACAGGTGGTTGCCGCAGGTGGTTGCTGCGGCGGGTGCGGCCGTGGTCGGTCGCGCTCAGTCGGACGAGGCGTCGGCCGTGGCGGGAACGGGCGGAGTCGGAACGGGCGAAGCCGGAACGGGGGCCGGTTCGGCAGGCGCGGGCGCGGCGGCACCGCGTACGGCGTGCCGGTCCTTCCTGAGCTCGCCGACCGCGACGGTCATCGCGATCCAGGAGAGGAGCGCCGACGCGGCAATGACTGTCCGCAACCCGTAGTCGAGGCCGAGGAGTTGGCCGCCGAACCAGGCGCCGAAGGCGATGCCGATGTTGAAGGCCCCGATGTTGATGGCGATGGCGAGGGTGGGCGCCCCGCCCCCGGCTGCCGTCAGGATGCGGGCCTGTAGGCCCGGCATCACGGCGAAGTAGGCGGCGCCGAAGACGACGAGGAGGATGAGCAGGAGCCAGGGCAGGTCGCCGCCGAGCGCCATCAGGGCGAGGTCGGCGCCGAGCACCGCGAGGACGCCGACGAGGGAGGGCATGAGGGCCCGGTCGGCCAGCTTGCCGCCGATGAGGTTGCCGATGAGGGAGCCGCAGCCGACGAGCAGCAGCAGCCAGCTGACGGTGCTCGGCGCGAACCCGCCCATCGAGGTGAGGATGGGGTTCACGAAGGTGTACGCGGTGAAGACGCCCGCCATCGCCAGCGCGGTGAGGAGAATGGCGATCTGCACCGTGCGGTTGCGCAGCACCCGCAGCTCGTCGACGGCGCCGCCTGCGACGGGCACCGGCGCGACGGGCGGCCGCCAGGCGACCAGGGCGAGGGCGACCAGGCTCAGTCCGGCGATGCTCCAGAAGGCCGACCGCCAGCCGAAGTGCTCCTCAAGGAGGACGCCGAGGGGCACGCCGAGCACGGTGGCGAGGTTGAGGCCGACGGCGACCCGCGAGACGGCCGAGGCCTCCTTGCCCTTCTCCGCCAGCGATCCCGCGACGACGATGCAGACCGCGAACAGCGTGCAGTGGGTGATCGCCGAGAGGACGCGGGCGGCCATCAGGACCGCGTAGGTGGGGGCCAGGGCGGCGAGCACGTTGCTCGCCGTGAACAGGCCCATCAGGCCGAGCAGCAGGGGAGTGCGGGGCACCCGGCTGGTGGCGAGGGTGACGAGCGGGCCGAGGACCACGACGCCGAGCGCGTACGCCGTCACGAGCAGACCCGCGTCGGACAGGGAGACGTCCAGGTCACCGGCGATGGCGGGCAGCACACCGGCGACGACCAGCTCCGCGCTGCCGACGCTGAAGACGCAGAGCATCAAGGGGAAGAGGGCAAACGGCATGGCTGTTCCAAGTCACGGGTCGGGGCACGGGTCGGGGCGCGGGTCAGGGCACGGGTCGGGTCACGGGTTCGGGCCGCGCGTCCGGGCCGCGGTCGCCGCACGGGGAGGTGCGGCGACCGCGCTGACGCCCGGCGTCAGTCCCACGGAGAGATCAGGAGCTTGCCGCGGGAGCCGCCCGCCGCGAGTCGGCGGTGCGCGTCACCCACCTCGGCCAGCGGGAACGTCGCCGCCACCCGCAGGGTGAGCACGCCCTCGTTCACCAGGCCGCAGAGCACTTCGAGGCGCTGCCCGTCCTGCTCCACGAACGACATGCCGACGTCGATGCCGCGCTCCGCGACGGGCGGAGCCGACGGCACGATCGAGACGGCGCGGCCACCGTCACGCACCCCGGCGATGGAGGCGGGCAGTCCCGCGGTCTCCAGGAGAGCGTCGGCGGCGCCGGGCGGCACGGGGTTCTCGCCGGAGTACGCCTCGTGGGCGCCCAGCGCGTACAGCCGGTCGGCGTCGTCGGGCCGCCCGAAGGCGAGCACCTTCAGGCCGCGGGAGGCGGCGAGTTGGAGGGCGAACCCGCCCACCGCGCCGGTCGCGCCGGTGATGAGCACGGTGCCGCCCGCGGGCGGGGCGAGGCGTTCGAGCGCCTGGTGGGCGGTGAGCCCGGCAAGGGGCAGGGCGGCCGCGTGCGGGAGTTCGGCGGTGTGCGGGGCCGTGGCGGCGAGGCCGGCGTCGAGCGCGACGTACTGCGCGTGCGTGCCGACCCCGGTGGCCATCTGGGCCGACATAGCGACGACCCGGTCGCCCGCGGCGAACCGGTCCACGCCGGGCCCGCACTCCTCCACGACGCCGGAGAGATCCCAGCCGAGGATCATCGGGAAGCCGTGGCCGATGTTGTCGGCCGCCGCCCCCGAGCGGACTTCGAGGTCGACCGGGTTCACGGCCGACGCCGCGACGCGGACCAGGATCTGTCCCGGCCCGGGAGTGGGGCGGGGCAGCTCGGCCACGGTCAGCAGTTCGGGGCCCCCGTAACGGGGGAGGGTGCTGGCACGCACGTGGGTTCCTCCTGCAGATATGTGATTCCGGGAGAACGTAGCAGTCGTTCTGTTCTTGAATCCCACCTCGGTGGCCCACGCGCCACTACTTCGGCAAGTCCGGTAAATGGCCGGTCCATGGCCGATCAGCCTTGCAGTTGATTGCTTGAGAATGCATAGATTAAGTCACTCCCCACAGCCGAGAGGCTCTCCGAACCAGCCTCCGCGCCACTCTCCGAACGACTCTCCGAACCAGTTGAGGTGATCCGTGTCCGGGAACAATTCGGCACTTCTGGGCCGTCCCAGCGAGCGTGCCCAGGCCACCGCGGCCGCCGCGGCGCAGTCCAGCGCGGGGCTCTACGCCTACAGCGAGCGCATCGACGCCTGGGTGGTCCGTACCGCCAAGCCGGTCAGCTACGAAGTGCGCGTCGCCGACGGCCTGTTCGACTTCGAGCGCACGGACCTGCTCGAACCGGCCGCCGCTCCCGGCAAGCGCCTGCGCCGGTTCGTGGTGCTCGACTCCGACGTCGACCTGCTGCACGGCAACCGTATCCGCGCCTACTTCGACTACCACGACGTCGAGCACGTCATCTGCGTCGTCCCCGCCGACGAGACCGTCAAGAGCTTCGAGACCGCGGCGCGCATCGTCGAGGAGCTCGACGCGTTCGGTGTGGACCGGCGCCGCGAGCCCCTCATCGTCATCGGCGGCGGCGTCCTCATGGACATCGTCGGCCTCGCGAGCAGCCTCTACCGCCGCGGCACCCCCTTCATCCGCGTCCCCACCACCCTGATCGGCCTGGTCGACGCGGGTGTGGGAGCCAAGACCGGGGTCAACTTCAACGGGCACAAGAACCGGCTCGGCACCTACTTCCCCGCCGACCTCACCCTCCTGGACCGCACCTTCCTCGCCACGCTCGACCGCCGCCACATCGGCAACGGTCTGGCCGAGATCCTCAAGATCGCGCTGATCAAGGACGCCCGCCTCTTCGACGTCCTGGAGCGCTACGGACCGCTGCTCCTGAACGAGAAGTTCCAGGGCGAGAGCGAAGCGGGCGAGGACGCCGCGCGGGAGGTCGTGCGCCGCGCCATCCAGGGCATGCTCGAAGAGCTGCAGCCCAACCTGTGGGAAACCAAGCTGGAGCGCTGCGTCGACTACGGGCACACCTTCAGCCCGACCGTCGAGATGCGCGCCCTGCCCGCGCTGCTGCACGGCGAGGCGGTCTGCGTCGACATGGCGCTCACCACGGCCCTCGCCCGGCGGCGCGCCCTGATCAGCGACGCGGACGCACAGCGTGTGTACGACGTGATGCGCGCCCTCGAACTGCCCGTCTGGGACGACCTCCTTGACCAGCCGGAGCTCCTGACGGCCGCACTGCTCGACACCGTCCGCCACCGCAACGGCAGGCAGCGCCTCCCGCTCCCGGTAGGCATCGGCGACGTCACCTTCGTCAACGACGTCACCGAGCAGGAACTCCTGGACGGCGTGGCCGAACTGCGCGGCGCGGGCCGCCGCGTGGAGGGACCGCAGCATGTCTGAGACGGCCTACGCCCCGGCCCCCGCCGGAGTCATCGTCGGCGATGTCAGCGGCCCCGCCCACATCCACGGCGTGCACGGCACCACCGGGGTGACCCGTTGGAAGGCCCTCGCCTCCGGAGCGGATCTGCGCGGGGGCTGGGAAGCCGTCGAGTGGGCGTGCGTCCCGCCGGGCGGCGTCAGCGGTGAGCACCTGCACACCCGGACCGAGGAGGTCTACTTCATCCTCTCCGGGACCGGCGAGATCTACCTGAACGGCACCGCCCACCCGATCGCGCCCGGCTCGCTGATCCTCACCGGCCTCGGCACCGTGCACGGCCTGCGCAACACGGGCGACAGCGATCTGGCCTGGCTGGTCATCGAGATGCGCTCGCCCCGTTTCAGCGCGGCGCTCGGCGCGGGCGACCCGGACGCGTCCGCCGCCGCCGTCTCCACTCTCACTTCCCCATCCACTTTCCATCCGGCCCCCGCCAAGGAGGAGCCCCCGGTGCGCACCGCACGCCTTCACGACCTCCGAGCCGAGCGCTCCGTCTCCCCGTCCGGCGTCTTCACCGGCCCCATGCGGTCCATCGCCCTGGAGACGGTCGACGCCTCGGGCACCGTCGAGCTGACGGCCGACGGGCGCGAGCACATGGTCTTCGTGCTCTCCGGCACCGGCTGGGTCGAGAACGGCAGCGACACCGCGGAGATCCACGCGGGCACCGCCGTGACGCTGCCGCTGGGCACCCGGGCCCGTATCGGCGCGGACCGCGAGAGCGGCCTGGAGTTCTTCCACGCCGAGGTCGCCGTCGCGTCCGCGTCCTCGGAGGCCGCCCGGTGATCGTCAGCGAACCCGCCCCGCCCTCCCTCCGCCTGGGCTCGGCAGCCCCGGACACCGGTGGCACCGGAGGTACCGGAGGTACCGGCGGCACCTGGCGCTGTCTCGCCCGTCGCGGCATGTTGCACAGCGAGTGCGAGTCCTTCGAGCAGATCCGGCTGCCCCCGGGCGGCACCTGGGCGCACGAGCCGTCCCATGGCACCGAGGCCGCCCTCTACGCGGTCGCCGGTTCGGCGTCGGTGCACGCCGAGGCCGAGGTCGAGGCCGAGGGCGCCGGTCCCGGCGAGGGCCACGCGCTCGACGCCGGTGGCGCGCTGCTCGTCGGGGCCCGTGCCGCGGTGCGGGTCACCGCGGGAGCCGAGGGGCTCGATCTTCTCGCCGTACGTGTTCTGCCGACCGACGTCAGCGACCGACTCCCGCTGCGCGTACCGGAGTTGCCGACGCGCGAGCAGACCCCGATTTTTCGCCCGCCGATCGACGTCGGGCACTGACCGAGGAGATACGTTGGCTGAACACCACGAAAAGGTGCTGCCTCCCACGGACGACCTGCTGTGCGGCCGTTGGCCGAACGGCTCCATGAGCGCTGCCGCGATCATGGACGCCAACAAGGTCGGCCAGGTGGAGGTGGAGATACCGGGCCCCGAGCTCGGGTACGTCCTGGTGGCCCCCACCACGGTCGGCATCTGCGGCACCGACCTCGAACTCCTGCACGGCACGGCCAGTTACGTGCGGGACGGCCGGGCCACGATGCCCCACGTGTTCGGCCACGAGTGGGTCGGACGTGTGGTGGCGATCGCCGGAAACTGCCACTACTCACGGCAGTTGCAGATCGGCGACCGGGTCGTCGGGCAGACGATGCTGTCCTGCGGGGGCTGCCGCGCCTGCCAGCGGGGCCGCCGCAACGAGTGCTCGCAACTGAAGGAAGTCGGCCTCTACGGACAACAGGGCGCGGCGGCGGAGTTCATCCGCCTCCCCGCCCAGTCCCTGACCAAGGTCCCGCCGGGCGTCGACGACTTCGCCGCCGCACTCGCGGAACCGGCGGTCACGGTGCTCGCGGCCCTGGACAAGGTCGGGGTCTTCCCCGGCGAGCGCGTCCTCGTCTTCGGCACCGGCACCATGGGCCTGCTCGCCGTGCAGATGGCCCGCCGCGTGGCCGGCACGGTCGACGTGGTCGGCATCGACGACGCGGGCATCGGCGCCGCGCTGCGGATGGGGGCGGAACACGCGTTCCTGCCCGGTGAGGCGCGCGACGGTGAGTACGACGTCGTCATCGAGGCGTCCGGCGCGGTGCCTGCCCTCCTGGAGGCGCTGCGCGTCGCGGACGTCGGAGGCCGCATCGCGGCGGTCGGCGTGCCCAGCGATCCGCTGCCGGCCGTCGACGCCTCCGAACTGGTGCTGCGCGGCGTCACCATGACCGGCGTGCGGCACGGGCTCGACTACTACGAGCGTGCGCTGCGGCTCTTCTCCGAGGGCGTCCTGTCGGCGAAGGGCATGATCGCCGACGTCTTCGAGCTCGCCGACGTCGACAAGGCGTTCGAGCTTCTGGAGAGGGGGCGCCGGGCCGCACCCAAGGTGGCCCTGTCGCTGACGCCTCGCCCCTGAAGAGGAGGTGGTCGGCCACAGCCCCTGACTCCTCCCCCGGCGTCAGGGGCGCCCGCCGCCCCCATACCGACCTCCCTCTCACCTCTCCCCACCTCTCCCACCTCACCAGGAAGGACACCCCCATGAATCGCCCCATCGCCGTTGTCACCGGCGCCAGTTCGGGGATCGGCGCGGCCGTGGCCGAGGCGCTCGCCGCGGCCGGTTTCGACCTCGTCGTCGGCTACGGGCGGCAGGCGGCCGCCGCCAAGGAGATCGCCGACGGGCTCGCCGTGCGGCACGGCGTGCGGGCCGAGACCCTCGGGCTCGACCTGACCGACCCCGCCGCGGCGGGGGAGGCCCTGCGGGACGCCGTCGACGCGCTCGGCGGCATCGACGTGCTGGTCAACAACGCGGGCCTGAACCGGCGCGCGACGGTCGTCGAAGAGACCCTTGAGGACTGGCAGCGCATCCTCGACGTCAACCTGACCAGCCCGTTCCGGCTGAGCCAGGTCGCCGTCGAGCGCATGATCACGCAGGGCCGCGGTGGCCGCATCGTCAACATCACCAGCATCCACGAGCACATCCCGATCGGGGAGGGCAGCACCTACTGCGCCGCCAAGGGCGGCCTGGGCGCGCTGACCAAGGCGATGGCGCTGGACCTGGCCGAGCACGGCATCACCGTCAACGCCGTGGCGCCCGGCGAGACCGCAACCCCGATGAACAACGTCCCGGCCGGCCTCGACGCCGCCCGGATCGCCCGGCCCGCCATCCCGGCGGGCCGCCCCGGCCGCCCGGACGAGGTCGCCGCCCTCGTGGCGTATCTGGCGTCGCCCGCGGCCGCGTACACCACGGGCACGTCGATCCTGGTCGACGGCGGCATGGCGCTCTCGGCGGCCGTCGCCAACGCGGCGCACGCCGGCAGCGTCTGACCCCGGCCGCCTCCGCCCCTCCCCGCGTGCACGCCGCGTGCGCCCCGTGTACCCCGCATGCACCCCGCAACCCTGGAGCAGAGTCATGTCACCCACCGCCCCGACGGCGCCCCCGGCCACCCCGGACACCACGGCCGCCCCATCCATCCCCACCGCCCGCAACGTCGACCACTACGCATACACCGTCGCGGACCTGGACGCCGCCGTCGACTTCTGCACCACGGTGCTCGGCGCCGAGGTCCTCTACCGGCTCGGCCCGGTCGAGGAGCCGGACAGCGACTGGATGGCGCGCCAGCTCGGCGTCCACCCCCGCGCCAGCACGCACATCGCGATGCTGCGGCTCGGCCCTGACAGCAACCTGGAGCTGTTCCAGTACACCGCGCCCGAACAACGGCTCCAGGCACCGGAGTTCACCGACGTCGGCGGCCACCACATCGGCATCCACGTGAGCGACCTGGACGCGGCGCTCGCCAAGGCCGCGCGGTCCCCGCACGTCCGCGTCCTGGGCGAGCCCCAAACGGACGGGAGCGGCCCGACGGCGGGCAACCGCTGGATCCAGCTGCTCACGAACTGGGGCATGCGGCTCGAACTGCGCCAGCTCGCAGCGGAGTTGCCGTACGAGCGCGAGACCGAAGCCCGCGTCTACCGGCCCTCGGGCGACTGGGCGCGCGGTCTGCCCGGCGCCCTCGGCATCGGCCACGTCGGCTACTCGGTGGCCGACCTGGACGAGGCCGTCGCCTTCTTCACGGGGCCGATGGGCGGCGAACTCGCCTACCGCACCAGCGAGTCGGTGGACGCCGGGACGGCGCAGCGGCAGTACGCCGTCTCCGGTCCTTTCCGCAAGGACACCGCGGCGATCAGGCTCGGCCCGGTCACTACCGTCGAGCTCAGCAGCTTCGAGGCTGAGGGCCGCCGCACCGAGCGCCCCCGCAACAGCGACGTGGGCGGCCACCACCTCGCGTTCTTCGTCGACGACGTCGAGCGCGCCGCCGCGTGGCTGGCCCGGACGGACGGCGCCGAGGTGCTCGGCGAACCCCAGCTGATCGAGGACGGCGGCCCGATCCACGGTGACCGCTGGGTCTACTTCCGCGGCGTGGGCGGATTCCAGCTGGAGGTGCTCAACATGCCGCCCGGCATGCCGTACGAGCAGTACACGGCGGCGCGCAGGTTCGGCCCGAGCCCGCGGTGGAGCAACCGCTGAGCGGCACGGGCGCGGGCTCGGGCTCGGGCCGGGGACGAGGATCGGATCAGGAAGGGGTGGGCAGGTGCGCTGGGAAGACATCTACGTGGAGAGCGCGGCCGCCGAGTTCGGGGAGCTGCAGACCGGTGCGGAGGCGGTGGCCGAAGGCCTGCTGCCCGCCGGGGAGATCGAGCGGAGCGCGCAGCGCTCCGTGTCGGTGAGCGCCGGGCGCAGCGCGCCCGAGCTCGCCGTGGCCGCGGGCCGCACGGCGCTCGCCCGCAGCGGCCGGGACGCGCGGGACGTGGGGCTGCTGATCCACGCGGACTGCTGGTACCAGGGCCTGGAGTTCTGGAACACGGCGGCGTACGTCCAGGACCAGGTGCTCGGCCACGGCGACTGCGTGGCGTACGAGCTGCGCCAGATGTCCAACGGCGGGATGAGCGCGCTGGAGAACGCGGCGGCGCGCCTCACGGCGATCCCCGCCACGCGGGCGGCCCTGGTCACCACGGGCGACCGGTTCGCCGACCCGGCCTTCCCCCGCTGGAGCACCGACCGGGGTCTCGCGTTCGGTGACGCGGGGACGGGCGTCGTCCTCTCCCGTACGCCGGGCGCGCTGCGCCTCGTCGCCACGTCGTCCTTCTCGCAGCCGATGCTGGAGGGGCTGCACCGGGGGGACGAGCCGTTCCTGGCGAGCGCGAGCCAGGCGGGCCCGCTCGACCTGGTGGCGCGCAAGAAGGGGTTCCTGCGCGGGCGCTCCCAGGAGGAGATCACGACGCGCAACGAGACGGGCATGATGTCCGCCGTCAAGAACTGCCTCGCGGAGGCCGGTGCCGACATCCAGGGCATGGCGGCCGTGGTCGTCCCCTTCTTCGGGGCCCGCCTCTCGCAGCTGCAGTGCCTGGGTCCGCTCGGCATACAGCCCGAGGTGACGTTGCAGGAACTCGGTCTGACAGTGGGCCACTTGGGCGCCGGTGACCAGGCGGCCGGTCTCGCGAAGCTCCTTGAGGACGACACGCTGAAGAGCGGCGACCGGGTGCTGCTCGTGGGAGTGGGCGCGGGCTTCAGCTGGACCTGCGCGGTTCTGGAGAAGATACGAGGGAAAGGGGCGGAGCGATGAATCAGGCCTGGAAGCGCTTGACGGCCGAAGGCGTCGACGTATGGATCGACGCGTCGGCCACCACCGAGGGCGCGGCGCGCGAGGTCCGCCGCGCGCTGGCACAGGGCGAGGTGACGGGAGCCCGCCTGGGCGGCCCGCACGGCCGTTCCGCGGCCGGGACCTGCCCCGCCGACGAGATCAGGAGCGCCTGCGACCAGTTGCTCCCGCGGCACCGGGCGAGCGGGGGAGCGGGCGGTCTGGTCTCCGTCCCGCTGCCCGCGGGACCGGCGGCCGGAGCCGACGCCTGGGTCGCGCGGGCGCGCGCCGTGCGCGACGAGGTCGGCCGCCCCAACCTGGTCGTCCGCCTCCCCGCCGAGGCGGCGGGCACCGCGACCCTGCGGGCGCTGTTCGCGCTGGACATCGCCGTGGAGGTGGCAGGGGTGAGCTCGCCGCGCCGGTACGGGCAGGTGGCCACCGCGCTCCTTGCGGCCCTTGACGAGTCGACCCGCTCGGCCTCGTTCATCTCCTTCGACGTGACCGGCGTCGAACGGCACGTCGACGCCCGTCTTGACCTCATCGGCTCCGACGAGGCCAAGGCGCTGAGGGGGCGGGCCGGACTGGCGTGCGCCCGCCTCGCGCACCGTACGCACGAGATGACGTTCTCCTCGGCGCGCTGGGGAGCCCTTGCGGCCGCGGGCGCGCGGGAGCCGAAGCTGCTGTGGGCGACCGGCGCGGCCTCCCCGGCCCGCGCGGCGCACGCCGTGCAGGAGCTGGTGACAAGGGGGACGGCCACGGCGATGACACCGGCCGCGGCGCGCGTCCTCGCGGAGTCCGGCACGGTGAGCGGCGACCGGGTGTGGCGGCACTACGCCGACGCCGAGCGGACGCTGGCGTACCTGGACTGGTTCGGGGTCCCGGTGGAGTCTCTGGTGGAGTCCCTGGCGGACGGTGGCGGCTCGCCCGTGCCGTACGCGCGCGCCCACCGGGCGGCACCCGTGGGCGCGACGACGTTCCGCTCCGAGGCGGTCCGGCCGATGACCATGGCCTGAGCGGAGCCGGGGTCAGGGGCGGAGGTGGACGCGGGGTCGGGGTCGGGGGCCTCAGGACGAGCAGACCTTGCCGTCCTTCGGAGGCTTTCCCTCAAGGAGATACGTGTCGATCGTATCGTCGACGCAGGAGCTGCCGTTGCCGTACGCCCCGTGGCCCTCGCCCTTCCACGTCAGGTGGATGCCGACGTCCTTGCCGAGCTCGTCCGCCATCTTGCGGGCGCCTTCGTAGGGCGTGGCCGGGTCGCCGGTATTGCCGACGACGAGGATCGGTGCGGCGCCGGGCGCGCTCACCTCGGGGGAGTCGTACAGCCCGGCCACCGGCCACTCGTGGCACCAGCCCGCCGTGTCCCAGCCGAGGAACTCCCCGAAGACGGGCGAGATGTCACGGAAACGGCCCAGGCGTTTCTTCGCCTCCTCCGGAGAGGTCCGCGCCTTGGAGTCCAGGCAGGAGATGGCCCGCTGCGAGTGGCTCTGCGTGCTGTAGTGCCCGGAGGGGTCGCGTTCGTTGTAGGCGTCGGCGAGCTGGAGCAGCGCCGATCCGTCGCCCTTCTCGGCGTCCGCGAGGGCACTGGTCAGCGCGGGCCAGGTCTGCTTGCTGTAGAGCGTGACCAGGATGCCCGTGCTCGCGAGGGACTCGGTCAGCTTCCGGTCGCCCGAGGCGCGCATCGGCTCGGCGTCCAGGCGCTCGAACAGTTTCGCTATCTTCGCGGCCCCCGCCTTCGGCTCCTGGCCGCGGGACCTGAAGTAGTTGTCGAGGGCGCGCTGGAAGCCCTTCGCCTGGTTCTCCGCGTGGCCGATCGAGTCCGTGCTCGGGTCGACGACCGCGTCGAAGGTGAGGCGGCCGACGCGGTGGGGGAACAAGTGCGCGTACGTACCGCCGAGTTCGGTGCCGTACGAGATGCCGAAGTAGTGCAGCTTGTCGTCGCCGAGGACCTGGCGCATGACGTCCATGTCGCGGGCGGCGTCGGCCGTCGAGACGTGCTCGATGACCTTCTTCGCGTTCCGCGCGCAGCCGGCTCCGAACTCCGTCGCGTCCTTGAAGTAGGCCTTCTCCTCCGCCGGGTTGTCCGGCGTGAGGTCGACCCTCTTCTCGGCGGCCTGCGTCGCCCGGTCGTCGCGGCAGCGCACGCCCTCGCTCGCCCCGACCCCGCGCGGGTCGAAGCTGACCAGGTCGTACCGCTCGCGCAGCGTGTCGTACGAGTCGGCGAAGGACGGCAGGCCCGAGACGCCGGAGCCGCCGGGGCCGCCGAAGTTGAAGACGAGGGAGCCGATGCGGTCGCCCTTGCCCGTGCTCCTGGCGCGGATCAGGGCGATCCCGATCCTCTCGCCGTCCGGCTTCGCGTAGTCAAGGGGCACCTTGAGCGTCGAGCACTGCCACTCGGTGCCCGGCGCGCTGCCTCCCTCGGGTGCCTTGCAGCGGCTCCAGTCCAGCTTCTGGGAGGTCAGCGAGGCGGGCAGGGCCGAGGAGGGGTCCGGCTTCGGCTGCGGTCCGCGAGCGGACGCCGAGGGCCCCTTGCCGTCGCTCTCGCCGCCGTCGTCGGACGAGCTGCAGCCTGCGGCCAGGCCCGTCACCAGCACTCCTGCGGCAGCCAGGGCCGTGGACCGTACGAAACGCCGCATAGAAGCGCTTCCCCCCTCGCAAGACAGTCAGGCCATATCGGAAGACAGTCAGGCCATAGTAGGCGGGCCCTCTGACAGCGGCGGGGAGGGCCACCCCGCCAGGTCGGAAGCGCGTCGGAAGCGCGTCGGAAGTGCCCTAGGAGCAGACCGTGTCCGCCTTGGGAACCGTCCCCTTGAGCAGATAGCCGTTCACCGCGTCCCGTACGCACTTGTTCTTGCTGTCGTACGCCCCGTGCCCCTGGCCCTTGTACGTCATCTCGACGCCGACGCCCTTGCCGAGCGCCTGCGCCATCTTGCGGGCGCCCTCGTACGGCGTGGCCGGGTCGCCGGTGTTGCCGATGACGACGATCGGCGGCGCGCCCTTGGCGCTCACGTCGGGATGGTCGGCCTGGCCCTCGACCGCCCAGTCGGTGCAGCTGACCATGCCCCACGCCAGGTAGTCGCCGAACAGCGGTGACGCCTCGCGGAACTCGGGGAGCTTCTCCTTAACGTGCTGCGGGGTGTAACGCGCCTTGTCGTCCGCGCAGTTGATCGAGACGTTGGCGGACTGGATGTTGCTGTACTCGCCGTCCTCGTTGCGCCCGTTCATCGAGTCGGAGAGCGCCATCAGGATCTTGCCGTCACCGTCGTAGGCCTCTTCGAGGCCCTGGGTGAGGTACGGCCAGAAGTCCTTGGAGTACAGGGCCTGCGCGATGCCGTTGGTGGCGGCGGTCTGCGTCAGTTCGCGCGAGGGGAGGCCGCGGATCGGCTTGCTGTCCAGGTCCTTCAGGAGCTTCGCGATCTTGTCCTTGACGTCCTGCTCGCTGTCGCCGACCGTGCAGTCCGCCTCCTGGGACGTGCAGTCCTTCGCGAAGTTGTCGAGCGCGAGCTGGAACCCCTCGGCCTGGCCGAGCGAGCCCTGTTCGGCGTTCTCGGTGGGGTCGACGACCGCGTCGAAGACCGCCCGCCCCACCTTCTTGGGGAACAAGTGTGCGTATACGCCGCCGAGTTCGGTGCCGTACGAGATCCCGAAGTAGTGCAGCTTGTCGTCGCCGAGGACCTGGCGCATCAGGTCCATGTCGCGGGCCGCGTCGGTGGTGCGGACATGACCGAGGGTGTCACCGGCGTTCTTCTCGCAGCCGCTGTTGAAGGACTTCACGTTCTCGACGAGCTTCTTCCGCTCCGCCTCGTCGTCGGGCGTGGAGTCCTGCTGGAAGTAGGTGTCGAGCTGTTCGGCGTCCTCACATCTGATGCCCGCGCTGCGGCCGACCCCCCTCGGGTCGAAACTCACCAGGTCATAGCGGGTGCGCAGCTTGGCGTAGTCCTCTCCGAAGGCGGGCAGCGTGGTGATGCCCGAGCCGCCGGGGCCGCCGAAGTTGAAGACGAGGGAGCCGATGCGGTCGTCCTTGCCGCCGCTCGTGGCCGCCTTGATCAGCGCGATGTCGATCGTGTCGCCCTTCGGCTTCGACCAGTCGAGGGGCGCCTTCATGGCGGCGCACTGCCACTCGGCGCCGCCCGGCAGCGGGGACGGGGCACCGCCGCCGCCCTCGGAGGCGTCGGGCGCGGGGCAGTCCTTCCAGCTCAGCTTCTGAGCCGACAGATCCTCTTCCTTTTCCTTGGAGTCGCCGCCGCCGCACGCCGAGAGCGCGGCGGACAGGAGCAGGGTGGCGGCGGCCAGCGCGGTGACGCGCGGCTGGGACTGTGTGGGCATGTGCTCATCCTGCGCGGGCTCCTGACGGGGCGCTCGGGGCGCGGGCCGTGTGGGTGAGCCAAGGCCACGGATTCCGGCGTTTCCGGGCGGGCGGCCTGGGTCAGCCCTCGGCGATCCGGCGGGCGGCATCCGTCCCCGTCGCCACGCACGCGGCGACGCCCACGCCGTCGTACGCAGCGCCGCACAGCGCGAGCCCCGGCAGCTTGCCGACGGCCTCGCGGACGCGGGCGATGCGCTCGACATGGCCGACGCCGTACTGCGGAAGGCCCCGCTCCCAGCGGGTGACGCGGGCCGCGACGGGCTCGCCGATGGACCCGAGCGCCTGGTGCAGCTCGGTGACCGAGGAGCGCACCAGATGGCGGTCCGGGGTGGCGAGCCTGTGCTCCTCTGCGACCCGGCCGATCGAGGTGCGCAGCAGGAAGAGGCCGGGCGCCGCCTCGCGCTGCCACCGCCACTTGTTGCTGAGGAACGTGGCGGCCTTGAGGGTGCGCCCGTCGACGGCGGGGACGAGGAAGCCGTTGCCCGTGGGCGGCTCGTCCCCGTGTTGGTGCGGGAACGCCATGGTCACCACGGCGGTACTGGCGTGCTGGATCGCCCCGAGATCGGCGTCGGCGAGCGGGGCGTGCGGCCGAAGGAACTCCGCGGCCTCGTACGCGGGCACGGCAAGGACGACCGCGTCCGCCTCCAGGAGCAGCGGTCCGTCCTCGGTGACGGCGAGCACCCGCCACCGCCCGCCGGAAGTGCGCCGCAGCTCACGCACGCGCGTGCCGGTGAGGAAACGGGCGCCGCTCGCCCCGGCGACGGCCGGCGGGAGGCGTCCGGCGCCGCCGCGCAGGCCCTGCACGGGGACGACTCGCTGGGCACCCGCGCGCGGGGCGGCCCCGCCGACGGGCGCACGCATCCGCCGCAGCGCCCCCATGAGCGGCTCGCCCCGCTCCGCGACCGCCGCCACGCGCGGCAGCACGGCCCGCAGCGACAGGCGGTCGGGGCGGCCCGCGTAGACCCCGCCGAGCAGCGGTTCCACGAGCCGGTCCACGGCTTCCTGCCCGAGCCGCCCGCCGAGGTACTCGGCGACGGACACGTCGTCGTCGGACGGCTCGGCGGGCAGCGCCTCCTCGTGGCGCAGCCGGGACACGCCCTCTTCGGAGAGCAGCCCGGTGCCCGCCAGCGCGCCGGGGTCGGTGGGGATGCCCATGACGTGGCCGGGCGGCAGCGGGCGCAGCGCGCCGTTCGACCACAGGGTGGTGGGTGCGGGGGCCGGGTCGCACAGGTCGCCGCCGAGACCGACCTCCTGCGCGAGGTGGACGGCCTCGGGGCGCAGCGCCATCAGCGACTCGGCGCCCTCGTCGACGGGGATGCCCGCGAGAGTGCCGGTGCGCAGCTTGCCGCCGATGCGGGGAGCGCCCTCCAGGACGGTGACCTCCGCGTCGGCGCGCAGCCGCAAGGCCGCGGTCAGACCGCTGATGCCGCCGCCGACGACGATCACTGAACGCGTCATGCCGCGCCTCCTTCCGTTCGGCCCTGCGTGGCCTGCGCGAGCAGCTCCCGCAGCTCGTCCTGGTACGGGAAGCTCCCGGGCTCGTACGCGCACCAGGGATCGGCGGCGAGGACCCGCCCCGTCGCCCCGTACGCGCGCGAACGGGAGCCCCCGCAGACGGTGTTGAACTCGCAGCGCCCGCACGCGCCACCGAGCAGCGACGGCTCGCGCAACGTCGTGAACAGCGCGGAGCCCCGGTAGATGTCGACGAGCGGATGGTGCTTCACATTGCCTGCCGACAGCGGCAGGAAGCCGCTGGGACGCACCTCGCCGGTATGCGACACGAAGACGAAGCCGCGCCCCGAGCCGACGTCCATGGGAGGCCTGCGCACCGCGCGCCGCTCGCCCTCGTACAGACCGAGCTCACGCGCGCGTGCCGTCAGACGGGCGTACAAGGGGCCCGTCCCGGGCGTCTCGCCGTGCCGCTCCAGGATGGTGCGCTGGAGCGCCACACGACGGAAGTGGTGGCCCTCGGTGGTCTTGGTGGCAAGGACCGCGCCCGTGTCGTACAGGAAGTGCAGGACGTCCTCGACCTCGTCGGGGGTGAGCGCGGCGAGCTGTTCGCCGCGGCCCGTCGGCACGAGCACGAAGCCGCTCCACAGCATCGCGCCCTCGCGCCGCACCAGCGCCGCGATGTCCGCGAGGTCCGTCAGGCTTTCGCGCGTGACGGTGGTGTTGATCTGCACCTTCAGGCCGAGCTCGCGGGCGGTCCGCCAGCCCTCCAGGGTCCACTCGAAGACACCGTCCACGCCCCGGAAAGCGTCGTGCCGCTCGGCCGTGGACCCGTCGACGCTCAGCGAGAGGGCGACGGCGCCCGCGTCGCGCACCGCCGTGAGGTTCGCCCGGTCCAGGGTCGGCGTCCCCGAGGGGGAGACGGCGACGCGCAGCCCGAGGGCCGTTCCGTAGGAGACGAGGTCGGTGAGGTCGGCCCGCTGGAACGGGTCGCCGCCCGTGATCACGAAGAGCGGACCCGGCCGGCCGAAGGCGGCGATCTGGTCCATGAGGCGGCGGGCGTCCGCGCCGTCCAGCTCACGCGGGTCCCGCGCGGGCCGCGCCTCGGCCCTGCAGTGCAGACAGGCCAGCGGGCACGCGCGCGTGGCCTCCCAGATGACGATGAAGGGGCGCTCTCCGACGTCGTGCCGGGGGCGTCTGACGACCCGCTTCACGACACCCGCTCCCAGCCCCGCTCCGGGTCCCGGCTCGCGAGCTGCCCGGGGTCCCGTCGGCGGTAGACCACGTAGGGCCTGAAGAGGTACTTGAAGGGCGCGCTGACGATATGGGCGAGCCTCGAGAAGGGGATCAGCGCGAACAGCGCGAAGCCGAAGACGATGTGCAGCTTGAAGGCGAGGGGCGCGGCGCCCATCAGGCCGTAGTCGGGCTGGAGCGTGAACAGGCTGCGGAACCAGACGGAGATGCCTTCGCGGTAGTTGTAGTCGACCGCTCCGGACGAGTTGAGGACGGTCGCGATCAGGCCGAGCAGCAGCGCGCCGAGCAGCACCGTGTACATCACGTGGTCACTACGGAGAGTGGCTTTGCGGACGGCGGTCACCGTCAGGCGCCGGTACAGGAGGATCCCGATACCGGCGGCCGCGGCGAGGCCCGCGACGGCGCCCGTGGAGATGGCGAGGAGGTGGTACGTGTGGTCGCTCACGCCCACCGCGTCGGTCCAGCTGTCCGGGATCAGCAGGCCCACGACGTGGCCGAGCACCACGAACGCCATCCCGAAGTGGAAGAGCGGCGAGCCGATGCGCAGCAGCCGCGACTCGTGCGGCTGGGAGGAGTGGGTGGTCAGGCCGAACCGGTCGTACCGGGCCCGCCAGGCGAGGCCCGCGATCAGGAGGGTGACGGCGACGTAGGGCATGACGCCCCACAGGAGGAGGTCCATTACGCCGGGGTCCTTTCGCGGTCGGGCTGCGCGGCGGGGAGGGTGGGCCAGGGGAGTTCCACGCCGGGCCCGAAGGGTTCGAGCCCGACGGACTCGCGGGGCGGCCCGCTGCGGGCGAGCGCCTTCGCCTCGGCCCGCGTCTTCGGGGAGGGCCCCGGGAGCGTCCCGCAGACCGCTTCGAGCACGCGCGCGTACGGGGTGTCCGCGTCGGTGACGGCGAGCCGGAGCAGTTCGAGTCCGGCCCGGTGCTCCTCAAGAAGGGTGGTCCCCGCCGTCTCCTCACGGGCGGCGAACTCAAGGAGTACCGGCAGGAAGTCGGGCAGCTCCTCGGAGGCGAACTCCAGGCCGTGCTCGCGGAACACCCGCTTGACGCGCACCAGTGAGAGCCCGCGGTTGCGGGTGTCGCCGTCCGACCACCAGGTGAGGTACAGGCAGCGGCGGTTGCGGGTGTCGAAGACGCTTGTGTAGTGCGCGGCGAGGTCCAGGGGGCGTTGCCCGCGCGCGTGGGTGATGAAGGCGCGCAGCAACGGGTGACCGCTCGCTTCGTAGAGGCGGTCCAGGTCCGCGTACAGCCGTTCGTCCGGGTACTGGAGGAGCCGTCCGGCGACGAGCCGGGTGAGGGCGTCGGGGTTCATGCGCTCCTCCGGGTGGGGCTGAGGTTGAGCAGGACGCGCTCTTCGGAGGCGGCGGGTGCGGCGTCGGCCACCGGGCAGCCGTCCTCGAAGGGGTGGGCGTCGGCGAGGGCCTCCGCGTCGGCCCGCGCGGCGGTCGGGATCACGTACCGGTCCTCGTACTTGGCGACGGCCAGGAGGCGGAACATGTCCTCCATCTCCTGCCCGGTCAGGCCGACCGCGGCGGCGACGGACTCGTCGCGCTCCTCGCCGAGGTTGACGCGCCGCATGTAGGCGCGCATGGCGGCCATGCGGCGCAGCACCGCGTCGACGGCGTAGGCGTCGCCCGCCGTGAGCAGCTCGGCGAGGTACTCCACCGGGATCCGCAGCGCGTCGATGGCGCCGAACAGATTGCCGGGGTCCTCGCCGTCGCGGCCGGTCGCGGCGACCGCCTCGACCACCGGGGAGAGCGGCGGCACGTACCAGACCATCGGCATCGTGCGGTACTCCGGATGCAGCGGCAGCGCGACCTGGTACGTCCTGATGAGGTCGTGGACGGGGGAGCGGCGGGCCGCGTCGAGCCACTCGTCGGAAATCCCCGACGCACGGGCGGCGGCCACGACGGCCGGGTCGTGCGGATCGAGGAAGCACTCCAACTGCGCCGGGTAGAGGTCCTGTTCGTCCTCCACGGAGGCCGCCTCCGTGACCTTGTCGGCGTCGTACAGCATGACGCCCAGATAGCGCATGCGCCCGACGCAGGTCTCCGAGCAGATGGTCGGCATCCCGGCCTCCACGCGCGGGAAGCAGAACGTGCACTTCTCGGCCTTGCCGGTGGAGTGGTTGAAGTAGACCTTCTTGTAGGGGCAGCCCGTGACGCACATCCGCCAGCCGCGGCACTGGTCCTGGTCGACCAGGACGATGCCGTCCTCCACGCGCTTGTACATCGCTCCGGAGGGGCACGACGAGACGCACGCGGGGTTGAGGCAGTGTTCGCAGATCCGCGGCAGATAGAACATGAAGCTCTGCTCGAACTCGAAGCGGATCTTCTCGCCGACCTCGTCGCGGATCTTCTCCACCAAGGGGTCCTTGGGCGCGTGCTCCGGGCCGCCGCCGAGGTTGTCGTCCCAGTTGGGTCCCCACTCGATGGTCCCGATGGGCTCGCCCGTGAGCTGCGAGACGGGCTTGGCGACGGGCATGTCGTCGCCCGCCGGGGCGTCGGTGAGGTTCTTGTACTCGTACGTCCAGGGCTGGTAGTAGTCCGTGAGCTCCGGCAGTTCGGGGTTGGCGAAGATCTGCCCGAGCCGCTTGAGGCGCCCTCCGGCCCGCAGCCGCAGCCGGCCGGACCTGGTCCGCTCCCAGCCGCCCTTCCACCGCTCCTGGTCCTCCCAGCGGCGCGGATACCCCTGCCCGGGGAGCGTCTCGACGTTGTTGAACCAGACGTACTCGGTGCCCTTGCGGTTGGTCCACGCCTGCTTGCAGGTGACCGAACAGGTGTGGCAGCCGATGCACTTGTCGAGGTTCATGACCATGGCGATCTGGGCCATGACGCGCATGATCAGTACTCCACATCCTGCGAGCGGCGGCGGATGACCGTCACCTCGTCGCGCTGGTTGCCGGTCGGCCCCAGGTAGTTGAAGGCCCAGGTCAACTGGGCGTAGCCGCCGATCAGATGGGTCGGCTTGAGCATGATCCGGGTGAGGGAGTTGTGGATGCCGCCGCGTCGCCCGGTCTTTTCCGTCTTCGGGACGCCGACGGTCCGCTCCTGGGCGTGGTTCATGTAGACCGTCCCCGGGGGCATCTTGTGGGACACGATCGCGCGGGCCGTGACGACGCCGTTGCGGTTCACGGCCTCGATCCACTCGTTGTCGCGCACCCCGATGGCGTCCGCGTCCTGCGGCGACATCCACACCGTCTGTCCGCCGCGTCCGAGCGTCATCATGTAGAGGTTGTCCTGGTACTGGGAGTGGATCGCCCACTTGTTGTGCGGGGTCAGGAACCGCACGGCGACCTCGCGGCCACCCTCACCGTCCCCGCGGGAACCCAACTCGGGCTCTCCGTAGAGGCGGTGCATGTTCAGCGGCGGCTTGTAGACGGGCAGCGCCTCGCCGACCTCGTGGATCCAGTCGTGGTCGAGGAAGAAGTGCTGACGCCCGGTGAGCGTGTGCCAGGGCTTGAGGTGTTCGGTGTTGACGGTGAACGCCGTGTAGCGGCGGCCGCCGGACTCGCTGCCCGACCACTCCGGAGACGTGATGACCGGCACCGGCCGGGCCTGGGTGTCGGCGAAGGTGATCCGCTTCCCCTCCGCCTCGGCGGCCAGGTGCGCCATCTCGGTGCCGACGCGCTTCTCAAGCGTCTCGAAGCCCTGGGTGGCCAGGCGGCCGTTGGAGGTCCCGGAGAGCGACAGGATCGCCTCACAGGCCCGCTGGGCGGTGTCCAGGCGCGGCCTGCCGTCGGCGGTGCCGCCGCGTACCGTGCCGTTCTTCTCCTTCAGGTACGCGACTTCCTCGGCGACGTCGAACGTGACCGCCTTCGTGGTCACCCCGAGCCGGTCGATCAGCGGGCCGAGCGCCGCGAACTTCTCGCCGACCGCTCCGTAGTCGCGCTCCACGACCGCCAGGCCGTACATCGTGCGCCCCGGTACGGGCTCGCACTCACCCTTCGACCAGTCGAGCGCGACACCGCCGGGCTGGGCCATCTCGCCGCCCGGAGTGTCGTGCTGCAGCGCGGTGGCGACGAGGTCGCGCCGCACGCCCAGGTGCTCGCCCGCCAGCTCGCCGAACCGGCGCGCGACGGCCAGGAACGCGTCATAGTCCGTGCGCGCCTGCCAGGGCGGGTCCACGGCCGGTGTGAAGGCATGCAGGAAGGGATGCATGTCGGTGGACGACAGATCGTGCTTCTCGTACCAGGTGGCGGCGGGCAGCACGACGTCGGAGAGCAGCGTCGTGGACGTCATCCGGAAGTCGAGGCAGAGCAGCAGATCGAGCTTCCCCTCGACGTCCTCGGCGCGCCACTTCACATCGCGGGGCGCACAACGCGGCCCGTCGTCGGGCAGGTTGGAGTGCGTGCCGAGCAGATGCTTGAGGAAGTACTCATTGCCCTTGGAGGACGAGCCGAGCAGGTTGGCCCGCCATACGTTGAGCACGCGCGGCCAGTTGCCGGGCGCGTCGGGGTCCTCACCGGCGAAGCCCAGCGTGCCGTCCGCCAGCTCCTTGACGGTGTTCGCCACCGGGTCGTCGGCCTCTGCGAGGTCGAGGGGGTTGCGGTCGAAGGTCGGGTACGACGGCATCCAGCCCATGCGCGCGGAGGCGGCCAGGCAGTCGGCGCCCGTCATGCCCTCGAAGCGGCCCTCTCCCAGCGGGGACGCCAGGGACTCGGCGGGCAGGCTGTCGTAGCGCCACTGGTCGGTGTGCAGATAGAACCAGCCCGCGCCGATCATGTGCCGGGGCGGGCGCGCCCAGTCCGACGCGCTCGCCAGCGTCGCCCAGCCGGTCACCGGGCGGCACTTCTCCTGTCCTACGTAGTGCCCCCATCCACCGCCGTTGCGCCCCTGGCAGCCGGTGAGCGTGAGCAGCGCGAGGAAGGCCCGGTAGGTCGTCTCCGCGTGGAACCAGTGGTTCGTCCCCGCGCCCATGAGGATCATGCAGCGCCCTTGCGAGGCCTCGGCCGTCTCGCCGAACTCCTGCGCCACGCGCGTGGCTTGCGCGGCCGGCACCGACGTGAGGGTCTCCTGCCAGGCGGGGGTGCCGGGCTGGGAGGCGTCTTCGTAGGAGGCGGGCCACTCACCCGGCAGTCCCGCGCGCGGGACGCCGTACTGGGCGAGCATCAGGTCGAAGACGGTGGTGACGAGCCGGCCGCCGATCCGGCGCACCGGAACTCCCCGGCGGATGACCGCGTGCGCGTCGTCCTTGTCGCCCTCGAAGCGGGGCAGCAGGATCTCCGCGCTCTCGGCGTCCTTCGCGTGCAGCGTGAGCCTGGGCACGGTGTCGCCGAGGTCGAGGTTCCAGTCGGGGTCCTTGGATTCGCCCCAGCGGTGCCCGAGCGCGCCGTTGGGCACCGTGAACTCGCCGCTGGCGTCGTCGATCAGGACGGTCTTCCACCGCGCGTTCTCGGTCTCTTCGCCGATATCCGCGGCGGTGAGGAACTTGTGCGGTACGAGGCCCTTCTCGGTCTCCGCGAGCGTGACCAGGAAAGGCAGATCCGTGTAGCGGCGCACGTAATCCTGGAAGAACGGCGTCTGCCGGTCGACGAAGAATTCCTTGAGGATGACGTGCCCCATCGCGAGCGCGAGCGCACCGTCCGTGCCGGGGTGCGGATGCATCCACTCGTCCGCGAATTTCGTGTTGTCCGCGAAATCCGGCGACACGGTGACGACTTTCTGTCCCCGATACCGTGCCTCGGTCATCCAGTGCGCGTCCGGCGTCCGCGTCACCGGCACATTGGAACCCCACATCATCAAATACGCGGCGTCCCACCAGTCACCCGACTCCGGTACGTCCGTCTGGTCGCCGAACACCTGCGGAGAAGCGACGGGGAGATCGGCGTACCAGTCGTAGAAGGAGAGCATCGGCGCGCCGATGAGGGAATGGAAACGGGCGCCCGCGGCGTGCGACGCCATCGACATCGCGGGAATGGGGGAGAAGCCCGCGACCCGGTCGGGGCCGTGCTCCTTGATCGTGTGGACGTGTGCGGCCGCGACGATCTCGACGGCCTCGTCCCAGCTCGCCCGCACCAGGCCGCCCTTGCCGCGGGCCCGCTGGTAGCGCCGTCGGCGCTCGGGATCGCCCTGGATGTCGGCCCAGGCGAGGACCGGGTCCTTCAGCCGGGACTTCGCCTCGCGGTACATCTCAAGAAGCGCGCCGCGCACCTGCGGATAACGCACACGGGTCGGTGAATACGTGTACCAGGAGAAGGAGGCTCCACGCGGACAGCCGCGGGGTTCGTATTCGGGACGGTCGGGGCCCACGGAGGGATAGTCCGTGGCCTGCGTCTCCCAGGTGATGATGCCGTCCTTGACGTACACCTTCCAGCGGCACGATCCTGTGCAATTCACTCCGTGCGTGGAATACACGACCTTGTCGTGGCTCCAGCGGTCGCGATAGAAGGCCTCCCCGTCCCGGCCGCCGGTGTGCTGCACCCGGTGCAGGTCCTCGGAGGTCTCCGCGGTCCGGGTGAAGAAACTCCCGGCCTTCACGAGCGTCTCAGCGATGTCTTTCCTCTGCTGCAACGTCATATCTCCTGGCCGTCCCGAAGAAAAGGCCGCACGCACGTGCCGCCTACAACGACCCTAAGCCTGGGGATGGTTGGGACCCCGGGGTCTTAGGTCCCGTGCAGGGGTGACCAACAGCAGGAATTATCCGGGCCCCTGTACTGCGAGGCTGAGAGCATGAGCAGGAAGAAGCGCGGCGCCCGCCACACGTGGCTGCCGAACCAGCACGGCGCGTGGGCGATGCTCGCGGTGCCGTTCGCGGCGGGCGTGTTCCTCGGCCACGGGCACGGACCGGAAGCCGGACCCCGCTGGGTCCATCTGCCGCTGTTCGCCGCCTGGTTGGCGGGGTACGTCACCGCCTTCCACGCCCAGCAGTGGCTCAGGCTGCGCCGCCTCTCCCGCAATCCGAGGGCCCCGCGCCGCCATGTGCGCCCCGCCCTGGTGTCGGCCGCGGTGAGCGCGGCATGCGGGGTGCCGCTCCTGTTCGCGTACCCCTGGCTGCTCCTCGCCGCCGTGTGCGCCGCACCCTTCGTGGCCGTCAACACGTACTACGCGTGGCGGAACAAGGAGCGGGCCCTGGTCAACGGAGTGGCGGCGGTGGTCCCCGCCTGCGGCATGCTCCTCGTCACGCTGCGAATGGGCGGCGGCCCCCTCGCCGACGGCTTGCGCCCCGCACTCGCCTGCCTGCTGTTCTTCGCGGGCACGGTGCCGTACGTGAAGACGATGATCCGCGAGCGCGGCTCACGCGCGTACTACCGGGCGTCGGTGGCGTACCACGTGCTCGCGGTGCCCGCGGCGTATGCGCTGAGCCCCTGGCTCGCGGTGCTCTTCACGGTCTTCCTGGCGCGGGCGGCGCTACTGCCGGGCAGGGGCGTGAAGGTGGCTGTGGTGGGGGCGGTGGAGGTGGTGGGGGCCGCGGTGCTGCTTGCGGGGCTCCTGCTGCTGTTCTGACTCATCCCGCAGGATGAGTCAGAGCAGCCCCTTCCGTGTCAGATGGTTGAAGAACAGCCACCCCGGAAGCACCGGCAGCCACAGCGTCAGGAGGCGGTAGAGCAGCACGGCGGGCGCCGCCACCTCCTTGGGCACGCCGACCGCGATCAGACCGACGGTCAGCGTCGCCTCGACCGCGCCCACACCGCCGGGCGTCGGAGCCGCCGATCCCAGGGCGTTGCCCGCGAGGAAGACGACCGCGACGCTCGCGAGGCTCAGCGACTTCATCTCCTCGTTGCCGAAGGCCCGCACCGACGCGTCCAGACAGAGCACGAACATCAGGGTGAGCAGCAGCATGCCGCCGATGCCGGTGAGCAGCTTCTGCGGCCGCTGCAGCACGTCCAGCATGCGCGGCACGACACCGGCGAAAAGCGACCGCACGCGCGTGACGACGAATTTCCGCAGGAACGGGATCGCGGTGACGACGAGCACCAGCACCGCGACCGACAGCAGACCGGCGATGACGGTGCGGGACGGCGTGAACGACGGCGTCTTCTCCGTCCCCGTCAGATAGCCGAAGACCAGCAGCAGCAGGATGTGCGAGGCGAGCCCGAAGAGCTGGGAGGCGCCGACGCTCGCGACCGCGAGCCCCGAGCGCACCCCGGACCGCTGCAGGAACCGCGTGTTCAGCGCGACACCGCCGACCGCCGCGGGCGCCACGATCTTCACGAACGAGCCGGCGACCTGCGCCGCCACCGCCCGGAGGAAGGGCACCCGCTCCGGCACGAAGCCGAGCAGGCTCATCGCCGCCGCGAAGTAGCTCAGCGCGGAGAAGCCCACCGCGGCGGCCACCCAGCCCCACTCCGCCTCCTGGAAGAGCGTGCCGAACTCGACGTGCGTGAGCTGCGAGAGCAGGAAGTACGCGCCGATGGCACCGGCGATGAAACTGAGCAGGGTCCGGGGCCTGATCCGCTCCAGCTGCGCGGGCTCGACCGGCGCGGCCGGGCGGATGAGCAGCACCTGGTGGCGGATCTGGGTGAGCAGATCGTCCTCGCGGGCCTGGTCCATGGCGTCGTCTATGGCCTGCTTCTCGGCCTGCTGCTCCTGCTTGGCGGCCTGCTTCTCCGCCTGCTTCTCGGCCTTCTGCGCGGACTTGTGCCCGGGACCGTCCTCGTCGTCGGACACCTCCGCGCGCACGCTCCTGGCCCGGTGGGAGGCCTCGAGGACGGCCTCGCGCTCGCGCTGGGACCGTTCCCGTGCCAGCTTGCGCAGCGTGCCGCGGGTGGAGCGGGTGAGCGCGATGGGCTGCAGCAGCGGCAGACAGTCGGCCACCGCGTCCGGGCCGATGACCTCCAGGGCCGCGGCGACCGCGCGCTCGGCGCCCACCCGCAGGCCGAGGGCGGTCAGGAGCTGGGCGATGTCCATCCGCAGGACCAGGTCGCCCGCGGCGATCTCGCCGCCGCGCAGGTCGGTGAGGATGACGTTGCCGGAACGATCCACCAGCACCGCGTCGCCCGCGAGCCTGCGGTGCGCGATCCGGCGGGACTGCAGCGCCTGCACCTGCCGCCAGGTGTCGCACAGCAGGTCGTCGGTGATGGCCTCGTCCGGCAGGGAGTCGAGGGTGCGCCCGCCGGTGTGCTCGTAGACGAGCATCACGGCGTCGGGGCCGAGCTCGGACGTGGCGATCAGCTTGGGGGCGTTCGCCCCGGCCGCGATGGCCGCGTACGCGAGGAGGGCCTCCTGCTCCAGGGCCTGCCGCAGCGACTGCAGGCTGCGCCGCTGGGTGATGCCCCGCAGGGTGAGCCTGCGCCAGACCCGGTAGAAGAAGCCCTGTGCCTGCTGCTCGCGGTCGATGACCGTGACGTCCAGCGGCGGGCCGTCCTCCAGAGTGACGAAATACCGCCGTCCGCGGTCGCCGTGCTCGCTGTCCGGGGACTCCTCGCGGGCGGCGTTCACGGGGTGGAAGCCGACGTGCCGCAGGCCCACGAGGAGCGTCTGCCCGGTCGGCCGTACGTTCGGCGAGCCGACCGCGTAGAGCGTGCCGTAGGCCACCGCCCAGCCGATCAGCACCGTCAGGATGATCGAGAACGGCGTCGTGTAGCCGGTCACCAGCATCGTGAACGCGTCGAGCAGCAGCACGACGAACAGCACCAGGCGCCAGCGCGGCCTGCGGGACATGCCGACGGCCGTCATGTACGCGATGACGGGCGCGAGGTAGCCGTGCACCGGGTCGGTGAAGGCGTGCAGGTCGGCCGGGGACGGCTTGGTCAGCGCGTCCTGGATGGAGTCGGGGGCGGCCTTCGCGACCCAGAGGTCGGTGGCCAGCGTCACACCGTGCGCGAGGACTGCGGCAAGCACGCCGTCGGCGATGCGCAACCCGTCCCGCTTGATCAGGCGTTCGATCGCGAAGGCGACCGGGACGAGCAGTACGCCGATGCTGGCGACCAGGCCCGCGACCTTGATCAACAGGTCCGGTGCCTGCTCCGTGCCCTTGTCGATGTCCTGTTCGAGACCGGAGGTCGTGCCGTGCGCGAACGCGGCGATGGCGAGGAGCACGGCGATGGCGAGGACGCCGACGAGGAGCCGCATGAGGTCGGACGGGCGGTGCACACGAGCCGCCAGAAGCGGTTCGTCGCCCGCGACGCGGTCGGTGTGCGCCCCCTCGCCGTCGGCGTCCCGCTCGTCGCTCCGCTGCTCGTTCTGCTCGCTCTTCTCGGGCTTCAGGGGGCGCTCACCGGTGTCCAGGTGTGACTCGGACGCAGAGGTGCCCGCCTTCTCATCGGGATGCACGCCCTGCTGCTCCGTAGTCTCTTCTTGATCTCGTATCACCAGTCACCGCCCGGACGATGGTGGCATGTCCCGCCCCCGGAGGGGGGCAGCAGGGGGCAACGCAAGGCTGCGAAGTGGTCACGAAACGACACTTTGTGCCCTGTCAGAGGGCCTGTGGAACGCTCCGTGCCGGGCCCGTCACCCTGTCGGTGGGGTACGGCAGGATGGTCCGGATGAGCGAGGAGAGCCGAACGGGACAGGTACGGCCCGACGATGCGGGGCAGGCGCTGCCGGAGTACGCGGAAAGGGTCCTCGAGGTCGCCGAACTGATCCCTCCGGGGAAGGTGATGACGTACGGGGACGTCGCCGAGTGGCTCGAGGAAGGCGGCCCGCGCCAGGTCGGACGCGCGATGTCCCTCTACGGAGGGGCCGTTCCGTGGTGGCGTGTGGTCCGCTCGGACGGCGTGCTGCTGCCGGGCCACGAGCTGCGGGCCCTGGAGCGCTACCGGGCGGAGGGCACGCCTCTGCGCCAGGCGTCGCGCGCCGCCCAGGGGCATGTACCGAAGCTCGACATGCGGCGGGCGCGGTGGGACGGCGACACCGCGGAAAGCGGCGCCGCGGGTGACGCTCGCCCGCAGGCTCCGGAGGCTCACACCTGACAGCTTCCGGCATCCGGCGGTCCGGCGGGGGACCGGTGGCCCGTACGGGGGAAGCCACGCGTCCTCCGCGCCCACTGGCGTAGCGTCGACAGCACGCATCCCCTTCACCCCGCTGCCACCGTGCAGCCGCTCTTCGACCAGTACACCCACCAGGACCGGCGACCCACGTGAGTTCCCTTTCTTCCACCCGGCACACCCGGCACCCGTCGCACCACCAGGTACGACAGGGGACCCGGGATGTCTACCGACTGGTGCGTACGCCGCCGACCCCGTTGGCTCCCCCTCGCTTGGACGCAGGTCAGCGCGGTGTGGTTGACCACAAGGGAGGGCCGCTGCTGGTCCTGGCCGGGCCGGGCACGGGCAAGACGACCACCCTCGTGGAGGCGGTCGCCGAGCGCGTCGCCCAGGGCGGCGACCCCGCGCGGATCCTGGTGCTCACCTTCAGCCGCAAGGCCGCGGTGGAGCTGCGCGACCGCATGGCGCTGCGCATAGGGGCCGCGCTCGCCCCGCAGGCCACCACCTTCCACTCGTTCTGCTACGCCCTCGTCCGCGCCCACCAGGACGCCGACCTGTTCGTGGAGCCGCTGCGCCTCCTGTCCGGCCCCGAACAGGACGTGGCGGTACGCGAACTGCTCGCCGGCCAGATCGACCTCGCGCAGGAGGGCCACGGGCACATCCGCTGGCCGGACGAGCTGCGCGCCTGCCTCACCACGCGCGGGTTCGCCGACGAGGTGCGCGCCGTGCTCGCCCGCAGCCGTGAGCTGGGCCTCGGCCCGGACGCCCTGGACGCCTTCGCCCGCCGCAGCGGCAGGCCCGACTGGGGCGCGGCGGCGGCCTTCCTCGCCGAGTACCTGGACGTACTCGACCTCCAAGGAGTGCTCGACTACGCGGAACTGGTGCATCGCGCGGTGCTCCTCGCGCGCCGGCCCGAGGTGGCACGGGCGCTCGGCGCGCAGTACGACGCCGTCTTCGTGGACGAGTACCAGGACACCGACCCGGCGCAGGTGCGGCTGTTGCACGCGCTCGCCGGGGGTGGCCGCACGCTCGTCGCCTTCGGCGACCCCGACCAGTCGATCTACACGTTCCGGGGCGCCGACGTGAACGGCATCCTGGAGTTCCCGCACGACTTCCCGCGCGCGGACGGCACCCCGGCGCCGGTCGAGGTCCTGAGGACGTCCCGCAGGTCGGGCGCGGAGCTCCTGGACGCCACCCGGCTCCTCACCCGGCGCATGCCGCTCACCAGGCTGCCCGCGGAGAAGGTACGGGCCCACCGGGAGCTGGCGCCGGTCAGGGACGGCGGCCGCGTCGAGGTGTACACGTACCCGACGTCGGGCACGGAGCTCGACAACATCGCGGACATCCTGCGCCGCGCACACCTTGAGGACGGCGTCCCCTGGGGCGACATGGCGGTCCTGGTCCGTGCGGGCGCCCGCACGATCCCCGCGGTCCGCCGCAGCCTCAGTGCGGCGGGCGTCCCCCTGGAGATCGACGGCGATGACATCGCCCTGCGCCACGAGCCCGCGGTGACACCGCTCCTGACGGCGCTGCGGGTGGTGGCGAGGGCGGTCGAGGCGGAGACGGGGGCGGTTGACGGCCCCGAGACCGCCGCCTTCGACGACTCCGCCTCCGTAGCCCCCGCCTTCGAAGACCCCGTCTCCGAGGACCCCGCCTCCGTAGCCCCCGCCTCCGTAGCCCCCGCCTTCGAAGACCCCGTCTCCGAGGACCCCGCCTTCGAAGACCCCGTCTCCGAAGACCCCGCCTCCGAAGCCCCCGCCTCCCAAAGCGCCCCGCACGACAGCGCTGCCCCCGACGAGACCGACCCGCAGTCGACGGCGGCCCCGCGACCGGCGGATGCCCCGCGACCGGTGGACACCCCGCAGCAGGCCGACGCCCCTCGACCGGCGGACGACGCCCCTCGACCGGCGGACGGCACCCCCCGCGCGGAACCCTCCGCCCCCGCCTGGCTCGACACCGAGACCGCGCTCACGCTTCTCACCTCGCCCCTGGCCGGCATGGACGCCGCCGACCTGCGCCGCCTTGGGCGCGCCCTGCGTGAGGAGGAGCGCGCGGCGGGCAACCACGTGCCGCCGTCCTCCGACGAGCTGCTGGCCCGCGCCCTCGCCGAGCCGGAGCGCCTCGTCGCGCACGACCCGACGTACGCCCGCGGCGCCCAGCGGCTCGGCGCGCTGCTCCGCAAGGCCCGTGAGCGCCTCGCGGGCGGCGGCACCGCCGAGGAGGCGCTGTGGGAGCTGTGGGACGGCACGCCCTGGCCCAGGCGCCTGGAGCGCACCGCACGCCGCGGCGGCGCGGCCGGGCGCAACGCCGACCGCGACCTCGACGCGGTGTGCGCCCTGTTCGCCGCCGCGGCCCGCGCGGAGGAGCGTACGGGCGGTCGCGGCGCCCTCAACTTCCTCGAGGAGACCGAGGCCCAGGACATCGCAGCGGACACGCTGACGCGCCGGGCGGCCAGGCCCGACGCCGTGCGCCTGATGACGGCCCACCGCTCCAAGGGCCTGGAGTGGCGGCTCGTCGTGGTCGCGGGCGTCCAGGAGGGCCTCTGGCCCGACCTGCGCCGCCGCGGCTCCCTCCTGGAGGCGGACCGCATCGGACGGGACGGCCTCGCTGAGCCGCTCACCCCCGGAGCACTCCTCTCCGAAGAGCGCCGGTTGTTCTACGTGGCGGCCACGCGCGCGCGTGAACGCCTCGTCGTGACCGCGGTGAAGGCGCCCGCGGACGACGGCGACCAGCCCTCCCGCTTCCTCACCGAACTCGGCGTCGAACCCAAGGACATAACGGGCCGCCCGCGCCGCCCCCTCTCCGTCGCCGCACTCGTCGCCGAGCTGCGCGCCACCACCGTCGACCCGCGCGTCTCCGACACCCTGCGCGAGGCGGCGGCGCAGCGCCTGGCCCGCCTCGCCGCGCTCAGCGACGCCGACGGCCGCCCCCTCGTACCGGCCGCGCACCCCTACCGCTGGTGGGGCATGTACGAACCGACGGCGAGCGAGGTCCCGCTGCGGGACCGGGACAAGCCCGTCGTGCTCTCCGGCAGCGCTCTCGACCAGCTCGCCAACACCTGTGCCCTGCAGTGGTTCCTCGGCCGAGAGGTGAAGGCGGACGCCCCCTCGACCGCCGCCCAGGGCTTCGGCAACGTGGTGCACGTGCTGGCCGACGAGGTCGCCTCCGGACGCACCCCCGCCGACCTCGCCGTGCTCATGGAGCGCCTCGACTCGGTGTGGGACGCGCTCGCTTTCGACGCGCCCTGGAAGTCGGCGCAGGAGAAGGAGCACGCGCGGGTGGCGCTGGAGCGCTTCCTCCAATGGCATGTGATGGACCGCGCGAGCCGTACTACGGTCGCCAGCGAGCACGGCTTCGACGTGACCCTGGAGGCCGGTTCCTACGAAGTACGGGTGCGCGGCTCCATGGACCGAGTCGAACAGGACGCGGAAGGCCGTGCCTACGTAGTCGACTTCAAGACAGGCAAACAGTCCCCGAGCGCCGCCGAGGTCGCCCGCCACCCGCAGCTCGCCGTCTACCAGCTGGCGGTCCGCGAGGGCGCGGCCGACGACCTCTTCGGAGGCGTACGTCCACCACCGGGCGGCGCCGAACTGGTGCAGCTGCGGCAGGGCGCCGCCAAGAAGAACGGCGGCGAAGCCCTCCCGAAAGTGCAGGGCCAGGAGGCCCTCTCCGGAGAGTGGATCGGCGACCTCCTCGCGACGGCCGCAGGCAAGGTGCTCGACGAACGCTTCACACCCACCACGGGTCAGCACTGCACACACTGCGCGTTCCGGGCATCGTGCAGCGCGCGCCCGGAGGGCCGCCAGGTCGTGGAGTAGCCCCGATGGAGACGGCGCCCACGGGGGCGAATTAAAGTCACGGTAAGAACTTGCTGTGCGCCGCCCGAGGCGCACCTTTTTGAGGAGTACGCGTATATGGCAGCCAACCGGAAGCTCCTGGCAGTGGCAGTCGCCTGTGCCGCCGCCGTCATCGGCGTCACGGGCTGCAGCAGCGACGGCGAAAAGGACCCCTTCGACGGCATGAGTGCCGACAAGATCGCCGACAAGGCGTCGAAGGCATCCAAGGACGCCGGGTCCTACCGCATGAAGGGCCAGATGAAGCAGGCCGGCGAGGCGAGCGACATGGAGTTCGTCGTCGCCGAGTCCGGCGACTGCAAGGGCACGATGGGCTCGGCCAAGACGGGCAAGGCCGAGATCCTGTCCGTCGGCGGGTCCACGTACTCCAAGGGCGACGACAAGTTCTGGGAGGCCAAGGGCGGCGGCTCGACGGCCGAGCTCCTCAAGGGCCGCTGGGTGAAGCAGCCCAGCAAGGGGGGCAAGGCCATCTGCAACCCGGACGACATGTTCAGCAACAAGAACCTCAAGAAGCTGAAGCGCGAGGACGACGCCGAGGTCGGCGGCGCGAAGGCGGCCGTCCTGACCCGCAAGAAGGGCGACGAGACCACCACGTTCTACGTCGCGCTGGAAGGCAAGCCGTACTTCCTGAAGGTCGTGAACAAGGGCGCCGACGGCCCGGGCACCGTCCTCTTCACCGACTACGGCAAGAAGGTCGAGGTCAAGGCCCCGCCGGCCGACCAGATCGTCGACCCGAAGAAGCTGGCGGCGGGTTCCTGACCCCACGCTCCCCATGAGCGCGCGGTGGCCGCCCGCGACCGGGCCCGCCCCGGTTGTCAGTGGCCACCGCTAGCCTCTCTGACGTGTCACCTCGCCTCACCGATCCCGAGCAGCTCAAGGAGCTCCTCGGCATCCCGTTCACCCCGGAGCAGACGGCCTGCATCACCGCGCCGCCCGCCCCGCAGGTGATCGTGGCCGGTGCGGGCTCGGGCAAGACGACGGTGATGGCGGCCCGCGTGGTGTGGCTGGTCGGCACCGGCCAGGTCGCCCCCGAGCAGGTCCTCGGCCTGACCTTCACGAACAAGGCGGCGGGGGAGCTCGCCGAGCGCGTGCGCCAGGCCCTCGCCAGGGCGGGCGTCACCGACCCCGACGCGGTCGACCCGGACAACCCGCCCGGCGAGCCGGTCATCTCCACGTACCACGCGTTCGCCGGCCGCCTCCTGACCGACCACGGCCTGCGCATCGGCCTCGAACCGACCTCGCGCCTCCTCGCCGACGCCACCCGCTTCCAGCTCGCCGCCCGCGTGCTGCGCGAGGCCCCCGGGCCCTACCCCGCCCTCACCCGGTCCTTCCCCGACCTCGTCAGCGACCTCCTCAGCCTCGACAGCGAGCTCGCCGAACACCTCGTGAGCCCCGACAAGCTCCGCGCGTACGACACCGGGCTGCTACAGGCCCTGGACGGCGCCAAGCTCTCCAACGCCGACCTGCGCAAGGTCCCCGAGACGGCGGCCGCCCGGCTCGAACTGGCCGAGCTCGTCGGCCACTACCGCGCCGCGAAGCGCTCCCGCGACCTCCTCGACTTCGGCGACCAGATCGCCCTCTCCGCGACGCTGGCCCGCACCCGAGCGGAGGTCGGCGAGATCCTCCGCGACGAATTCCGCGTCGTCCTCCTCGACGAGTACCAGGACACGTCGGTCGCCCAGCGCATCCTCCTGTCCGGCCTGTTCGGCGGCGGCACGGGCCACCCGGTGACCGCGGTCGGCGACCCCTGCCAGGCCATCTACGGCTGGCGCGGCGCCTCGGTGGCCAACCTCGACGACTTCCCCGAGCACTTCGCCCACGCCGACGGCCGCCCCGCGGCCCGCCACGCGCTCAGCGAGAACCGCCGCAGCGGCGGCCGCCTCCTGAACCTCGCCAATGGCCTCGCGGAGCCCCTGCGCGCCATGCACGCGGGCGTGGAGGCCCTGCGGCCCGCGCCCGGCGCCGAACGTGACGGCGTGGTGCGCTGCGCCCTCCTTCGCACGCACGCCGAGGAGATCGACTGGCTCGCCGACTCGATCGCCCACCTGGTCCGCACCGGCAAGGCGCCGGGCGAGATCGCCGTCCTGTGCCGCACGGCGACGGACTTCGGCGAGATCCAGGGCGCGCTCGTGGCCCGCGACATCCCCGTGGAGGTCGTCGGCCTCTCCGGACTCCTCCACCTGCCCGAGGTCGCCGACCTCGTCGCCGTCTGCGAGGTCCTCCAGGACCCGGGGGCCAACGCCTCCCTGGTGCGGCTCCTGACCGGTCCGCGCTGGCGCATCGGCGCCCGCGACCTGGCCCTCCTGGGCCGCCGCGCCCGCCTCCTCGTACGCCCAGGACACGCTGCCCCCGACGACCCGGACCGGCGCCTCGCCGAAGCCGTCGAGGGGGTCGACCCCGCCGAGGTGATATCCCTCGCGGACGCGCTGGACACCTTCCTGGAGTCGTCACCCGAACCGGGCGACGCCGCGGGAAGGGACGACGGGCTGCCCTTCTCGGCCGAGGCCAGGGTGCGCTTCGCCCGTCTCGCCGCGGAACTGCGCGAGCTGCGCCGCTCGCTGTCCGATCCACTGATGGACGTGCTGCACCGCGTCCTCGCCGTGACCGGCCTTGAGGTCGAGCTCTCCGCGTCACCGGGCGCTCTGGCGGCCCGCCGCCGCGAGACCCTCTCCAACTTCCTTGACGTCGCCGCCTCCTTCGCCGCCAACGACAACGGCGCGACACTCCTCGCCTTCCTCGGCTTCCTGCGCACCGCCGCCCAGTACGAGAAGGGCCTCGACAACGCCCTGCCGGGCGGTGAGAACACCGTCAAGGTGCTCACCGCCCACAGGTCCAAGGGCCTGGAGTGGGACGTCGTCGCCGTCCCCGGCCTGGTCAACGGCTCGTTCCCCAGCGCGCAGGGCCGGGAGAAGTGGACCGCCCAGGCCAAGGTCGTCCCGCACGAACTGCGCGGCGACGCGGCGACCCTGCCCGACATCGAGGCGTGGGACGCCAAGGGCATGAAGGCTTTCCACGAAGCGATGAAGGACCACCAGCGCACCGAGGAACTCCGCCTCGGCTACGTGACCTTCACCCGCCCGCGCTCCCTGCTCCTCGGCTCGGGCCACTGGTGGGGCCCCTCCCAGAAGAAGCCGCGCGGCCCCTCGGACTTCCTCCAGGCCCTGTACGACCACTGCGCGGAGGGCCATGGCGAGATCGAGGCCTGGGCGGACGAGCCCGCCGAGGACGAGGAGAACCCCGCCCTGGGAGAGGCGTCCGGGGACCAGGCGTGGCCCCTCCCGCTGGACGACGACTCCATGGCCCGCCGCCGCGCCGCCGCGCAGACCGTCCTCGCCCACTTGGACCGCCTGACGGGGGAAGGAGCCACTTCGGAGCGCGCCCGCTCCCACGAGGAGGCCCACCCGGCGGCGCACGACGACGTGCCCCCGGCCGCCGACCCGGAATGGCCACCCCCTCCGGAGGACGACGAGCCTCCCTACGGAGAGGGCGATTTCCCCGCCGCAGACCCCACAGACCCCGTGGACTGGGACGCCCTTGCGACGCGGCGCCCGACGCCCCCGCACCCCGCGGACACACTGGGCGCCGACTCCGCGCCCCCCGGGGCCCCGGCCACCGAATCCACTGCCCCCCTCGCCCCGCAGGAGAGCGGCCACGTACGCGTGCCGCCCCCCGCACCCGCACCCGACGCCCTCCCGCACCCCGCCGACCGCGTCCCGAACAGCCGACCCGCCCCGGAAGAGGCCCCCGCCCGCCCCACTCCGGAGGAGGCCCGCACCCTCGCCTCCTGGGACCGTGACCTGGACGCCCTGACCGGCGAGCTCCTGCGTGCCCGCGAAGCCGTCAGGGACATCCCCGTGCCGCCCTCGCTCACCGCCTCCGAGCTGATGAGCCTGGCCGCCGACCCCGAGGGCTTCGCGCGGGACCTGGCCAGGCCCATGCCACGTCCGCCCCAGCCCGCGGCCCGCCGCGGCACCCGCTTCCACGCCTGGATCGAGTCCCGCTTCGAAGAGCTCACCCTGCCGATGCTCCCCCCGGAGGACCTGCCGGGCGGCGGCCCCGACGAAGCCGAGATCGCCGACGAGCGCGACCTGGAAGCCCTCAAGGAAGCCTTCGAACGCACCGAGTACGCCCACCGGGCGCCCCACCGCGTCGAGGTCCCCTTCCAGTTCGTGATCGCGGGCCGCGTCATCCGGGGCCGCATCGACGCCGTCTACAAGGAAGGCGAAGGCGACGGCGCCACGTACGAGATCGTCGACTGGAAGACCAGCCGCACCCGCACCGCCGACCCCCTGCAACTCGCCGTGTACCGGCTCGCCTGGGCCGAGCAGCAGGGCGTCCCCCTGGAGTCGGTGAAGGCCGCCTTCCTCTACGTACGCAGTGGGGAGACCGCACGCCCGAGGAATCTCCCGGGCCGTGCCCAGCTGGAACGCCTCCTTCTGGAGGAACCGGCCGGTGCGCCGGGCGACGAGCCGCCGGACGAGACCACCCCGGATGGCGGATAGGCTCGTGACCATGAGCGAGACACCGGACAGCGCCGTCCGCACGTACATCGAGAACCACCGCGCCGCCTTCCTCGACGACCTCGCCGAGTGGCTGCGCATCCCGTCCGTGTCGGCCCAGCCCGACCACGCCGGGGACGTGCGCAGCAGCGCCGAGTGGCTCGCCGCTCAGCTCGTGAAGACGGGCTTCCCGGTCGCCGAGATCTGGGAGACGCCGGGGGCGCCCGCGGTCTTCGCCGAGTGGCCTTCGGACGACCCGCAGGCCCCCACGGTCCTCGTCTACGGCCACCACGACGTCCAGCCCGCGGCCCGCGAGGACGGCTGGGACACCGAGCCCTTCGAACCCGTCGTCGAGGGAAACCGCCTGCACGCGCGCGGGGCCGCCGACGACAAGGGCCAGGTCTTCTTCCACACCCTCGGGGTCCGCGCCCACCTCGCCGCCACCGGCCGCACGGCGCCCGCGGTCAACCTCAAGCTGCTCGTCGAGGGCGAGGAGGAGTCCGGTTCCCCGCACTTCCGCGCCCTCATCGAGGCCCACCGGGACCGCATCGCCGCCGACGCGGTGATCGTCTCGGACACCGGCATGTGGTCGGAGGACACCCCGACCGTCTGCACGGGCATGCGCGGCCTCGCCGAGTGCGAGATCGAACTGCGCGGCCCCGACCAGGACATCCACTCCGGCTCCTTCGGCGGCGCCGTGCCGAACCCCGCCACCGAGGTCGCCCGCCTCGTCGCCGCCCTCCACGACGACCACGCGCGCGTGGCGATACCGGGCTTCTACGAAGGCATCACCGAGCTCACCGACCGCGAGCGCGAACTCTTCGCCGAGCTGCCCTTCGACGAGGAGCGCTGGCTGCGCACGGCCAAGTCCCACGGCACCCACGGCGAGGCCGGGCACACCACTCTGGAGCGCGTCTGGGCCCGCCCCACCGCCGAGGTCAACGGCATCGGCGGCGGCTATCAGGGCGCGGGCAGCAAGACGATCATCCCGTCGTCCGCCTTCGTGAAGCTGTCCTTCCGGCTCGTCGCCGGCCAGCGCCTCGACCACGTGGAGCAGGCCGTACGCGCCTGGGCCGCCGACCGCGTCCCCGCGGGCATCCGCCACACGGTCACCTTCAGCGCCGGTACGCGCCCGTGCCTGACCCCTCTCGACCACCCCGCCCTGCAGTCCGTCGTACGGGCGATGGGCCGCGCCTTCGGGCAGAAGATCCGCTTCACGCGTGAGGGCGGCTCGGGCCCGGCGGCCGACCTCCAGGACGTGCTCGCCGCCCCCGTGCTCTTCCTCGGCATCTCCGTCCCGTCCGACGGCTGGCACGCGCCGAACGAGAAGGTCGAGATCGACTTGCTCCTCAAGGGTGTCGAGACGACGGCCCACCTGTGGGGCGACCTCGCGGAGAACTGGCGCGATGCACACTGAAGCCCCCGTCGTACCCCCGCCGGCCGTCGAACACGTCCTGCCGCACGTCCTGCCGCACGCCCTGCTGAACCACCCATTCCATCGGGGGAGTTGGAAGCACCTGTGACCACCTGGACCGACCGCACCGCAGACCGCCCCGTCTCGCTGACCGCCGCGAGCGGCATCGACCGCGCGGCCCACCACCGCATGGACGAGGCGTGGCTCGCCGCGGCCTGGAGCCACCCCACGACCCGGGTCTTCGTGGTCTCCGGTGGCCAGGCGCTCATCGACGAGACGCCCGACGGCCGGACCGAACTGGTGATGACGCCGGCCTTCGAGGCGCCCCTCACCGAGGAGCACCGCTACTTCCTGGGCACGGACGACGACGGCGTCAGCTACTTCGCGCTGCAGAAGGACGGCCTGCCGGGCCGCATGGACCAGTCGGCCCGCCCCGCCGGGCTGCGCGAGGCGGGGCTCCTGCTCTCCCCCCGCGACGCGGGCCTGCTGGTGCACGCCGTCGCCCTGGAGAACTGGCAGCGCCTGCACCGCTTCTGCTCGCGCTGCGGCGAGCGCACCGTCATCGCGGCGGCAGGCCACATCCGCCGCTGCCAGGCCTGCGGCGCCGAGCACTACCCGCGCACGGATCCCGCCGTGATCATGGCGGTCAGGGACAGCGAGGACCGTCTCCTCCTCGGCCGCCAGGTGCACTGGCCCGAGGGTCGCTTCTCCACCCTCGCGGGCTTCGTCGAGCCGGGGGAGTCCATCGAGCAGTCGGTGCGGCGCGAGGTCTTCGAAGAGGCGGGCATCACGGTCGGCGACGTCGAGTACGTGGCGAGCCAGCCCTGGCCGTTCCCCTCCAGCCTGATGCTCGGCTTCATGGCCGACGCGACCTCATCGGAGATCGACGTCGACGGCGAGGAGATCGAAGAGGCCCGCTGGTTCTCCCGCGAAGACCTGCGGGCCGCATTCGAGTCCGGAGAGGTCCTGCCTCCCTACGGAATCTCGATTGCGGCCCGGCTGATCGAGCTCTGGTACGGCAAGCCCCTGCCGAAGCCGGGGACCGTGGGCTGAGCGCCCGTCTTCGGACCCTCAGGCGGCCAGCTTCTGCTTGACCTGCGCCAGCGAGGGGTTGGTGAGCGTGGAGCCGTCCGGGAAGAGGACGGTGGGAACCGTCTGGTTTCCGCCGTTCGCCTTCTCGACGAAGGCCGCCGAGTCCGGGTCGTGCTCGATGTTGATCTCGGTGTACCCGATGCCCTCGCGGTCCATCTGGCCCTTGAGGCGGCGGCAGTAGCCGCACCACGTGGTGCTGTACATCGTCACAGTGCCCGGCATCTCTTCCGTGCTCCTTCATCGCTCGGGGTGCGTGTTCGCAATGGATCGAACGTACGCGACCCGGCCACCATTCCCGCATTAGTACGACCGCAGGTGCTGCCCTGTGGACAACCGGCTCAGCCGCCTCCTGCGACCTGGCAGCATGGCAGGGTGACAGCAGCAACGCACTCCTCCCTCTTCCCGCAGGTCCCGGACTCTGCCGACGCGGTGCTCGACGGCCTCGACCCGGAGCAGCGCGAGGTGGCCACCGCCCTGCACGGGCCGGTGTGTGTCCTGGCGGGCGCCGGTACCGGCAAGACACGGGCGATCACCCACCGGATCGCCTATGGGGTGCGGGCCGGGATGCTCCAGCCCGCCAGCGTGCTGGCCGTCACGTTCACCAACCGCGCCGCGGGCGAGATGCGCGGCCGCCTCCGCCAGCTCGGCGCCTCCGGAGTCCAGGCCCGCACCTTCCACTCCGCCGCCCTGCGCCAGCTCCAGTTCTTCTGGCCGAAGGCGGTCGGCGGGCCCCTGCCCCGCATCGTCGACCGCAAGATCAAGCTCGTCGCGGACGCGGCCGCCGCCTGCCGCATCCGCCTCGACCGCAATGAGCTGCGCGACCTCACCAGCGAGATCGAGTGGTCCAAGGTCACCCAGACCGTCCCCGCGGACTATGCGGCCGCCGCCGCCAAGGCGGGCCGGGACGTCCCGCGCGACCCCGCCGAGATCGCCCAGCTCTATGCCGCGTACGAGGACCTCAAGCGCGACCGCACCGTCATCGACTTCGAGGACGTGCTGCTGCTCGCCGTCGGCATCCTCCAGGACCGGCACGACATCGCCGAACAGATCCGCGCCCAGTACCAGCACTTCGTGGTCGACGAATATCAGGACGTGAGCCCGCTCCAGCAGCGGCTCCTGGATCTGTGGCTCGGCGAGCGGGACAGCCTCTGCGTCGTCGGCGACGCCAGCCAGACGATCTACTCCTTCACCGGCGCGACCCCCGACCACTTGCTGAACTTCCGCACCCGCCACCCCGGGGCCACGGTCGTCAAGCTGGTCCGTGACTATCGCTCCACCCCGCAGGTCGTCCGCCTCGCCAACGGCCTGCTCTCCCAGGCCCGCGGCCGCGCCGCCGACCACCGCCTGGAACTGATCTCCCAGCGCGAGCCCGGCACGGAACCGGTCTATACGGAGTATGTGGACGAGCCGGCCGAGGCCGAAGGCGCCGCCCGCCGCATCCGTGCCCTCATGGCCGACGGCGTCCCCGCCAGCGAGATCGCGGTCCTCTTCCGCACGAACTCCCAGTCGGAGATCTACGAACAGGCGCTCGCCGACGCGGGCGTGCCCTACCAGCTGCGCGGTGCCGAGCGGTTCTTCGAGCGCACCGAGGTGCGCGAGGCGGGCGCGGCCCTGCGCGGCGCGGCCCGCTTCGGGGGGAACGACGCGCTCCTCGACGACGTCGTCGACCTGCCCTCCCAGGTGCGCGCCGTACTCTCCACGAAGGGCTGGACGACCGAGCCGCCCGCGGGCTCCGGGGCGGTCCGTGAACGCTGGGAGTCGCTGGCCGCGCTGGTGCGGCTCGCCGAGGACTTCGCGCGGGCCAGGCCGGAGGCGACCCTCGCCGACCTGGTGGCCGAGCTCGACGAGCGGGCGAACGCCCAGCACGCGCCCACCGTCGAGGGCGTCACGCTCGCCTCGCTGCACGCGGCGAAGGGCCTGGAGTGGGACGCCGTGTTCGTCGTGGGCCTCGCCGAAGGCATGATGCCGATCACGTATGCCAAGACGGACGAGCAGATCGAGGAGGAGCGTCGCCTCCTCTATGTGGGTGTGACCCGCGCCCGCGTCCACCTCTCGCTCTCCTGGGCCCTCTCCCGCTCGCCGGGCGGGCGCCCGAGCCGCCGTCCGAGCCGCTTCCTCGACGGACTGCGTCCTGGATCCGGGGCGGGCTCGGCGGCCCGTGCCGCGGGCGGTGGCCCCGGCGGTGTCGAGCGCGGCAGCGGCGGCGGCCCCGCGGCCGTGGCGGGCCGCCGTCAGCGGAAGACCCGTGCGCCGGCCCGCTGCCGGGTCTGCGGCCGGACCCTGACCGAGGCGGGTGAGATGAAGCTCATGCGCTGCGAGGACTGCCCGTCCGACATGGACGAAGGGCTGTACGAACGGTTGCGGGAGTGGCGCTCCGGCCAGGCGAGCAAGCTGGGACAGCCCGCGTACTGCGTCTTCACGGACAAAACCCTGGTCGCCATCGCGGAGGCCGTGCCGGAGGATGAGGGCGAGCTGGCCCGGATCCCTGGGGTCGGCGTCCGCAAGTTTCACCGGTTCGGCGCCGACGTGCTTGCCATTTGTGCAGGTCAAGACTGTGTAAGGGGCGCCGAGGACGAATGATTCAAACTCGTCGAAAAAATAGTTTGCGCAGGCGCAAGGAAGACCCATAGGTTCTTAACACGGAAACGGCGGGCTTCTCCGAAGCCCCGGTTCCGTGCTGTACTTGTCAGTCCGCAGGTTCGGTCCCGACCGAACCCCTAGACGCCGAGAGGAGGCGATTCCAGTGATCAGCATCAACGAGAGCTTCATCAGCACCGCGAAAATGACCGATCGCTCGGTCGTCGCTTCCTGCCTGCTCGGCTTCTCGAACCAGGGCACCGGTCTGTCCGGCGGCATTCCCGCCACCCGTCCGATGTCCGCCTCCCTGCCTCTCACGGGTCTGCCCGTCCGCGAGGTCAATGAGGGCAATGAGCGACCGACCAAGGCACCGGAAGCAGCAGTAGCGGAGGCGCAGGCCCAGGCCTATGCCTTTGCGGCAGCCGGTGCCGGATTCCGGAAGCAGACGACGCAGCACCACACGATGTGGGCCTTCCGTGGGCTCGAACCCTGGAGTGATCCAGTCTGATCCTCGATCAGACAGGCGCCTTCAGGGCCGCGGAACCCCACCCGGGATCCGCGGCCCTTTTGTTTTCCCCAGAACAGGGAGAACAGAGCGAAGGGGCCGACAGCAAGACCCGGTACCAGCCGCCAACCGGCCGACCCAGGCCGGCACGACCAGACGAGGAAAACACCATCGTGCAACTCGAAGCGCACGCCCCGTCCGTACCGCCTTCACAGACGCTCCCTCAGCCCGCACCCACGGAGGACCCGACCTTGACCCCCCTGACTGCGCTCACCGCGCTCGACGACGCCATCGAGAACCTCGGCGTACCCGTTCCCTGCCGTGCCTACGACCCGGAGGTCTTCTTCGCGGAGTCCCCGGCCGACGTCGAGTACGCCAAGTCCCTCTGCCGGACCTGCCCGCTGATGGAAGCCTGCCTCGCCGGCGCCAAGGAGCGGCGTGAGCCGTGGGGCGTCTGGGGCGGCGAGCTGTTCGTCCAGGGTGTCGTCGTTGCCCGCAAGCGGCCCCGTGGCCGCCCGCGCAAGAACCCGGTCGCCGCATGAGCACCGCCGGCACCATCGACCGCCCCCTGACGCACGACCCCAAGAAGCAGGCCCCGATGAAGGCAGCCACGCGTGAGCCCGCCGGCTCCGCCACCCCAGACTTCACCACCACCGGCGCGCACGTCGCGCGCCAGAACAGGACCCGTGAGATGCAACTCATCCCAGAAGCCATGGCTCGTGCGCATATGCACGAACGACTGCGCGAGGCCGAGGCGCAACGCCCGGTCGAGCGCCTGCTGGCGGCCCGCCGCATGCAGCGTCGCGCGGAGCGCGCCTCGCTGCGTGCCCGGCGCGCGCTCGCCATCGCGGTCATGCAGTAAGAGCCAGACGTCACCATGTGACAGACCCCCACGGGGGGCGGTCCGAACGGACCGCCCCCCGTGGTGCGTTGTGCTCACCGATCGTCCCGGTACGGCGATATGGTCGCAGGGTGGACCAGCAGAATCCCCAGCCCCAGGAGACCGGGAATCAAGTGTGCTGCCGCTGCAGCGCGGTTGCCGAGGGCACGCCACCGACCTGGACCTGCTCCGTGGAGAACGGCGTCCGCCGCTACTTCTGCGAGGCCTGCGCACGGGAGAACATCAGAGCCATCGAAGGGCGCCTCGACTCGGCCTGGTGGTGAGCCCCGCCTCTCAGGCATCCGCGCCTCAGGCCTCCGCCGCCGCGCCGCCCTCGACTTCCTCGGTCTCCTCCACGAAACCGGGCAGCCACTCCTCCAGCTCGTCCCGCATCCGCACCGTCGCACCCAGCTGACACAGCACCCCGATCGTGCTCACCGTCACGCGGTGGATCAGCAGATACGCCGGGGGCAGGTTCAGATACCGGCCCAACTGGTAGGCGGGGGAGCGGACATCGGCCAGCCGGGCCGCGTGCTTGCGCATCCAGGCACGGGTGAACGTGTACTCGTCGACGGCCAGGGGTTCGATGATGGGCAGCAGGTAGTCGAGCACCGCCTGCGGCTCCAGATCGACGGACTCCTTGACGAAGCCGTCCTCGCACAACATGTCGTAGACGGCGTCGGCCTCACCGGCCAGCGTCATCCGCAGGGACGTGCCGATGGTCGGGGGCAGCCCGTCGGGCAGCCGGTCCACCGTGCCGAAGTCGAGGACCCCGAGGCGATAGCCGTTCTTCTCGTCGGGCAGCAGGCGGAAGTTGCCCGGGTGCGGGTCGGCGTGCAGCAGCCCGGTGCGCGCCGGTCCCGAGAAGAGGAAGTGGGCAAGGAGCTGCCCCGCCCGGTCACGCTGTTCTTGCGTGCCGTCCGAGATCACCTTCGACAGGGGTGTCCCGTCCATCCACTCGGTGACCAGGACCTGGTCGCTCTGGTGCACCACCTGGGGGACCACCACGTGGGGGTCGTCCGCGAACTCCTCGGCGTGCGCCTGCTGGGCCGCGGCCTCCAGGCCGTAGTCCAGCTCCTCCGAGACCCGGTCCCGCAGCTCCGAGATGAGGGGCTTGATGTCCATCCCGGGGATCAGCGGCCCCAGCAGCCGGGCGAACCGTCCGAGCTGGTTGAGGTCGGACAGCAGCGCCTCACCCGCCCCCGGGTACTGCACCTTGACCGCGACCTCACGGCCGTCCGCCCAGACCGCCCGGTGCACCTGACCGATGGACGCGGCAGCCGCGGGCTTGTCGTCGAACTCCAGGAAATACTCGCGCCAGTCCGCGCCGAGACGCTCGGCGAGAACCGAGTGCACGGTGCTGGTCGGCATCGGCGGCGCCGCTTCCTGCAGCTTCGTGAGCGCCGCGCGGTACGGCCCCGCGATCTCCTCGGGCAGCGCGGACTCGAAGACGGACAGCGCCTGCCCGAACTTCATGGCGCCGCCCTTCAGCTCGCCGAGGACCTTGAAGAGCTGCTCGGCCGTGCGCTGCTGCAGCTCACGCGCGACGATCTCCGCGGACTTGCCCCCGATCCGCTTGCCGAGCCCCCAGGTCGCGCGCCCCGCGAAGCCGAGCGGTAGCGCGGCCAGTTTGGCGGTACGGGTGACCGCCTTCCGGGGAAGATCAGACATGCGCCCCTCCAAGTCCCAGACAGCCGCGCCTTCTCAGGCGGTTACCCGGCCATTGTTGCGTGCGGCTCCGAACCAGCGGTGGGCCGATCCCCCCTAACGGTCACCCCCGCCCCACAAGAGCATGATGGATGGGCCCAAATCGGGCTCGAGTGCCACTCGAATCCAGGCACGGCGGCCTTCCAGCGCGCGCCCGCGCAGGCCGACGGCTCCCCGTCGAGAAACGCGAGCGCGTGTCCCGCCGCGAGCCCGGCGACCGACGTCGACAGGGCCAGATCGCATGCGGGCACCTGCCGAGCGTGCCCCGAGCGCCACTGGGCCAGCATCCGGGGCCAGGTGGGGTCCTGGTCCGCGCGCTGCCGGAAGAGGCATTCGGCGCACGCGGTCGTGCCCGGCAGGACCAGCGGGCCCACCACGCCCGTCCCCTCGATCACCCCGGCATACAGATGGGGCGTGCCCGAGGCGATGAGCTCCTCGGCCGCGGCAGGCGCGGGAGCGTACGCATCCAGACCGTCCCGCGGGGTGATGAGCACGAGAGACAGGCCCGCCGCCCCCTCCGGCCCGGTCGGCTGCCGGACCGGCCGGCCGGGCGCCGACTTCCGCACCACCCGGCGCGCCGTCGTGTCCCTGCGCTCCCCGACGGACTCCGCGGGCAGACCGCCCGGTGCGATGTCCCACGGCCGCACATGTCCGCCGTCCAGCACATCGACCCGGCCGACTCCGGCGGCCGCGAGCACCGAGGCCACGACGGCGCCCACCCGCCCGGCGCCCTGGACCCGCACCCGCATGGCCCGACGCGCCGCCATCTTCGCGATCGCACCGCCCGGCTCGGGCGACAGGAGCGACAGCGACGCGAGGTCGGCCCGCAGCCGGTCAAGGACTCCGTCCCGCTCGCGCAGGGAGTCGGCCGCCGGGCCGCCGCCCGTCGAGTCGTCGATGAGCCCGGCGCGCGAGAGCTCTCCAAGGAGTCTGTCCACGTGCCCGTCGGGCAGTCCCATCCGCCGGGCCTCCTCGCGCAGCAGCGGCAGCCCGCGCGTGCCGTCCAGAAGGGTCAGGAAGCTGCTCGTCGCCGTGTCCATCGGGCCGAGCACCAGGGCGTGCGCGGGAGCCACCCCGAACTGCACGGTGCTCAGGTCCCGCCAGCCACGCCGAAGCGCCGGCTTCACGATCGGATGCATCAGTGGCATGGTCGTCCCCCGTCGGCCGGTCGGCGCGGTCCCGTCCGCCGCGTCGATCGAAGGCCAGAATGCCCGCCTCGTCGGACGCTTGCGTCGCGTTGTCCACAGGCGGGGGGTGTTCGTCGTACTAATCAAACGCACGGGGTGCGGAACAGCGCCGAACCGCCCCGGAGGCGGGACTTCCCCTATGCCCAGCGGGTAACGTCGGGGCGTGCCCGCCGACCCGTCCTCTCGCGTCGCTGGGGAGACCTCAGCGCGTCGCGCCGGAACTCCACAGCGCAGCACGACCAGCCCGGCGCCGTCCGGCGCGACGGCCAGCGCGGTCGAGGTCAGACGGAGCGCGCGCCGTCGCAGAACGGTCTCCGCGTACCGGGAGGGCGACCGCACGGTCGTCCTCATCCCCGCCCGGATGTCCGAGGCGGAGGAGCAGCGCTGGGTCAATGTCATGCTCGACAAGCTCGCGGCCCAGGAGAGCAAGCGGCTCCTCGGCGACGCGGAGCTCGCCGAGCGTGCCGGACAGCTGTCGGAGCAGTACTTCGAAGGCCTCCCCAGGCCCGCCTCGGTGCGCTGGGTCACGAACCAGAACACCCGGTGGGGCTCCTGTACGCCGGCTGAGGGCAGCATCCGCCTTTCGCACCGGCTGCAGGGCATGCCCGAGTACGTCGTGGACTACGTACTCGTCCACGAGCTCGCCCACCTTCTCGTCCCCGGCCACGGCCCCCGCTTCTGGCGTCTTCTGGAGGCCTACCCCCGTACCGAGCGGGCCAGGGGGTACCTCGAAGGGGTGGTCGCGGCGAGCAGGCTGCCGCACCTTCCCGCCGCCCGCGAGGAGTGAACGCCCGCGCCCGCGTGCGGTGAACGTTCGCGGATCCCGAGGGTTGTGTAGCGGGTCTGTACCGGCTTCGCTCGCTGTCAGACTTTGCGGTTAGCCTGACGCGACGTATTCACATTCGGGATGGGGGACGGTCGTTACGTATGGCCAGGGAATTCCAACGCGGCCACAAGGCCAAGATCAGTGATCTCACTCCGGGCACGGACCTGTACGTCGGCGTACAGCTCTCTGCCCCCGGGCTGACCTTCGACATCAGCTGCTTCGGCCTGGACGCGAGCGAACGGCTCTCGGACGACCGTTACTTCATCTTCTTCAACCAGCCGAAGTCGCCCGAGGAGTCGATCCAGCTCCTCGGTGCGCAGGCGGGGGACAGCGAGTCCTTCCGCGTCACGCTCGACCGCATCCCGCAGCAGATACAGCGGCTGTCGTTCACGGCGACGATCGACGGCGCCGGGCAGATGTCGCAGGTCGCCTCCGGGTACATCCGCATCGTCGCGGGCGGCGAGGAAGTCGCGCGCTACGCCTTCAACGGCGCGGAGTTCTCCACGGAGCGCGCCGTCATGCTGGGCGACTTCTACCTGAAGGACGTCTGGCGGTTCGCCGCGATCGGCCAGGGCTTCGACGGCGGACTCGACGCGCTCCTGAAGAACTTCGGCGGCGAGGTCGCCGAGGAGGAGCCCGCCGCCCCGCAGCAGCCGCAGGGCGCCGCTCCCTCCTTCGCGCCGCCCACGCAGGCCACGGCTCCGCCCGCGTTCGGCGCCCCGGCGGCCCCCGCGCCGCCCCAGGCCCCCGCACCGGTGCCCGCCCCCGCGCAGAACTTCGCGCCGCCCCAGGGCACCACTCCGCCCCCGCCGCCCGCTCCCGCGGACCCGTCGGTGCACGCCGCGCAGACCGTCATCGCCCCGCTGCACCAGCCGCCGGGCGCCCCCGTGCCGCCGCCCCCGCCGCCCCCCTCACCGTACGGCCAGCCGGGCCAGCAGCCCCCGCAGCAGCCACAGTTCGGTCAGGTCCCCGGCCAGCAGGCTCCCGGCCAGACCGCGCCCCTGCCTCCGGGCTACGGCCAGCAGCCGCAGGCCCCGATGCCCTCCGGGTACGGGCAGCAGCCCGCCGCCCCGCAGGGCGCGGCTCCGCAGGGCGCCGGTGTGGCCGCCGCCCTCCAGAAGTACCGCGAGGCCCCCACCGGCCAGCGCTGGACGCAGCAGAACGAGAAGCTGGTCCGCGTCGACCTGGGCGTCGCCGACCAGCCGATCCTGGCCCGCCAGGGCAGCATGGTGCTCTACCAGGGCAAGGTCGAGTTCAGCTACAAGGGCGCGGGCTTCGCCGGGCGCATCGTCGGCAATTCCACCGGCCAGGAGATGCAGCTGATGCGCTGCTCCGGCCGTGGCCAGGTCTTCCTCGCCGAAGAGGGCACCCACCTGCACCCCATCGAACTCCAGGGTGACGCGATCTGTGTCTCCGCGGAGAACGTCCTCGCCTTCGACGAGAGCCTGCAGCACGAGGTGCGCAGGATCGAGGGTCACGGGATCCCCGGCGGCGCCCTGTTCGTCATGCAGTTCCAGGGCACCGGCACGGTCATCGTGAAGACCCACGGCGTGCCCGTCGTGCTGCCCGTCACGCCGACGACGTTCGCCGACTGCCACGCCGTCGTCGCCTGGTCGGCCGCCGCGCAGGCGATCGTCTCCAGCCAGGTACGGCTGCGCAGCAACGCCTACGCGGGCTCCACGGGGGAGAGCGTGAATCTCCAGTTCCGTGGCGCACCGGGCAATTTCATCGTCGTCCAGCCGTACGAGGTCTGAGGGAGCCCGTCATGAATCAGCAACTCGCGGGCTTCGCTCCCGCACCCGTCGCCACCCGCATGGAGAACCACGGCCACCACATGGTCAAGGTGGCCATGCAGACCGGCAACGACCTCTTCGCGCGCGTGGGCTCGATGGTCGCCTACGAAGGCTTCGTGCAGTACGAGCCGAATCCGCCCGCCGTCCGTCAGGTCGCGCGCGAGTGGATGACCGGCGAGGGCGCGCCCCTGATGAAGTGCTCCGGAGACGGCCTCCTCTACCTGGCGGACTACGGGGCGGATGTCGTCGTCATCAACCTGGCGGGCGACTCCCTCTCGGTGAATGGCACCAACCTGCTGGCCTTCGACGCGTCTCTCCAGTGGGGCGTCGAGCGGGTCAAGGGCATGGCCAAGTTCGCGGGACAGGGGCTGTGGAACATCAAGATCTCCGGCCAGGGCTGGGTCGCGCTGACCTCCCGCGGCACCCCGATCGTGGTCGACTGCGGCCGCGGCGAGGACGAGACGTACGTCGACCCGGACGCCCTGATCGCCTGGTCCCCGAACCTGAAGGTGAAGGGCAAGCGCAGCTTCAAGGCCGGCTCCCTCATCGGGCGCGGCAGCGGCGAGGCCTACCAGATGGGCTTCTCCGGAGAGGGCATCGTCGTCGTACAGCCCAGTGAGGACAGCACCGACCGTCTCCGAGCTCGGGGCTGAGGGGAAGCAACACACCATGCAGAGTTCACTTTTCGCGCATGCCGAACAGCAGACGCAGGAGCGCTACTCCGTCCAGAACCCGCAGATGCTGCGGGTCGCCCTGGAGGGTCACGACGACGTCCTGGCCCGCAAGGGGGCCATGGTCGCCTATCAGGGGCTGATGGAGTTCGACGCCGAGTACCAGAGCCGGGGCAACCAGCGCGCCCGTGCGCACACCGGTGAGGGCCTGGACCTGATGCGCTGCCATGGCCAGGGGACGGTCTACCTCGCCAACCTCGCCCAGTACATCCACGTAGTGGATGTAGAGCAGGACGGCCTGACCGTGGACAGCAGCTACGTCCTCGCGATGGACTCGTCGCTGACCCACCAGGTCATCGCCGTGGACAGCCAGTACGGGATCTCTGGCTCGGGCAAGTACCAGCTCAACATCACTGGACGCGGCAAGGTCGCCCTGATGACGTCGGGCCAGCCGCTGATGCTGCAGGTCACGCCGGACCGGTACGTCAACGCCGACGCCGACGCGATCGTCGCCTGGTCCAACGGCCTGCGCGTCCAGATGCAGGCCCAGACCCATTCCTCGGGCGTCTGGCGGCGCCGCGGCAACACCGGCGAGGGCTGGGAGCTCAGCTTCATGGGCCAGGGCTACGCCCTCGTCCAGCCCAGTGAGCTACTGCCGCCCCAGAACGCGAACATCGGGCGGGGCGCCCAAGCGCAGTTCGGAATGGGCCAGCAGGGGGCCCGGGGGCAGAACCAGGGCAACGCCTGGAGCTAAGGCCTGCCCGGGCAGGAGTGACCGAGGGGCGCGGGGATCCACTGCGGGCCGTATGCGGCCGGTCGCGCAGTTCCCCGCGCCCCTTCGAGAGCCCCTTCGAGAGCCCCTTCGAGGGCGCCTCGAAGCGGCTCTTACAGGCGTGCCCTCGTCGCCTCGACAAGGCGTACCACCGACTCGTCGGCGACGTCCGCCACTTCGTCGTACGCGAACCAGCGCAGGTCCAGCGACTCGTCGCTGATCGCCTCCACGGCGTCGGCCGGGGCGAGCGCGGCGTACTGGACGTCCAGGTGCTGTGTGCACGGGCCCGGGATCGGGTGGCGGTCCAGGCGGACGGGGCCGCCCGCCAGCAGGGTCAGGCCCGGCACGCCGGACTCCTCCGTCGCCTCACGCAGCGCCGCCGCGGCGAGCGTCGCGTCGCCCGGCTCGCAGTGGCCGCCCATCTGCAGCCACATCCGCAGCTTCCTGTGCAGGGTGAGAAGCACCCGCCCGCGCGAAGGGTCGACGACCAGGGCGCTCGCCGTCACATGGCCCGCCGTGCAGGCCTTCCACATGCCGTCATCGCCGTGCGCGGACAGGTGGTCCAGATAGGCCTGGCGCAGCTCGGCCTGGTCTTCGTACCCCTTCAGTACGAGAACGGCGTCATCGTGCAGGCTCACTTACCGCCGTCCTCGGTGCCCTTGTCGTCCTCGGCGCCCTTTTCTCCCTTTTCGTCGCCCTTGGCCGCCTCACCGAGCATCTTGTCGAGCTCGGAGAAGTCCAGCTGCTCGCGGTGGACGAAACCGTCCGGGTCGTCCAGGTCGGAGGCCGTCGGCAGCATGTCCGGGTGCTCCCAGAGACCGTCGCGGCCGTCGACGCCGCGTGCGTCCGTGAGGGAGGCCCACAAGCGCGAGGCATCCCGCAGCCGGCGCGGGCGCAGCTCCAGGCCGATCAGGGTCGCGAACGTCTGCTCGGCGGGCCCGCCCGTGGCGCGGCGGCGGCGCAGCGTCTCCCGGAGGGCGTCAGCGGACGACAGGCGCGGCTTGGCGGCGGCGTGGACCACCGCGTCCACCCAGCCCTCGACGAGCGCGAGAGCGGTCTCCAGGCGTGCCAGAGCGGCCTTCTGGGCCGGGGTGTCCTCCGGCTGGAACATGCCCTGCTGGAGTGCTTCCTGCAGCTGCTCGGGGTTCTGCGGGTCGAGCTGGCCGACCACGTCCTCCAGCTTGGCCGTGTCGACCTTGATCCCGCGCGCGTACCCCTCGACGGCCCCGAACAGGTGCGAGCGCAGCCACGGGACGTGGGAGAAGAGGCGCTGGTGGGCGGCCTCTCGCAGCGCCAGATAGAGCCGCACCTCGTTCTTGTCGACGCCCAGGTCCTTGCCGAAGGCCTCGATGTTCACCGGGAGCAGCGCGGCCTTGCCGGACGGGCCGAGCGGCAGGCCGATGTCGGTGGAGCCGACGACCTCGCCCGCGAGCACGCCCACGGCCTGGCCGATCTGCTGGCCGAACATGGCGCCGCCCATCGACCGCATCATGCCGATCAGCGGGCCCGCCATGGCCTGCATCTCCTCGGGCAGCACATCGCCCATGGCAAGACCGACGCGCTCGGCGACGGGGTCGACGAGCTCCTTCCAGACCGGCAGGGTCGCCTCGACCCACTCGGCGCGGCTCCACGCCACCGCCGTGCCGGACCCGGACGGCAACGACGTCGCGTCGTCCAGCCACAGGTCGGCCAGGCGCACGGCCTCCTCGACGGCGGAGCGCTCGGCGGGGCCGACGCTGGCGTCCTTCGTGCCGTCCGCCGTGCCCTGGGACACGGTCTGGCGGGCGATGTCCTTGGCCATGTCCCAGTTCACCGGGCCGCCCTCGTACGAGAGCATCTGGCCCAGCTGCTGGAACGCGGCCCCCAGGTCGTTCGGGTTCATCGAACCGAACATCGCGGCGAACGGATTGTCACCGCCGCCGGGACCGCCCGCGCCCGGGAGCCCTCCGAAACCGAACGGGTTCGCGGGGCCACCTGCGCCTTGTCCCCCGCTCTGGCCCTCTCCAGGGGATTCCTTCTTCTTGCCCTCGTCGCCGTCTTCCGGCTCCTCCGGCGGAAGGCCGAATCCGAATGGGGTGTCACTCACGGGATTCCTCGGCTCGTCAGGCCGCCGGTAATGTGCCGGCGGCGGCTGCCCTACAACACCACCCAGCGTAGACACCGTGACGGGATCGGGCCTCGGTGCTTCGCCGACTCATGGCCTGCGGCAGGATGGATGCCACCTGGTACGTACGCGTCATTCGCGTACGTACTGAAGACAACCGCTGGAGACGCCCGGTGAGTTCCCCAGATCCACAGGTTCGCGCAGCGCGAAACCCGTCAACCCCGGCGCCCGTCCGAGGGCCCGTCGTCGCCGTGACCGGCGCGGCCTCCGGGGTGGGTGCGCTGCTGACCGAGCGCCTCGCGGCCTCGGAAGAGATCAAGCAGGTCATCGCCATCGACGAGCGCCGCGGCGACTGCTCGCAGGCGCAGTGGCACATCCTGGACGTGCGCGATCCGGCCATCGCCGAAAAGCTGCGCGGCGCAGACGTCGTGGTGCACCTGGCGCTCGACCTCGACCTGGAGACGGACGGAGCGGCCCGCACCGCCTACAACGTGCGAGGCACCCAGACCGTCCTGACCGCTGCCGCCGCCGCGGGCGTGCACCGCGTCGTCCTGTGCACCTCGGCGATGGTCTACGGAGCGCTGTCCGACAACGAACTGCCCCTCTCCGAAGACGCCGAATTGCGCGCCACGGCCGAGGCGACCGGCGTCGGCGACCTCCTGGAGGTCGAGCGCCTCGCCCGCCGGGCGCCCCGCGCGCACCCCGGCCTCAACGTCACCGTCGTACGTCCCGCGACCCTAGTCGGCGGCACGGACACGGCCCTCACCCGCTACTTCGAGTCGCCCCGGCTCCTGGTCGTGGCGGGCTCACGGCCCGCCTGGCAGTTCTGCCACGTCGAAGACCTGTGCAGCGCTCTGGAGTACGCGGTCCTCGAGAAGGTCGACGGTGAGCTTGCCGTCGGCTGCGACGGCTGGCTGGAGCAGGAGGAGGTCGAGGAGCTCAGCGGGATCCGGCGCATGGAGCTGCCCTCGACGGTCGCCCTCGGCGCCGCCGCCCGGCTGCACCGGATCGGCCTCACGCCGTCCCCGGCCGGCGATCTCGCGTACACGATGTACCCCTGGGTGGTCAGCGTCAGCAGGCTGCACGACGCCGGGTGGCGGCCGCAGTGGACCAACGAGGAGGTCCTCTCGGAGCTGCTCGACGAGGTCTCCGGACGGCGCACCGTGGCCGGCCGGCGCCTCGGCCGCAAGGACGCCACGGCCGCGGGTGCGGCGGGCGCGACGGTCGCGCTCCTTGGCGCCGCCGCGGTGGTGCGCAGGGCGCGGAAGGCGCGGCGGAGGATCTGAGGCGGACGAGCCCGGCCCTCGCGGGCGGCGCCCTGTAGGGAGCTCCAAGGCGACACGCGCGCGTGCCGGGCGAAAGGTCTATTCCGTGTGACCCGTGCCGTGCGGCACCATGGCCGCATGGCACGCACCACGATGGACCACCCCGGCGAGCAGGCCGCCCAGGACCCGATCCGCCTCCTCGCGATCCGTGACACCCCGCTCTCCCTGGACGAGGTCTTCCGGGCCGTCGGCGACGACGCGGCGGGTGGCACGGCACTGTTCGTGGGGACCGTGCGCAACCACGACGGCGGCGCGGACGTCGACGAGCTCGGGTACTCGACCCATCCCACCGCGGAGGCGGAGATGCGCCGGGTGGCCGAGAAGGTCGTCGCCGAGTACCCGGTGCGCGCCCTGGCCGCCGTGCACCGCGTCGGAGACCTCGCCGTCGGTGATCTCGCGGTGGTCGTGGCCGTTTCCTGCCCGCACCGCGCGGAAGCCTTCGACGCCTGCCGCAAGCTGATCGACGACCTCAAGCACGAGGTGCCGATCTGGAAGCACCAGCGCTTCTCCGACGGCAAGGAAGAGTGGGTCGGCGCCTGTTGAGACGGGGGAAGCAGACGGGGCAAGCAGACGGGGAAGTCTTCTGAGGTGAGGTTGGCCCGTGTGGCTCCGGTTGCGTAACCCGACCCCTGCCGTGAGCGTTGACCATGCAGATGGTTAATCTGCTGATCAGTCACTTGCGGTGAATCATGGGGTCGGGAGGTCGACATGGCATCACTTGCCTGGTTGCTGATTCCGCTCCTGGCTGCCGTCGGTGCGGGTCTGTGGGGCAGCTGGGCCGCCCGCAACCGCAAGTCCGGTCGGACGGGTGACGCCACCGAGCTCAACGGCTACGCCGCGTTCCGCGAGGCGATGGAGAAGTCCCGCGGGGCGACGGAACGGCCCCGCGAGAGCGTGCGGCCCGATGAGAGCGCCGAGCTCCACGAGAGTGGGCTCCACGAGATCGACGAGATCCAGAAGCGGCACGTGGTCATGGAGGAGTCCTCCACCGGGACGTAGTCCTGAGGCCCCGTACGGACCGGCCCCAGGGGTGCTCCCACAGGCAGGTCCCGTACTGTCGTTCCATGCCACGCCGCACCGCGACGATGCTCGCCTCCACCCTCATGCTGATCGCGCTGCTCTGCGCCGGAGTGCTCATCAAAGTGCCGTACTCGGAGATGTCCCCCGGCCCCACGGTGAACACCCTCGGGGACCACGACGGCGAGCCGGTGCTGCAGATCTCCGGGCGGAAGACCTACCCCACGACCGGCAACCTCAACATGACGACGGTCCGGGTCACGAGCGCCGACTACAACATGAACATCGCGGAGGCCGTCTACGGCTGGCTGGCGCACGACAACATCGTGGTGCCGCACGACACGCTCTACCCGGACGGCAAGACCGAACAGCAGTCCTCCCAGGAGAACGCCGAGGAATTCAGCCTCTCCCAGGAGAGCGCCAAGGTCGCGGCGCTGCGGCAGCTGCACATCCCGGTGAAGTCCCAGGTCATCGTCTCCACCGTCTTCAAGGGCGACCCGGCCGAGGGCAAGCTGCACGCGGGCGACGTCATCAGGAAGGTCGACGGCAAGCCCGTCCGGGAGATGACGGACGTCGCGAAGCTCGTCACCAAGCACAAGCCCGGCGAGCCCGTGACGTTCTCGATCGTCCCGGTCAAGGAGGCGGCCGCCGCCGAGAAGGCGGGCAAGGAAGCGACCGGTACGGAAGACATCAAGATCACGACGGAACCGGCCGAAGGCGACGCCGACCGCGCGGTCGTCGGCATCCAGGCGGGCACCGACCACACGTTCCCGTTCACGATCGACATCAAGCTGGCCGACGTGGGCGGGCCCAGCGCCGGGCTGATGTTCGCCCTCGGCATCGTCGACAAGCTGACCCCGGACGACCTCACCGGCGGCAAGTTCGTGGCGGGCACCGGCACCATCGAGGACAACGGCAAGGTCGGCCCGATCGGCGGCATCGAGATGAAGACCGTCGGCGCGCGCGACAAGGGCGCCGAGTACTTCCTCACCCCGAAGGCCAACTGCTCGGCCGCCGCGAAGGACGTTCCCGACGGGCTCAAGCTCGTGAAGGTGAACACCATCGAAGACGCGGTGAAGTCCTTGAAGAAGATCCGCAAGGGCGACACCGCCCACCTGCCGCAGTGCGCGGCGAGCTAGGACGCTTCTGACGCCCTGGCCCCGGGCGGAAAACAGCTGTACGCGGGTGGAGAGTCGCCACCCGCGTACAGAACGACAGACCTGAGCTTTACGGGAAAGCCTTACGCGGAAGCCCTACGCGAACGTCGCCGCGAGCGCCTCCGCAAGGCCCGGCACCAGGGCCGAGCCCGTGAGGACCTCCGTCGCCGAGTCCTTCTCGCGCAGCCGCAGCGCGGACTCGCGCGCACCGTCACGGAGCACCGCCACGGTCATGCGGACCTCCTGGCGGTCCGGGTGCTCGGCCACCCACTTCGCGAGCTGTGCCTCGCTGAGGCCCTCGGGGACGGATGTCTCGGCGGACGGCGGCAGCATCAGGCGCTCCACCGTGAGGGCGCAGCCCGTCACCGCGTCGGGCCAGGCGATGGTGCCGAGGAACTCGTCCAGCGGCTTGTCGGCGGGAATCTCCTCCTGCTCGATGGGGGTGTAACCGGCGTGTTCCACGCCGTCGTCGAGGCCGAGCTGAGAGGCGAGGCCGGGTTCTTGGGTACGCAGTCGCGCCGTGTCGACCAGCGCGAAGAGGCGGGCGGGCCGGTCCCAGCCGAGGCCGGATACGTACTCGTCGATCTCGAGTACTGCCCGAGTGAGGGGGCTCGCTGCCATGGGAGTGTTGGACATAGTCACAATCCTGCCTCGTTAGTCCCCGGAAACGGGAACCGAGTAAAGCGTGAGTAAGTTGCATAGGTGTGGGTCCGCGATCTCGGGGGCCTGACGGACCAACAGCTCTTCAACAGCGAACTTCGAGGTGCGCACCTTGGCTTTCCAGATGCCGGACCGCGGCGGAGGCCCGACGGGGCCACGGATCAGAGTGGGCCGACCGTCCCGGCGTGTCCGCACCCTGCTCATGACACTGGGGGTCCTTGCCGTTCTGGCCATGGCCTTCGTCATGTTCGCGGGGTTCTGGACGGACTGGCTCTGGTACCGCTCGGTCCACTATTCGTCGGTCTTCACGACGACCCTGTGGACCAAGATCGGCTTGTTCTTCGTCTTCGGCCTCCTGATGGCGGCCGCAGTCGGCGTGAACATCTGGCTGGCGCACCGGCTGCGCCCGCCGCTGAGCGCCATGTCGATGGAGCAGCAGAGCCTCGACCGGTACCGCATGGGTATCGCCCCCTACAAGAAGTGGCTCCTCATTGGAGTCACCGCCCTGGTGGGGCTGATCGCGGGCGCGTCCGCCGCGGGACAGTGGCGCACCTGGCTGCTCTATGTCAACGGCGTGCCCTTCGGCCAGAAGGACCCGCAGTTCCACATGGACGTGGCGTTCTTCGCGTTCGACCTGCCCTGGTACCGCTTCCTGCTCGGCTTCGGCTTCGCGGCGACGGTGCTCTCCCTGGTCGCCGCCGCCCTGACGCACTACCTGTACGGCGGGCTGCGGGTCACCAGCCCCGGCGCGCGCGCAACCGCGGCGGCCACCGGTCACCTCTCGGTGCTGCTCGGCGTCTTCGTGTCGCTCAAGGCCATCGCGTACTGGCTCGACCGGTACGGCCTCGCGGTGAAGTCCAGTGACTTCAAGGCGACGGGCAACTGGACGGGCCTCAGGTACGTCGACGCGAACGCGTATCTGCCGGCGAAGACCATCCTGTTCTGCATCGCCGTCATCTGCGCCATCCTCTTCTTCGCGACGCTCTGGCGGCGCACCTGGCAGCTGCCCGTCATCGGCTTCGGCCTGATGGTGCTCTCGGCGATCCTCATCGGCGGGCTCTACCCCGCGATCGTCCAGAAGTTCCAGGTCCAGCCGAACGAGCAGGCCAAGGAAGCCCCGTACATCGAGAAGAACATCGAGGCCACGCGTAACGCGTACGGCATCAACGGTGTGAAGCCGCAGGAGTACAAGGGCGGGGGCAGGGTCGACGAGGAATCGAAGAAGAAGCGCGAGAACGCGGACACGGCGGCCAACTACCGGCTGAACGACCCGAACATCGTCTCGCCGACCTTCCAGCAGCTGGAGCAGGAGCGCAGCTACTACCAGTTCCCGAAGACGCTGGACGTGGACCGCTACAACGGCCAGGACACCATCGTCGGCCTGCGCGAGCTGAACGTGAACAAGCTCGACAAGCGGAACTGGATCAACGACCACTTCGCCTACACCCACGGCTACGGCATGGTCGCCGCCAAGGGCACGGAGACCAAGAAGGGCTCCAAGGGCGCCCCGGCGTTCACCGAGTCCGGTCTGCCCACCAACGGTGACCTCGGTGAGTACGAGCAGCGGATCTACTACGGCGAGAAGACCAGCCAGTACTCGATCGTGGGCGGGCCCCAAAAGGAGCTCGACTACGAAGAGAACGGCGGCGGTCAGAAGACGTACAGCTACAAGGGCGACAGCGGCGTCAATCTCTCCAACCCGATCAACCGCGCGGCGTACGCGGTGTCGTTCGGAGAGCCGCAGATCCTCTACTCCGGAGCCATCGGCGACGGTTCGCGGATCCTCTACAACCGCACGCCCAAGGAGCGCGTCGAGGCGGTGGCCCCCTGGCTGACCATCGACGGCGACGTCTACCCGACGGTGGTCGACGGCCGCATCCAGTGGATCGTCGACGCGTACACGACCAGCAACGGCTATCCGTACGCCTCGCGGACGACGCTCGGCGACACCACAGCCGACTCCCTGTCGCAGGCCGACAGCCAGCGGACCGTGATCGCCCAGCAGAACCAGGTCAACTACATCCGGAACTCGGTGAAGGCGACCGTCGACGCGTACACCGGTGACGTCAAGCTCTACACCTGGGACGACAAGGACCCGGTCCTGAAGACCTGGAAGAAGGCGTTCCCGGGCACCGTCAAGGACAAGAGCGAGATCCCGCCGAAGCTGATGGACCACCTGCGCTATCCGCAGGACATGTTCAAGGTGCAGCGCGAACTGCTGACGAAGTACCACGTCACGGACCCCGGCCAGTTCTACAACGCGAGTGACGCCTGGCAGGTGCCGAACGACCCGACGAAGAAGGACGACAGTGCGGTCCCGCCGTACTACCTGTCTCTGAAGTCGCCGGGCCAGACACAGCAGCAGTTCTCCCTGACGACGACGTTCACACCGAGCGAGCGGCCGAACCTACGGGCGTTCATGACGGTCGACGCCGATGCCAGAAGCAAGAACTACGGCAAGATGCAGCTGCTCAGAGTGCAGGGCGACGTCGACGGGCCGGAACAGGTCCAGAACAAGCTGAACTCCATGACGCAAGTCGGCAACTTCGTCCGAGATATGAAGGGCGCCGACTCCGACGTCCTCTACGGAAATCTGCTGACCGTGCCACTGGACGACGGCTTCCTGTACGTCGAACCCGTCTACGTACAGGGACGCAAGTCGGCCTACCCCCTCCTGAAGAAGGTCGCTGTGTCGTACGGCACGGAGACCGCCTTCGCGGACACGCTCAGCGAGGGGCTCAACGAGGTCTTCAGCGCCGAGGGCACCACCAAGCCACCGGGTGAGGGCCAGGACGAGCCGACCAAGCCGCCCAAGACGAGCGACCCGACGGTCCAGGCCGCGCTCGACGACGCCCAGCAGGCGTTCGAGGACGGCGAGGCGGCCATGAAGAAGGGCGACTGGAAGGCGTACGGCGAGGCCCAGGACCAGCTTCAGGAGGCTCTGGGTCGCGCCGAGGAGGCGTCGGCGAAGGTCAAGGACAAGAGCGCCGACAGCGGCGACAAGAGCGGCGACAAGAGCGGCGACAAGAACGCCGACAAGAGCAGTGACAAGAGCGGGGACAAGAAGGACGACTCCGGGGCCGACCAGACCGGCTAGTGGCTGGTCAAGCTGCCCCCTCGCGCCGTGGTACGGTTTGAACACAACGGCGCGGGGTGGAGCAGCTCGGTAGCTCGCTGGGCTCATAACCCAGAGGTCGCAGGTTCAAATCCTGTCCCCGCTACTGCAAGGTGAAGGCCCGGATCCTTACGGATCCGGGCCTTCGTCGTGTGTGCCGGGGCAGGTGCGGCGGCCGGTGGCGGTCGTGTGCGGGTGTCCTATGCCAAGACATGCGAACGGTGCGAGGTCGGGGGAGAGTTGGGGGATCTGTGTTTGACTTATCTCTCTGTGGGCATGTCGACAAAACGCTGAAGTGACCTCACTGGCTGCGGTATATCAGGTATACCCAGGTTGCAGGTGGTGCGACGATGGACGTTATGGGGGACAAGGCAACTCTGTTGGAGACAGGGCGGTTTGTGCAGCCGGCCGACCGGGAGGATCCCGGGGCGGCCGCCGAGGAGATGCGCCATCGGCTGGCGGCCGAGGCCGGCGACGTGGACGCGATGAGCGTGCTCGGAAGCCTTCTGCTGCGCCGCGGTGATCTCGACGGGGCCGAATCCCTGCTGCGCGCCGCGACCGCCGAGGGCGACCGCGCCGCGGCCAACAACTTGGGCGTCCTCCTCCACCAGCGCGGATACGCCGACGAGGCGGCCGGCTGGTGGCGGGTCGCCGCCGTCGCCGGTTCCGCGGCGGCCGCGCACGCGCTCGGGCGCCACCACCGCGAGCGCGGCGACGAGCCCGCCGCCGAGTACTGGCTGCGCCAGTCCGCCGAGGACGGCCACACCCTCGGGGCGTACGCGCTCGCCGACCTCCTGGAGCACCGCGGTGACGTCGGCGCCGAGCGCTGGCTGCGCGTCGCCGCCGAGCGCGGCCACCGCGAGGCCGCGTACCGTCTGGCCCGCGCGCTCGACCGGCGGGCCACCACGGAGCGCGGCGAGCGCCCCTCGCGCGCGGAGCACGCCGACGACAACACGAAGACACCCGCCGACGAGGCCGAGCAGTGGTACCGCCAGGCGGCCGCCCGCGGGCACCGCAGGGCCGCGCTGCACCTCGGCGCGATCCTGGAGCGGCGCGGCGAGCTGAAGGAGGCAGGCCGCTGGTACCTCAACTCCGCCAAGGACGGGGAGTCCAGGGCGGCCTGCGCCCTCGGGTTCCTGCTGCGGGACGCGGGCGACGAGGAGAGCGCCGCCGTGTGGTGGCTCAAGGCCGCCCAGGACGGCGACGGCAACGCCGCGAACGCGCTGGGCGCGCTGCACGCGGAGCGGGGCGAGACGCAGACCGCCGAGCGCTGGTACCGCGCCGCCATGGACGCGGGCGACGTGAACGGCGCGTACAACCTCGGGCTGCTCTGCGCCGAGCAGGACCGCACCGCGCAGGCCGACCAGTGGTACCGCCGCGCCGCGTACGCCGGGCACCGCGAGGCGGCCAACTCGCTCGCCGTGCTGCTGCTCCAGGGCGGCGACGCCGCCGGAGCCGAGCCCTGGTTCTCCAAGGCCGCGGAGGCCGGCAGCGTCGACGCCGCGTTCAACCTCGGCATCCTGTACGCGAGCCGGGACGACGAGTCGGGCGCTCTGCGCTGGTACGAGCGCGCGGCCGCGGCCGGGCACACCGACGCGGCCCTCCAGGTCGGCACCGCGCGGCTGCGCGCGGGCGACGACCGGGAGGCCGAGCGGTATCTCCGGTGCGCGGCGGGGGGCGGCAGCGCCGAGGCGGCCTACCGACTGGGGACGGTGCTCGACGCGCGGCGCCCGGCGGCGGCCCCGCCCGCGCTCGGCGAGCCCGCGGCGGAGAAGAGCGAGTGCGAGGAGTGGTACGAGCGGGCCGCCGAGCAGGGGCACCGGCGGGCCCAGGTCCGGGTCGGCATGCTGGCCTCCGGCCGGGGCGACGTCGTCGAGGCCGCGCGGTGGTACCGCAAGGCCGCGGAGGCGGGCAGCCGGAACGGCGCGTTCAACCTCGGGCTGCTCCTCGCCCGCGAGGGCAGCGAGCCGGAGGCCGCGCTGTGGTGGACACGGGCCGCCGACGCGGGGCACGGCCGCGCGGCGCTGCGGCTCGCCCTGCTCTACGCCCGGCGCGGGCAGCTGGCGCAGGGGCAGCGGTGGGCCTCGCGGGCGGTCGATCTCGGGCCCGCGGAGGTCTCGGAGCGTGCCGGGCGGCTGCGCGAGGCCCTGCGGCAGGAGCTCACCGCGTAAGGCCGTGGGCAAGGGCCCCGGAGCCCCGCGGAACAGATTTGCGCTGGTCGAAGCCCTGACGTAGAGTTGTACTCACAACGGCGCGGGGTGGAGCAGCTCGGTAGCTCGCTGGGCTCATAACCCAGAGGTCGCAGGTTCAAATCCTGTCCCCGCTACTGACGGTCGAGGGCCGGAAGCCAATGGGCTTCCGGCCCTCGATTCATTTGTGCCGTGGCGGTTTGTGCCCCGACGGTTTGTGCCCCACCGCCTCCTCGTAGAGCGAGCGGTCCACGGCCTTCTTCTCCGGGACCTCGGCGCCCTCCGTGACCCCCGCCGCGCGGTACGCGTCCTGCAGACGGCCTGTCGTGCCCGCGCGGATCTCCCAGTCCATGCGCAGCGACGGGGTGGAGAGCAGCACCTCCTCGTCCGTCTTGAGCAATGTGGCGAGCTCCTTCGCGAAGGACTTGTCGGCCTTGTAGTCGCCGGCGAAGTACGTGTTCACCGTCCGGATGTAGGCGCGCAGCAGTGCGACGCCGGCGTCGGGGTCCTTCTTGAGCAGGTTCGGACCGAAGAGCAGGCCGCCCAGGGGTTCGGCCGGGGGCTGGCCGCCGAGGAACGCGTACTTCTTGTCGCCGTCGACCTTGCGCCAGACCGGGTCGAGCAGCCAGGCCGAGTCGGTGCCGCCGTTCTGTAGCGCGGTGAGGACGTCCGCCGAGCCCAGCTGCTGGAATTGGATCTTGTCGAGGCCGCCGCCGTGCTTCTTCAGGGCCTGGTTCATGGGATACGCGATGACGGACCCCTTGCCGATCATCGTGCCGAGCTTGCGGCCCGCCATGGGGACGTGGGCCGCGCTCTCGTTCTTCTTAAGCCGCACCCACAGGCCGCTCTTGGACCGGGGATCGGGGGAGAAGTTGCCCGCCGTCCACTTGATGTCGAAGCCGCTGGTGATGCCGTTCATCACGGCGGCCTCGGGGGCCGCCCACTGGGCGTCGATGTCGCCCTTGGCGAGGAGGGGGAGGGCGTCGGGGGTGGGCAGCACCTTCAGGTCGACGTTCAGGTTCTCCTTCTTGAACTCGCCTTTTTCCAGAGCCATTTGGAGCGGTGCGACGTACTCGGCGCTCAGGGTGCCGGTCGCAATCGTCAGGCTGCGCTCCTTGGGGAGCGGTTCGGGGGCGGGGGTGCGTGGGGCGCAGCGGGCCGGTGCGCGGTCGGGTGCCAGGTCGGCGGGGTCGGTCCAACTGCCCTTGGCGCAGCCGGGGACGGCGGTGACGGTACGGGGCTTCGCGGGGGCGGGCGGGTCTTCGTCGTCCTCCTTCGCGCAGCCCGCGGCGGCGAGCAGTGAGCCCGCGAGGAGCAGGGCGAGTGCGGTGGAGCGGGTGCGCATGGCGCCTCCGAGCGCTGTCGTCGGTACGACGGTCATGACTGGCTTCGGCCGCGGTCGCGCGGCGCCCAGGGCGTGAGCAACCGGCCCGCGATCCGCACCAATTCGGAGAAGACGACGCCGAGCACGGCGACACAGACGATGCCGACGAACATCACGTCGTTCTGGAAGAGGGCGCGCGAGTCGAAGATGAGGTGGCCCAGGCCGTCCGCCGCCGCGATCTGCTCCGAGGCGACGATGACAAGGACCGCGACGCCCGCGGCGATCCGCGCGCCGACCAGCACGGCGGGCAGCGAGGCGGGCAGCAGGACATGGCGGAACATCTGCCAGGGCGAGGCGCCGAAGACCTGGCCCGCGTCGCGGTGGCCGGAGGGTACGGCGAGGACCGCCGCCATCGTCGAGATCCAGACGAAGAAGAAGACCGTGGCGGCGACGAGGGCGATCTGCGGGCCCTCGCCGAGGCCGAACATGTTCAGGAAGACGGGCAGCAGTGCCAGCTTCGGGACGACGTACAGCGCGTCGAGGGTGGGTTCGAGGGCGGCGCGTACGACCGAGAGCGAGCCCATCAGGAGGCCGAGCGCGTAACCGGCGACGGTGCCGATCGCGTACCCGGCGAGCACGCGCTTCAGCGTGGCCCACACGTCCGGCCACAGATCGCCGTCCGCGGCGCGCTGCCAGCCGTCCTGAAGGATGGTCTGCGGCGCGGGGTAGACGCGGTCGTCGATCCAGCCGCTCACGGCGGCGAGCTGCCACAGCAGGACGAGGACGACCGGCACGCCCGCGGCGAGCGACAGCTCCAGGGCGCGGCGGCGGCGATGCGTGCGGACAGGGTGGAGTTCCTGCGGCCCTGGCCTTCTGACCAGGACGTCTTCCCGGGGGGCGGGGCTCTTGCCGGGGTGTGGGGCCGGGCTCTTGCCGGTCGCGGTGGTCATGCCGCCGCCTCCGTGCCGACCTCGGCGCGCAGCAGCTCCCACAACTCGCTCTTCAGCGCGGTGAACTCGGGCGCCCCGCGGACCTCGCCGCTGCGGGGGCGCGGGAACGGCGGGCGGCGCTCGGCGATGATGCGGCCGGGCCGGGCCGACATCACCAGGACGCGGTCGCCCAGGACGATGGCCTCTTCGAGGCTGTGGGTGATGAACAGGGTCGTGGTGCGGGTGGTCTGGGTGAGGGCGAGGAGTTCGTCCTGGAGGATCGTGCGGAGCTGGGCGTCGAGCGCGGCGAACGGCTCGTCCATGAGGAGGATCTCCGGCTCCACGGCCAGGGCACGGGCAATCGCGACGCGCTGGCGCATGCCGCCGGAGAGGGTGGCGGGGTAGGCGGCGGCGAAGTCGGCGAGGCCCATGCGGGTCAGCCAGTCCGTGGTGCGGGCGTTCGCCTCGCGGCGCGGGACCTTCTGGACGTCCAGGCCGAACCTCACGTTGGCCTGCACGGTCTTCCAGTCGTAGATGCCGTAGTCCTGGAAGATCATCGCGACGGGGCGCCGGGCGGCCGTGCGGATGCTCAGTTCGCCGGAGCTGGGCCGCAGCAGGCCGGCCGCGATGCGGAGCAGGGTCGACTTGCCGCAGCCCGAGGGGCCGACGACGCAGGTGAACTCGCCGGGGGCGATGTCCAGGTCGACGGGGCCGAGGGCGTGCACGGCGCCGGCGGCCCGGCCGAAGGTCCTGGTCACCGTGCGGGCGCGGAGTTTGGAGGGCGAGGGATCGGACGGGGGCCGCGGGTGCGGCGGGTGCGGAGCTTCCACGGCTTCTCCTTGCGGAGGGCAGGCGGACGGCGGGCGCCGCAGAGAATATGACGGGGCGTCAGATCTTGGAAGGGGTGCGCCGAAGGGGTCCGGCACCGCGAACGGTGCCGGACCCCTTCGTGACGTACGGAAAGACGCTTACGCGGTCGCGCAGTTCGGGCAGACGCCGCGGTACGTGACCTCGACGTCCTCGATCGTGAAGCCGAAGCGCTCCGAGTCGGGGAGGGAGCTCAGGGGGTTGCCCGTGGGGTGGACGTCGCGGATGGCGCCGCAGCGCGCGCAGACCAGGTGCTGGTGGGGGCGGTGCGCGTTCGGGTCGTACCGCTTGGCGCGGCGGTCCGTCGAGACTTCGAGGATCTCGCCGAGGGTCACCAGCTCGCCCAGGGTGTTGTAGACGGTCGCCCGGGAGATCTCGGGCAGCTTGTCCGTGGCGCGGGCGTGCACCTCGTCCGCGGTGAGGTGGACGTGGTCCCCGTCGAGGACCTCGGCCACGACGCGCCGCTGCGCTGTCATGCGCCAGCCGCGTCCGCGCAGTCGTTCCAACAGGTCACTCATGTGAGCCAGCCTAACAGGCAGGGGACCTCAGTCCCGAACGGATGTGACTTTGGATCGTCGCTTGACTTAGACAATGTCCATTGTAGGATCGAGTACGGATAACGCCAAGGGACAGGACTTGCAGGAATGACGCAGGAGGCGCACGTGACGCAGGGACCGCTCACCACGGAGGCCGGGGCGCCGGTCGCCGACAACCAGAACAGCGAGACCGCGGGCGTCGACGGTCCTGTCCTGGTGCAGGACCAGGCGCTGCTCGAGAAGCTCGCCCACTTCAACCGCGAGCGGATCCCGGAGCGGATCGTGCACGCCCGCGGCGCCGGTGCGTACGGCACCTTCACGCTGACCCGCGACGTCTCGCAGTGGACGCGCGCCGCGTTCCTCTCCGAGGTCGGCAAGCAGACCGAGACGTTCCTGCGCTTCTCCACCGTGGCGGGCAACCTCGGTGCGGCCGACGCGGTGCGCGACCCGCGCGGCTGGGCGCTGAAGTTCTACACCGAAGAGGGCAACTACGACCTCGTCGGCAACAACACCCCCGTCTTCTTCATCCGCGACGCCATCAAGTTCCCCGACTTCATCCACACCCAGAAGCGGGACCCCTACTCGGGCTCGCAGGAGGCGGACAACGTCTGGGACTTCTGGGGCCTCAGCCCGGAGAGCACCCACCAGGTGACCTGGCTGTTCGGCGACCGCGGCATCCCCGCCTCGTACCGCACCATGGACGGCTTCGGCTCGCACACGTTCCAGTGGAACAACGAGGCCGGTGAGGTCTTCTGGGTCAAGTACCACTTCAAGACCGACCAGGGGATCAAGAACCTCACCCAGGACGAGGCCAACAGGCTCGCCGGTGAGGACCCCGACTCCCACCAGCGCGACCTGCGCGAGGCCATCGAGCGCGGCGACTTCCCGTCCTGGTCCGTGCAGGTGCAGATCATGCCGGCGGCGGACGCGGCGAACTACCGCTTCAACCCGTTCGACCTGACCAAGGTGTGGCCGCACGCGGACTACCCGCCGATCGAGATCGGCAAGCTGGAGCTCAACCGCAACCCGGAGAACATCTTCGCCGAGGTCGAGCAGGCCATCTTCTCGCCCGCCCACTTCGTGCCGGGCATCGGTCCCTCCCCGGACAAGATGCTCCAGGGCCGCCTCTTCGCGTACGGCGACGCCCACCGCTACCGCGTCGGCATCAACGCCGACCACCTGCCGGTGAACCGCCCGCACGCCACCGAGGCGCGCACCAACTCGCGTGACGGCTTCCTGTACGACGGCCGCCACAAGGGCGCGAAGAACTACGAGCCGAACAGCTTCGGCGGTCCGGCCCAGACGGGCCGCCCGCTGTGGCAGCCCATCCCGGTCACGGGCGGCACCGGCAACCACGCGCCGGCCGTCCACGCCGAGGACAACGACTTCGTGCAGGCGGGCAACCTCTACCGCCTGATGTCCGAGGACGAGAAGAACCGCCTGGTCGAGAACCTGTCGGGCTTCATCGCCAAGGTCTCGCGCGAGGACATAGCCGAGCGCGCGATCGACAACTTCCGTCAGGCCGACGGTGACTTCGGCAAGCGGCTGGAGGCCGCGGTCCAGGCCCTGCGCGGCTGACCCTGCACCACTTGCCGTGGATGAGCGACGGGCCGGATCCCCTCGGGGACCGGCCCGCCGCCGTGTTCAGCCCGCCACGGTGGCCGCCGCGCGGCGCTCCGGCGCCCAGCAGCGGATGATGTCGCGGACCGAGACGATCCCGGTCGGCTCGTTCCCGTCCATGACGATCAGGTGCCGGAAGCCGCCGTGCGACATGGCGTCCGCCGCTTCTTCCAGGGTCCACGCCGGGGTGGCGAGGACGACCTCGGTCGTGGTGTGGGTGCCGGCGATCTCGGTGTCGGGACTCTGGCCGAGGGCGAGCGAGTTGAGGACGTCGCGCTCGGTCAGGATGCCGAGCCCGTAGGTGTCGGGGTCGAGGACGACGGCTGCGCCCACGTGGCGTGCCGACATCAGTCTGGCTGCCTGGCGCAGGGTGTGGGTGGGGCCGATGGTCAGGACCACCGTGCTCATGGCGTCGCGGACGAGCATGGGCGTGAGCCACCTCCTTGGTGAATCCCCGGTCTCCCGGTGGGCGAAGGATTGCCTCCGTTACCGGCTGGAGAACGAATTCACAAGTTCACAAGTGGGGGGACTCATAGAGTCGCAGCCATGCGGGAGGGCAGCAAGGGGGCGCGTGCGGTCAGTTCAGGGCGCGTACGTTCCAAGCCCGCGCGCCGGTGCGGATCGCGGGCTCGGTGACGCCAATCAATGCATCAGTACCGCTGGTTGACGTATCAGTACCGCTGGCTGACGTATCAGTACCGTTGGTTGACGTAGCCGAGCAGCTCGTCGTGGAGCACGCCGTTCGAGGCCGCCGCGTTGCCGCTGTGCGGTCCCGGCCTGCCGTCGAGGCCGGTGAAGGTGCCGCCCGCCTCCGTCACCACGATCGCGGTCGCCGCCATGTCCCAGAGCGAGAGCTCCGGCTCCGCGCAGATGTCGACCGAGCCCTCGGCGACCATCATGTACGGCCAGAAGTCGCCGTAGCCACGGGTGCGCCAGACCGCGCGCGTCAGGTCCAGGAAGCCGTCGAGGCGGCCCTGCTCCTCCCAGCCGGAGAGCGAGGAGTACGCCAGTGAGGCGTCCGAGAGCCGCGAGACCTTGGAGACCCGCAGCCGGGTCGCCGAGCTGAGCGAGCGCCCCGTGTAGGCACCGCCGCCCTTCGCCGCCCACCAGCGGCGCCCGAGCGCGGGCGCCGACACCACGCCGACCACCGGCTGGTAGCCGCCCTCGCCCGCCTCCATCAGCGAGATCAGGGTGGCCCAGACCGGCACACCGCGTACGTAGTTCTTGGTGCCGTCGATCGGGTCGATCACCCAGCGGCGCGGTCCCGTGCCCTCGACGCCGTACTCCTCGCCGAGGATCGCGTCGCGCGGCCTGGCCCGCTGGAGGTTGCCACGGATCAGCTCCTCGGCGGCCTTGTCGGCCTCGCTCACCGGTGTCATGTCCGGCTTGGTCTCGACCTTCAGGTCGAGGGCCTTGAACCGGTCCATGGTCGCGGCGTCGGCGGTGTCCGCGAGGACATGGGCGAGACGCAGATCATCGTGGTAGTCGGACATGGGTGAACAGTATCGATCTCGTTCGGCGCGATCCACAGTGCCGGGTCACGGGCGGCGGGGCCGCGCCCGCGCCGGAGCTATTGACAGTGCTGCCGAGCGCGTCAACTCTGGCACGGGAGCCGTTTCGGGCCCGGGGAGGCGACGATGCCTGCAGCACGGGAATCCTTACTTGACGCGGCGTACACGGCGCTCGCACGGCGACCGTGGCCCGGCGTACGCATGGTCGACGTGGCGGCGAGCGCCGGGGTCTCCCGGCAGACCCTCTACAACGAGTTCGGCAGCAAGGACGGCCTCGCCCGCGCACTGCTGCGCCGCGAGACCGACGGCTATCTGCACGGTGTCGAGCGGGCCCTCGCGCAGGAGCGCGAGCCCGCCGACCGGCTCGCCGCCGTGGCCGCGTGGACCGTGGGCGCCGCCCGCGCCAACACGCTGGTGCGGGCCGCCCTCACCGACTGCTGGGGCGAGCGGCTGCCCGCGCCGAGCCGGGTCGGCGGGTCCACCTCGCCGGTGCCCGCGCAGCGCCGCGCCGACGCGGGGGTGCCCTCCGCGGCGGAGCTGCTCGCGCTCGTCCGGGACCGCGCGGTGCTCGCGCTCGGCGGCCGGGGCCGGACCAGGGACCCCGAGCTCGCCCTCGCCTGCGAGAGCGCCGTCCGCCTCGCCCTGTCGTATGTCGTCGCGCCCGCCGGGAACGACGACGACCCCGCGGAACTGGTCCGCGGGGCCATCGGGCGCTGGGTGGGCGTGCGCTAGCGGGTTCTGCCGGATCTCACTTCCGCCGGATCTCACTTCCGCCGGATCTCACTGCGCGGAGCCGGACAGCTGCAGGCCGATCACGCCGATGATGACGAAGGAGATCGAGACGATCTTCAGCGTGGAGACCAGGTCGTCGAGGAAGATCATCCCGTAGATCGCGGTGCCCGCGGCGCCGATGCCCGTCCAGACCGCGTACGCCGGACCCACGTCCAGCTTCCGCAGGGCGAGGGTCAGCAGGCCGAAGCTGCCGAGGGCGAAGCAGGCGAACGCGATCGTGGGCCAGAGCCTGGTGAAGCCGTGCGACAGCTTCAGGCAGACCGCGAAGCCGGTCTCGAGGATCCCCGCGACGATGACCAGCAGCCACGCCATGTCCTTGCCTCCCGTACTCGTCCACGATCCGCGGCCGCTTCGTCTGGCTTGAATCCGGCTTGGTGCGATTATGCATTTACCTTTGCCGTCGCGGCGCAAACAAAGGGGAGGTCAGTCGTCCTCGCGTCGCTCCCGGGTGGCGAGCAGTCGGCGCAGTGAGTAGAGGCGGGCCGGATCCGCGTGGCCCCCCTCGACCCAGGCGTCCAGGGCGCAGTCCTTCTCGTCGTGGCTGCAGCCGCGCGGGCAGTCCGCCGTCCCCGGCTCCAGGTCGGGAAAGGCGAGGATGACGCGGGACGGGTCGATGTGGTTCAGCCCGAAGGACCGCACGCCCGGCGTGTCGATCACCCAGCCCTCCGAGCCCTCCAGGGGGAGCGCGAGGGCGGAGGTGGTGGTGTGCCTGCCGCGGCCCGTGACCGCGTTGACGTGCCCGGTCGTGCGCCGCCGCTCCAGCGGTACGAGCGCGTTGACGAGCGTCGTCTTGCCGACCCCCGAATGCCCCACGAAGGCGGTGACCTTGCCGTCGAGCAGTTCGTGGACCCGCGCGAGCTCCGCGCCGTCGGTGAACTCCTCGCGGCTGGTGACCACATAGGGGATGTCGAGGGTGGAGTACGTCTCGAGGAGCTTGTCGGCGGAGGCCAGATCCGACTTGGTCAGGACGAGGATCGGCTCCAGACCACCGTCGTACGCCGCCACGACGCACCGGTCGATGAGGCGCGGACGCGGCTCGGGGTCGGCGAGAGCCGTGACGATGGCGAGCTGGTCGGCGTTGGCGACGACCACCCGCTCGTACGGGTCGTCGTCGTCCGCGGTGCGCCGCAGGACGGAGCTGCGCGCGGAGATCCGCACGATCCGCGCGAGCGTGTCCTTCTTGCCGGACAGGTCCCCGACGACCGCGACCCTGTCACCCACCACGGCGGCCTTGCGGCCCAGCTCGCGGGCCTTCATGGCCATCACGATCCGGTCGTCGACCAGGACGGTGAGGCGGCCCCGGTCGACGGTGAGGACCATGCCCTCGGCGGCGTCCTCGTGCTTGGGCCTGATGTGGGTGCGGGGGCGGTTGCCCTTGCGGTTGGGGCGGACGCGGATGTCGTCCTCGTCCGGGTTCTTGCCGTAACGGCGCATGTTCTCGATCCGCCCGTCAGTTCCCGAGCATCCCGGTCCACAGGTCGGGGAAGTCGGGGAGCGTCTTCGCCGTCGTCCCGACGTTCTCGATCTGTACACCGTCCACCGCGAGGCCGATGATCGCGCCCGCGGTCGCCATGCGGTGGTCGTCGTAGGTGTGGAAGATGCCGCCGTGCAGCCGGCGCGGCCGGATGTGCAGGCCGTCGGCGGTCTCGGTGACGTCACCGCCCAGCTCGTTGATCTCCTTGGTGAGCGCGGCAAGGCGGTCCGTCTCGTGCAGGCGCAGATGGGCGACGCCGCGCAGCGTCGAGGGGGAGTCGGCGAGGGCCGCGACCGCCGCGATGCCGGGGGTGAGCTCGCCGACCTCGCTCAGGTCCACGTCGAGGCCGTGCACCGACCCGGAGCCGGTGAACACCAGGCCCTGCTCGGTCAGTTCGCAGGAGCCGCCCATCTCGGTGAAGATCTGGCGCAGCGCGTCGCCGGGCTGCGTGGTGCGGTCGGGCCAGTCGGGGATCGTGACCGTACCGCCGGTGACCAGGGCCGCGGCGAGGAACGGCTGGGCGTTCGACAGGTCGGGCTCGATGGTCAGGTCGCGGCCGAGCAGGGCGCCGGGGGCGACCCGCCACACGTTCGGCTCGCCGCCCGCCTCCGGGGTGTCCACCTGCGCGCCGACGGCGCGGAGCATGTCGACCGTCATCCGGATGTGCGGCATGGACGGCAGCGCGCCGCCCACGTGCCGCACCTCTACGCCCTGGTTGAAGCGGGGGCCCGAGAGCAGCAGGGCGCTCACGAACTGCGAGGAGGACGAGGCGTCGATCTCGACCCGGCCGCCCTCCAGGGCGCCGCCGCCGTGCACGGTCAGGGGCAGCGCGCCGCGGCTGCCGTCCGTGTCGTCGATGCGGGCGCCGAGCGCGCGCAGGGCGTCGATGACGCCGTGCAGGGGGCGCTCGTACGAGCGGGGGTCGCCGTCGAAGCGGATCGGGCCGTCGGCGAGGGCGGCCACGGGGGGCAGGAAGCGCATGACCGTACCGGCGTTGCCGACGTCGACCGTGGACGGGCCCCGCAGCTGTGAGGGGATCACGCGCCAGGCCTCGCCGGAGGCGTCGGAACCCCCGGCGACGGCGGAGCTCGACGACACCGTCTCCTCGATGCCGACGCCCATCGCGCGCAGGGCGCCCGCCATCAGCAGGGTGTCGCGGGAACGCAGCGGGCGGCGCAGCCAGCCGGGCTCGGCGGCGAGCGAGGCCAGGACCAGCGCACGGTTGGTGACCGATTTCGAACCGGGGACGTGGACCGTCGCGGTGACGGCTCCGCTTGCGTGCGGGGCGGGCCAGAGGGCGGTGTGCGCCGGAGTTTCGGTCATGCCCTCACTTTAGTGGCTGGCAGCGGCCCCGCTCAGACGTCCAGGAGCCAGCGGGCGCCGCCCATCAGGGAGCAGAGCGAGACGGCGTGGAAGAGGAAGAGCCAGAGCCCCGCGGGGACGTGCGTGAGCCGTGAGAGCTGGTCCGCGTCCGAGTCGCCCGCTCCGCCGCGGCGGCGCTTGGACTGCAGCTCGAAGGCGGGCCGCACGCCTCCCAGGAGCAGGAACCACACCACCGCGTACGCGAACGCCGCCTGCACGTCGGTGCTGCCCAGCCAGGAGACGACCAGGAAGGTGCCGCCGGTGAGGATCACCGTCAGGGCGCCGTACGCGTTGCGGATCATCACCAGCATCACGACGAGCAGCGCGGTCGCGAGCCACAGGAACGCCGTGATGTGCCCGGCGGCGAGCAGCGCCGCCCCGCCCAGGCCGAGCAGCGGCGGCGCGGTGTACCCGGCGGCCGCGGTGAGGATCATGCCGAGGCCCGAGGGCTTGCCGCGCGAGACGGTCAGGCCCGAGGTGTCGGAGTGCAGCCGGATGCCGTCGAGGCGGCGCCCGGTGAGCAGGGCGACCAGGCCGTGGCCGCCCTCGTGCGCGATGGTGATGGCGTTGCGGGCGAGGCGCCATATGTTGTGCGGGACGACGACCGCCAGGGCCACGACGCCCACCGCGATCACCAGCCACTGTTCCGGCGCGGCCTGGGTGCCGAAGACACGGTCCCAGAGGTCCGTCAGGCTGGCGTTGGCGGTGGGTTCCATTTCCTGGGCCATTGAGTGGACCGGCTCCTCTGGTGGTCATCGGGGCTGGTTGCGCGGAGCGCATCGTTGAGGGGTGGTGGTCGGGCGACGGGTGGGCCTGGCAGTCTGGCACGTATGTGCGGACGGTTTGCATCCAGTCGTGGGCCCGAGGATCTCGCGGGAATCTTCGAGGTGGAGAAGTGGGAGTCGGGAGACGCGCTCGCCCCCGATTACAACGTGGCCCCCACGAAGGAGGTCTACGCGGTCCTTGACCGTCCTCTGAAAGACGCTGACGACCCGTCTCCGGTTCGCCAGTTGCGCACGCTCAAGTGGGGACTCGTGCCCTCCTGGTCCAAGACGCCCGAGGGCGGCGCGCGGATGATCAACGCCCGTGCGGAGACCGTCCACGAGAAGCCCTCCTACCGCCGCGCCTTCACTTCCCGCCGCTGCGTCATCCCCGCCGACGGCTATTACGAGTGGGTGACCGCGCCCGACGAGCGGCAGCTCGAGGTCGAGGGCAAGAAGAAGCGGCCGCGCAAGCAGCCCTACTTCGTGACGCCCGCCGACGGCTCGGTCTTCGCCATGGCGGGGCTCTACGAATTCTGGCGGGACAAGACGCTGCCCGACGAGCACCCGCTCGCCTGGTGGGTGACGTGCACGGTGATCACCACGGAGGCGGAGACCGCGCCCCTGGCGGTCGCCCCCGAGGAGGGCCCGCGCTCGCTCGCGGACATCCACCCGCGCATGCCGCTGATGCTGACGCCGGACCGCTGGGACGCCTGGCTCGACCCCTCCCGCACGGACGTCGGGGACCTGCGCGCCCTCCTGGAGCCGCCGCCGCACGGGCTGATGCGGGCCTACCCGGTGTCCACCGCCGTCAGCAACGTACGCAACAACGGCCCGGAGCTGCTGAAGGAGCTCGAAGGCCCCGAAGAGGGCACACTCTTCTGACGTGACCAAGGACGCACTCCAGAACGAGCTCATCCCCACCGACGCCGGTGAGGCGCGGATCACCTGGCACCCGGCCCTCAAGAAGAGCGCCCGCCTCCTCCTCGCCGTCAGCCACGGCGCGGGCGGCGGCATCGAGGCCCGTGACCTCCAGGCCCTCGCCGCCGTCCTGCCCGCGCACGGCGTGACCGTCGCGCTCGTCGAGCAGCCCTGGCGGGTCGCGGGCAAGAAGCTGGCGCCCGCGCCGAAGACGCTCGACGTGGGGTGGCGGGGGATCTGGCCCGCGCTGGAGAAGAAGGGGCTGCCCGTGATCTCCGGCGGTCGCAGCGCGGGGGCCCGCGTGGCCTGCCGCACGGCGACCGAGCTGGGCGCCGCCGCCGTGCTCGCCCTCAGCTTCCCCCTGCATCCGCCGGGCAAGCCCGAGAAGTCCCGCGCCGACGAGCTGCTCGGTGCGGGCGTCCCCACCCTCGTCGTACAGGGCGGCAACGACCCCTTCGGGAAGCCCGCCGAATTCCCCGAAGGGGCGTACGAACTCGTGGAGATTCCGTACGGGGACCACGGCTTCGCCGTGCCCAAGCGCGCGGACATCGGACAGGACGAGGCAGTGAAGCGCATCACGGACGCTGTGACGCGTTGGGCGGGAATGCTGAGCGGCTGAGCTCTGTTGTGGCGGACAGACGGTGAACGCCGTCGACAGCTGTTCGTACGAGAGGGAGTCCGCCGCATGGGTTCGACCATCTGCCCGAACCGCTCCAGCGCCTCTGACCTGGAGTGGACGGTGCTGAGCGCACCCAAAAACGCAACTATTCGGGCGGCGCGCGGTACGGATCGTCGTCTATCCTCCGATTCGAGTGGGGCTGCATTCGGCCTCACCACGTCGTTGGAGGAGGTGGGTCCGGTCACTGGGACCGACGCAGGGACCGAGCACGGTCAGGCGGAGCAGCCCCGAGAGAGTGCCGAGAAGTCCGAGACGGCCGCGGAGCGCTCGGCCCGCTTCGAGCGGGACGCCCTGACGTTCCTCGACCAGATGTACTCGGCGGCGCTGCGCATGACGCGCAACCCGGCGGACGCGGAGGACCTGGTGCAGGAGACCTACGCGAAGGCGTACGCGTCGTTCCACCAGTTCCGCGAGGGCACCAACCTCAAGGCCTGGCTGTACCGAATCCTCACGAACACGTTCATCAACTCGTACCGCAAGAAGCAGCGTGAGCCCCAGCGCAGCGCCGCCGAGGAGATCGAGGACTGGCAGCTCGCGCGCGCCGAGTCGCACATGTCCACCGGTCTGCGCTCCGCCGAGTCGCAGGCGCTCGACCACCTGCCGGACTCGGACGTGAAGCGGGCGCTGCAAACGATCCCCGAGGAATTCCGCATCGCCGTCTATCTGGCCGATGTAGAGGGCTTTGCCTACAAGGAGATCGCGGACATTATGGGGACACCCATCGGTACGGTGATGTCCCGACTGCACCGGGGCCGTCGCCAACTGCGCGGCATGCTGGAGGACTACGCCCGCGAGCGCGGGCTCGTCCCGGCGGGCGCCGGGGAGTCGAACGGAACGAAAGGCTCGGGCTCATGAGCTGCGGAGAGCCGCACGAGACTGACTGCAGTGAGGTCCTGGACCATCTCTATGAGTTCCTGGACCACGAGATGCCGGACAGCGACTGCAACAAGTTCGAGACGCACTTCGAGGAGTGCTCTCCGTGCCTGGAGAAGTACGGCCTCGAGCAGGCGGTCAAGAAGCTGGTGAAGCGCTGCTGCGGCTCGGACGACGTCCCCGTCGACCTGCGGGCCAAGGTCATGGGACGCATCGACCTCATCCGCTCCGGGCAGGCCGTGCCCGACCAGGATGTCGCGCACGACGTCACGCACGACGTGACGGCTTCGGAGGCCTGAACTCCCGTATCACGCCCGTATCACGCAAGGAAGCAGAGCAGGATCGCGGTGCCGCGAACCTGCTCTGCTTCCTTTTCCCCACCCCTCGCCCCCTCGCCTCTCCTCCCCTCCTCCTCTCCCGTCACTCGAACGTGCTAATTAACGGCGGCCGGTCGCTGGCCGGGGGAGCGCCGTTCTAGTCTCCGGACCGGGAACGAGGAGGAGAGCTCCATGCGGTCGGTGCCGGCGCGGGCCCGCGTCTACGTTGTGTGCGTCGCCCTGGCCGGCGGCCTCTGCGCCGCGCCCGCGCCCGGCACGGACCCCTCGTGGCCCGCCGTCCTGCTCCTCGCCGCGCTCTTCGCGGGCTGCGAGCAGCTCTCCCGGTGTCACTTCGTCGGCCGCCGCGTCCCGCGCGGCCTCGGCACCTTCTTCCCCGTGCTGCTCGCCGGGGTCTTCCTGCTGCCGCCGTCCGCCGCCGCCCTGGTCGCCCTGCCGGGCGCGCTGCTCGCCCGCGTCGACCGGCACCCCCGGTGGCTGCGCCGCCTCTGGCGCGCCGCCCAACTCGCCCTGGCCGCCTGGGCTTCGGCGTGGGTGTATGGCGCGCTCGGCGGGCCCGCCGCCGGTGCCGCACCCGACTTCCCGTACGTCCTCTGGCCCGCCGGAGCCGCCGTGCTCGCCTTCTCCGGCGTGCTCACCGTGCTGGACGGGGGCATCCTCGTGACCGCCGAGCGCCTGCCCGCGAGGACCGCCTGGCGCGGCCTCTTCCTGCGCATCCTCGCGCCCGTCACCGTGCACGGGCTCGCCGGGCTGATGATGGCCGTGCTCTGGGCCAGCCCGTACGGCCCGCCCGCTGCCCTCCTCGTCCTGCTCCCGATGGGCGTCTCCTGCTGGGTCTTCGCGCAGTACCACCGCGAGCGGGCCGCCCACCAGGCCACGATCCGGGCCCTCGTGCAGGCCGTCGACATCAAGGACAGGTACACCCGTGGCCACAGCGAACGGGTCGGCCGCGCCTCCGTGATGATCGCGCGTGAACTGGGCTTGGACGACGAGCGCGTCGAGGTCCTGCGGTTCGCCGGGATCCTGCACGACGTCGGCAAACTCGGCGTCCCCACCAGGCTGTTGAGGAAGGACGGGCCGCTGACCCCGGACGAGCGGCGCATCATCGAGCTGCACCCCGAATACGGGCACGAGATGGTGCGCGGCATCGGCTTCCTCGGCGAGGCGCGGGCGGCGATCCTGCACCACCACGAGCGCATCGACGGCAGCGGGTACCCGTACGGCCTCACCGGGCCGCAGATCCCCCAGTGCGCGCGGGTCGTCGCGGTCGCCGACGCCTTCGACGCCATGACCTCCACCCGGTCCTACCGCCGGGCCCGGCCCGTCGAGGCCGCCGTGGCCGAGCTCTCGCGGTGTGCCGGGGCGCAGTTCGACCCGGAGATGGTCGGCGCCCTGGCGCGCGCCCTGGAGCGGCACGGATGGCATCCCGAGGTCACGGCCGACGAGGTCACGGCCGACGTTCCCGACCAGGGCGGAAACGTGCCTGCCGGAACCGCTCCCGCCGCCCCCGCGGTCTCCCGCTCGGCGGCCCGGTGAGGGCCCCGGCGCGGCTGCCCCCGACCGTCGTCTGCCTGGCCGGTCTGCTGGCGCTCGCCGCCCTCGCCTGGACCCTCTGGCACGGCATCACCGAAGGCCGGGTCGCGCTCGCCTTCGGGGTCCTCATCGCTCTCGGGGAGCTGGCCCGGCGGGGGAGCGGGCAGGGCAGGGAGTCCGCGCCGCTCGGCGCCGCGGGGGCCCTGGCGTACGCCCTGCTCGGTGAGAACTCCGGGCAGGCCACGCACCACGGCGTGCTGCAGGTGATCGCCGTGGTCGTCGCGGCGGCGCTGGTGGGCGCGGTGCCGCACGTGGCGCTCGGCCGCGGGGGCACGCCCGACCACATCGCGCGCCGGGTGCTGACCGTCGGCTTCGCGGCCGCCTGCTTCCAACCCCTCTACAACTCCGGCAAGTTGGGGGAGTGGTTCGGGCAAGGGCCCTACTTCGCACTGGTCATCGTCGCCCTCCTCGTCCTGACCGCGCTCTGCGACGCCGTCCTCGCCGCCGTGATCGCCCGCGCCCGCACCCGGTGGCCGTTCGGGCCGCTCCTCCGGGAGGAGCTGCGGGCGACGCTCGGCATCGGTTCCGCCGTCTGCGCGACGGGCGCCGTCATGGCGCTCTCGGTGGCCGTGGCGGGCCTGTGGGCGCTGCCCGTCTTCAGCCTGCCGCTGCTGCTCACCCAGCTCTCCTTCCGGCGGTACGCGGCCGTGCGGGCGACCTACCGGCAGACCATGGCCTCCCTGGCCAGGGCCACCGAGATCGCCGGGTACACCCCGCAGGGCCACGCCCACCGCGTGGCGGGTCTGAGCCGGGCCGTGGGGCGGGACCTGGGGCTCTCCGCGTCGGACCTCAGCGTCCTGGAGAACGCCGCCCTCATGCACGACATCGGGCAGCTCTCCCTCGTCGACCCCGTCCCCGCGGGCGCCACCGCCGTGCTGCCCGAGGCGGAACAGCGCCGAATAGCCCTGCTCGGCGGCGCCGTCGTACGGCAGACCGGGGTGGACGCCGCCGTCGCCGTCGTCGTGGAGCGGCAGGCCGATCCGTACCGCGAACAGCCGCTCACGGCGCGAATTGTGCGTACCGCGAACGCGTACGACGAGATGGCGCGGGGAGAAGGACCCTCGGGGGCGCTCGACGGCCCCCTCCAGGCCCTGGAGAGACTGCGCCTGGCCACCGGCCACGACTACCAGCCGGAGGTCGTGGAGTCGCTGGCCAGGGTGCTGTCCAGGGACGGGCGAGGCGGCGCGGGCCTTACCTCGGGTCCAGCTGGGTAACCCATGGGTAATGAGCGGCTGTCCGACCGTACGTGGTTGGATGCGAAGAAGAGGGTGCACGGGGGTACGACCCGACGCTGCGCCCGATCGAGATGAGACCTTCGAAAACGTGGCAGGCGGGAAACAGGCGGGAATCGTGAGGATCTTCGGCAAGGGACGGCACCGGCCCTCCGCCTCATGGCGGCAGGCGACCGACCGCGCGTTCACGCTGATCGGCGACGGCCGGTACGAGGACGCGGGGGCACTGCTCACGCGCGCGGCGGATCTCGAACCCTGGCTGTCCGAGTCCTGGTTCAACCTGGCCCTGCTGCACAAGTTCCGGCACGACTGGGAACAGGCACGGGCCGCGGGGCTGCGTGCCGTGGCGCTCCTCGACCGTTCCGCGGGCGCCCCCGACTGGTGGAACGTCGGCATCGCGGCGACCGCCCTCCAGGACTGGCCCCTGGCCCGCCGCGCCTGGCAGGCGTACGGCCTGCGGGTGCCCGGCGGGGTGGCCGCGTCCGGCGAGCCGACGGGCATGGAGCTCGGCAGCGCGGCCGTGCGGCTCTCCCCGGAGGGCGAGGCAGAGGTCGTATGGGGCCGTCGGCTCGACCCGGCCCGCATGGAGGTCCTGTCCATCCCGCTGCCCTCCTCCGGGCGGCGCTGGGGCGAGGTCGTGCTGCACGACGGCGTCCCGCACGGCGAGCGGACGACGGCGGCCGGGCACTCGTATCCCGTCTTCGACGAGATCGAGCTGTGGGCGCCCTCACCCGTGCCGACCTGGGTGGTCCTCCTGGAGGCCGCCACCGAGGAGGACCGGGACGCCCTGGAGCAGCTCGCGGCCGACGCGGGCTTCGCCGCCGAGGACTGGTCGTCCTCCGTGCGGCTGCTCTGCCGGATGTGTTCCGAGTCCCGGATGCCGAGCGACGAGGGCGACGGTGAGCACCTCGACCCGCACGACCACAGCGAGCCCGGCCACCCGGGCCCGCTCGGCCACCGCAGCCCGGGTGCGCTCTGGGTGCCGGAGCGCGAGTGCGGCCTCGCGGCGCCCGCCGCCCTGGTGCGCGGGCTCCTGGACGGCTGGGTGGCGGACAGCCCGGATTCCCGCGACTGGCGGGATCTCGAAGAGGTCTGCTGACACTTCGCCGTAGGCTGTACCGGCACAAACTCTTGAGGGTTACACGGAAGGCGTACGGCGGACATGGCGCAGGACACTGAGCAGCAGGCCATCGGCGGCGACGGGGTCCTCCCCGTCGACGACGAGGGCTTCGTCATCGACACCGAGGACTGCGAGGCACGCGAGACGGCCTACCGCGAGCGCGGCACGTCCCGGCCGATCACGGTCGTCGGCAACCCGGTGCTGCACAAGGAGTGCAAGGACGTCACGGCCTTCGACGACGAGCTGTCGAAGCTGGTCGACGACATGTTCGCCACGCAGCGCGTCGCGCAGGGCGTGGGCGTGGCCGCCAACCAGGTCGGCGTCGACCTGAAGGCCTTCGTCTACGACTGCATGGACGACGACGGCGTGCGTCACGTCGGCGTGATCTGCAACCCGGTGCTCCAGGACCTGCCCGCCGAGCGGCGCAGCCTCGACGACTCGGGCGAGGGCTGCCTCTCCGTCCCGACGGCGTACGCCCCGCTGGCCCGCCCGGACTACGCCGAGGTGACGGGCCAGGACGAGAAGGGCAACCCCATCAAGGTGCGCGGCACCGGTTACTTCGCGCGCTGCCTGCAGCACGAGACCGACCACCTGTACGGATACCTCTACATCGACCGCCTCTCCAAGCGGGAGCGCAAGGACGCACTGCGGCAGATGGAAGAGGGCACCCCGCGCTACCCCGTGGTGGCGAATGACTGACGCACGCGCCGCCTGAGAGGCGTGGGTACCGCGTGACACGAGCGGCCCCTGGTCGGGAACTAGCCCCTGACCAGGGGCCGTTGGCATGAATCGGCGTGAACCGCTCGTCAGTGCGAGCAAAACAGGCTGCCAGTGATCCATATTCAGTCACGTACGGGGATGTTCTCGGCACTGGGGGGTAGTGAATGGCGCAAATCTGTTCCCTGAACGGTCAGTTGTGGTGCTGAATGGAAAGCGCGGGGATACGCAACGGCGCGCGCCCGGCACGGCGGGAGGGGCGCGTGTCCTCAGGCGGTCGAAAGGGGCTCGTTCGTGCCTGCATATTCCGGAAGCACTTCACAGACACAACCACACACACAGCCACGCACACCGGGGGTCACCATCCCACCGGCGCTGGCCGTTCCGGTGATCGAAGCCACGTTCCCTCGCCGTCTGCACCCGTATTGGCCAAAGCTTCAGGAGAAGTCCAGGACATGGCTGCGCGAAATGCGCCTGATGCCCCCGGACAAGGTCGAACGGTACGCGGACAGCCTCTGCTACACCGACCTGGTCGCCGGCTACTACATTGGCGCGCCGGACGAGTTGCTCAGCGCGATAGCCGATCTCAGCAGCTGGTTCTTCGCGTGGGACGACCGGCACGACAGGGACTCGGTGCACGGCAGGACGGCACAGTGGCGGCGGCTGTGCCGAGGCCTGCACGGCACCCTGAACGACCCCCGGCAGTACCTGCACCACAAGGACCCGTTGGTCGCCGGGTTCGCGGACTGCGTCCGGCGCCTGTACTCCTTCCTCGGCCCCAGCTGGAACGCCCGGTTCGCCCGGCACTTCCACCCGGTGATCGAGGCGTACGACCAGGAGTTCAGGAACCGGGCCCTCGGCAGGGTGCCCACGGTCGAGGTGTACGTCGAGCTGCGCCGCCTCACGTTCGCGCACTGGGCGTGGATCGACCTCCTCGAACCCACCGCACGGCGCGAACTGCCGGGCTCCATAAGGAAACACCCCGCATACCGGCGGGCGGCACTGGCGACCCAGGATTTCTCGGCCTGGTACAACGACCTGTGCTCACTGCCGAAGGAGCTCGCGGGAGACGAGCTGCACAATCTCGGTATCAGCCTCATCCACCACGAGGGAATGACGCTGGAGGAGGCGGTGCGCGAAGTCCACAGACGCGTGAGCCAATGCGTCCAGGAATTCATGGAGGCCGAGCACGAAGTGCTCCTGCTCGCCGATGAATTGGTGGACGGAAGCGAACGCGGCAGGGAACTCTCGGACGCGGTGAAATCGTGTGTCTTCAATATGCGGAACTGGTTCTCTTCCGTGTACTGGTTTCATCACGAATCCGGCCGCTATCGGGTGGACAGCTGGGACGACAGGTCCATGCCCCCGTATGTGACGGAAGACGGCCTGGCGGAAAACGAACTGGTGGGTGAAGAATGAGCGTCGAATCCGCGATACCCGCATCGGCCACATCGGGCCCCGACCCGCTGCGCACCCCGCCCCTCGTCCGGGGCGGCGTGCCCCTGCTCGGCCACGCCTGGAAACTGGTGCGCGACCCTCTCGGCTTCCTCGCCGCGCTGCGCGACCACGGGGATCTCGTACGGATCAGGCTGGGGCCGAGGACGGCGTACGCGGTGTGCGCCCCGGAGCTGGTCGGCGCCCTCCTGAAGGACCCCGGCTACATCGTCGGCGGACCGCTCTGGGACACCCTGGAGGTGCTCCTCGGCAAGGGCGTGGCGACCAGCAACGGCAAGCTGCACCGGCGCCAGCGGCGCACGATGCAGCCCGCGTTCCGGCCCGAGCGGATCGCCGACTACGCCAAGGTGATGGAGGAGGAGGCGCGCGCCACGGCGGCCCGCTGGCAGCCGGGCGGCGAGGTCGACGTGAGCGCGGAGATGTTCCGCACCGCCGTGCGCATCGTCTCGCGCTCGCTCCTGGAGGTCGACTCGATCGGTGAGAAGGCGGACCGCATCGCCGATTCGCTGCACACCGTGTTCGAGGGGCTCTACCGCCGGATGGTGCTCTCGGTCGGCCCGCTCTACCGCGTGCCGACCCCGGCCAACCGACGGTTCGAGCGTGCCCTCGCCGATCTTCACGCGCTCGTGGACGAGATCATCGCGGAACGCCGCGCGGCCGGGCCCGGCGGCCCCGAGGACCTGCTCGCCGAATTGCTGCGGGCCAGGGACGAAGCCGGTGAGCCCATAGCCGACCAGGAGATCCACGACAACGTGGTATCGCTCGTCGTGGCGGGTGCGGAGAATGTGGCGTCGACGCTGGCGTGGACCTTCCATCTGCTCACCGAACACCCCGAGCAGGAAAGGCGGTTGGTTGAAGAGGTAAATGCCGTGGCGCCGGATCGGGCGATCACATTCGCCGATCTGGCAGACCTGCCGCACACCCGCAATGTCGTCACCGAGGCGATGCGTATACGGCCGGCCGCCTGGATATTCACCCGCCGGTCCGTGGCCGAAACCGAGCTGGGCGGCTATTCGATTCCAGCGGACGCGGACATCGTCTACAGCGTCTACGCGATGCAGCGCGACCCGCGTTCCTTCGAGCGGCACCTCGAGTTCGACCCGGACCGCTGGAATCCGGAACGCGCGGCCGACGTACCGGACTTCGCGATGATGCCGTTCGGCGTCGGCAACCGGAAGTGCCCCGGCGACCACTTCAGCCTGGCCGAACTCGCCCTGATCCTGGGGACGGTGGTCCCGAAGTGGCGCCTGGAGCGGGTCGAGGAGACCGACACCGGCACCCGGGTCGGCATCACCCTCCACCCCAAGCGGCTCGTCCTGCGGGCCCAGCCGCGCTGAGCACACGAGAGTGCCCGCCCCGTCGCACCGGACGGGACGGGCACACCAGGGTGCGCCGGGGGGCAGGCTAGAACTCGTCGTCGAAGGAGACCGAGCCCTCGACCGCGACCTGGTAGGCCGAAGGACGCCGCTCGAAGAAGTTGGTCAGCTCCTGGACTCCCTGGAGCTCCATGAAGGAGAACGGGTTCTCCGATCCGTAGACCGGCGCGAACCCGAGCCGCTGTAGCCGCTGGTCGGCGACGCACTGCAGGTACTCGCGCATCGAGTCGGTGTTCATGCCGGGCAGGCCCTCGCCGCACAGGTCCCGCGCGAACTGCAGCTCGGCCTCGACGGCCTCCTTGAGCATGTCGGTGACCTGCTGCTGCAGCGCGTCGTCGAAGAGCTCGGGCTCCTCCTTGCGGACGGTGTCGACGACGTCGAAGGCGAAGCTCATGTGCATCGTCTCGTCGCGGAACACCCAGTTGGTGCCGGTGGCGAGGCCGTGCAGCAGACCGCGCGAGCGGAACCAGTAGACGTAGGCGAAGGCACCGTAGAAGAAGAGGCCCTCGATGCACGCGGCGAAGCAGATCAGGTTCAGCAGGAAGCGGCGCCGGTCGGCCTGGCTCTCCAGCTGGTCCAGCTTGTCGACCGAGTCCATCCACTTGAAGCAGAACTCGGCCTTCTCGCGGATGGAGGGGATCTCCTCGACCGCGTCGAAGGCCGCCGCGCGGTCCTCCGGGTCGGGCAGATAGGTGTCGAGCAGCGTCAGATAGAACTGGACGTGCACGGCCTCCTCGAAGAGCTGACGGCTCAAGTAGAGCCGCGCCTCGGGGGAGTTGATGTGCTTGTAGAGCGTGAGCACGAGGTTGTTGGAGACGATCGAGTCGCCGGTCGCGAAGAACGCCACCAGGCGGCCGATCATGTGCTGCTCGCCGGGCGAGAGCTTGGCGAGGTCGGCGACGTCGGAGTGGAGGTCGACCTCCTCCACGGTCCAGGTGTTCTTGATCGCGTCCCGGTAGCGCTCGTAGAAGTCCGGGTAGCGCATGGGACGCAGGGTCAGCTCGAAGCCCGGGTCGAGGAGGTTCTTCTCGCTGTGTGTCGTGGAGCTCATTACTGGCAGGCCTCGCAGGACTCGGGGTTTTCCAGGGAGCAGGCGACGGCTTCTTCGGCCGTGGCCTGGGCGGGGACGGGGGCGGGGGCGGTGGCGGCCGCGTTCGAGCCGCCCGCCGCGCGCGCGATGCGCGTCGCGGGGCGCGAGCGCAGGTAGTACGTGGTCTTCAGACCCTGCTGCCAGGCGTAGGCGTACATCGAGGAGAGCTTGCCGATGGTCGGCGTCTCCAGGAAGAGGTTGAGCGACTGCGCCTGGTCGAGGAAGGGGGTCCGCGCGGCGGCCATGTCGATCAGGCCGCGCTGCGGGAGCTCCCACGCCGTGCGGTAGAGCGCGCGCACCTCCGCGGGGATCCAGTCGAATCCCTGCACCGAGCCGCTGGCCTCGCGCAGCGCCTCGCGGGTCTGCGCGTCCCACATCCCGAGCCGCTTCAGCTCCTGGACCAGGTAGGCGTTGACCTGGAGGAACTCACCCGACAGGGTCTCGCGCTTGAAGAGGTTGGAGACCTGCGGCTCGATGCACTCGTAGACGCCCGCGATGGACGCGATGGTGGCGGTCGGCGCGATGGCGAGCAGCAGCGAATTGCGCATGCCGGTCACGGCGATACGTTCCCGCAGCGCCGCCCAGCGCTCCGGCCAGGCCAGCTCGACGTCGTAGTGGTCGGGGTGCAGGACGCCGCGCGCGGTGCGGGTCTTCTCCCAGGCGGGCAGCGGGCCGCTGCGCTCGGCGAGGTCCGCGGAGGTCTCGTACGCGGCGAGCATGATGCGCTCGGCGATCCGCGTGGAGAGCGCCCGCGCCTCGGGGGAGTCGAAGGGGAGCTTCAGCTGGAAGAAGACGTCTTGCAGACCCATCGCGCCGAGGCCCACCGGGCGCCACCTGGCGTTGGAGCGGCCGGCCTGCTCGGTCGGGTAGAAGTTGATGTCGACGACGCGGTCGAGGAAGGTGACGGCGGTACGGACGGTCTCGTCGAGCCGGTCCCACGCGAGGTCGCCGTTTTCCACGAACGCGCCGAGGTTGACCGAGCCGAGGTTGCAGACGGCCGTCTCGCCGTCGTCCGTCACCTCCAGGATCTCCGTGCAGAGGTTGGAGGAGTGCACGGTGTGGCCGGGCTCGGCGGTCTGGTTCGCGGTGCGGTTGGCGGCGTCCTTGAACGTCATCCAGCCGTTGCCGGTCTGCGCGAGGGTGCGCATCATGCGGCCGTAGAGGTCGCGGGCCGACATCGTCTTCTTGGCGAGCCCCGCGGCCTCGGCCTTGCGGTAGGCCGCGTCGAACTCATCGCCCCACAGGTCGACGAGCTCGGGCACGTCGGACGGCGAGAACAGCGACCACTCCCGGTCGGCGGCGACCCGGCGCATGAACTCGTCCGGGATCCAGTGCGCGAGGTTGAGGTTGTGCGTGCGGCGCGCGTCCTCACCGGTGTTGTCGCGCAGCTCCAGGAACTCCTCGATGTCGGAGTGCCAGGTCTCCAGGTAGACCGCGGCCGCGCCCTTGCGCCGCCCGCCCTGGTTCACCGCGGCGACCGAGGCGTCCAGGGTCTTCAGGAACGGCACGATGCCGTTGGAGTGCCCGTTCGTGCCGCGGATCAGCGAACCGCGCGAACGGATGCGGGAGTACGAGAGGCCGATGCCGCCCGCGTGCTTGGAGAGCCGTGCGACCTGGTGGTAGCGGTCGTAGATCGAGTCGAGCTCGTCCTGCGGGGAGTCGAGGAGGTAGCAGGAGGACATCTGCGGGTGGCGGGTGCCGGAGTTGAAGAGCGTCGGCGAGGACGGCAGGTAGTCCAGGCGGCTCATCAGGCCGTACAGCGAGGCGACTTCGTCGACCGCGCGGGAGCTGTCGCTCGCGGTGTCCCAGTCGGTCTCGGCCAGGCCGCTCGCCACGCGCAGCATGAAGTGCTGCGGCGTCTCGATGACGTGCCGGGTGATCGGGTGGCGCAACAGGTAGCGGCTGTGCAGCGTGCGCAGGCCGAAGTAGCCGAAGCGGAAGTCGGCGCCGTCGGCGAGCGCGCTCTCCACGAGCGCGTCGAGCCGGGGAGCGTGCGCGGTCACGAAGGAGGCGGTGCGGTCGGCGATCAGGCCCTCGCGGTGGCCGACCGCGATCGACTGCGTGAAGGAGCGCACGCCCTGCGAGGCGGCCTCGGCGGTGATGGAGAGGGAGAGCAGCCGGGCGGCGAGCTTGGAGTACGCCGGGTCCTCGGAGATGAGCCCCGCGGCCGCCTCGGTCGCGAGCTCCCTGAGCTCGCTCTCGTCGGCCCTGGCCGACCGGCCGCGCAGCGCGGCGGCCGCCACCCGGCCGGGATCGGCGTCGGGGAGGTCGGCGGTGAGGTCGGTCAGGGTGCGCAGCAGCGCGGTCCCCGGCGCGTCGTTACCCTCGGGGCTTTCAGCGCTGTCACTGGGCCGCGATGCCAGCACTGACGCAGGTTCGGCAGGCGCGATGGTCACGTGGAGCTCTCCCTCGCTCGGCTCCGGGGCCTGAGGGAGAGATCGGTACACACGGGCACACCCGGGCAGGGCGGCACACCGCGTCCACCGGCCCATTCCACGAGGCCCGGACGGTCGGCACCCGGGCCGGACGACACGGGTGCGCTGCGGCAGGTCTTCGGACTCCGCGTACGACAAATGCGTACACGTCTACCGTTGCGGGACAGTTCCGGACTTGCACCGGATTCCCCTGCGGCGACAGCGAGCACGAGCATACATCTTGTGTCGCACTACTGAAGCAGGCCCACATCTTGTGTCGGATCGCGAGGCGGGCCCGGACGGTGGCCCCTAGAGTGTCAATGCGTAGGCGAGCAGCGGGAGGCCGGGGATCGGGTACCAGTCGCGCTCCGGGGCCCGTGCGAAGCCGAGGCGTTCGTAGAGCCGGTGGGCGGTCCGCATGGAGGGCGAGGAGGACAGGACGAGCCGGGTCCGGCCCGCTTCCCTGGACCGTTCGACGCAGCCGCGCACCAGGAGTTCGCCGACGCCGCGGCCGCGCGCCGTAGGCGAGACCGCCAGCATGCGGATCTCCGTCTCGCCGTCCCGTGCGATGTCGGCCATGGGGCCGCCGGACGGCACGAACGTCACGCCGCCCAGGAGGGCGTGGGGCGCCCCGCCGTCCGCCGCGGCCACCAGGATCTCGGCGTGCGCCGCGCGCCCCGCCACGTCCCGCAGCACGTGCAGATACCGGTCCGCCGCCCCGTGATCCAGATGCCCGCCGTCGAGATAGGCCTGCGCGGTGAGGTCGCCCAGCGTCTCGTACTCCTCGGGGCGTGCCCGCCTGATGGTGATGTCCATGCAGCGCAGTGTGCAACACGGGCACGGCAAAGGGCCGCCGGTTTTCCGGCGGCCCCTGTCACGTGCGGGTCCCTGTTACTGGCGGAAGGGGGGCGGGACTCAGTGCCCGGCGCCCGCGGTCGCCGTCGGCAGCTCCTGTACGACGCCGGGGTCGCCCGCGTCGGCCGTGTAGTCCTCCGGGGAGGTCTCGTCGATGCCGTCGGGGGCCTTCAGCGCCTTCAGGACGAAGGTGAGGACCACGGTCACGACCACGTTCAGGACGAACGCGGTCAGGCCGATGTAGCCGATCTCGCCGATGCCGGGGATCTCGTCGGACGAGCCGCCGAAGTGCTTCTGGGTCGGCGACGCGACGCCGTACGCGGCGAGCGTTCCGTAGGCCATGCCGACCGCCCAGCCGGCGAGCAGCGCCCAGCGGTGGAACCACCGGGTGAAGAGGCCGCCGACCAGCGCGGGCATCGTCTGCAGGATCCAGATGCCGCCGAGCAGCTGGAAGTTGATCGCGACCGTCTTGTCCATGGTGAGGACGAAGGCGAGCGCGCCGACCTTCACCAGGAGCGAGACCAGCTTGGAGACCTTCATCTCCTGCTGCGGTGTCGCGTCCGGCTTGAGGAAGTCCTTGTAGATGTTGCGGGTGAAGAGATTCGCGGCCGCGATCGACATGATCGCGGCGGGGACGAGCGCGCCGATGCCGATGGCGGCGAACGCGACGCCCGTGAACCAGTCGGGGAACATGTTCTCGAACAGCTGCGGAATCGCCAGCTGACCGTTCTCCACCTTCACCCCGGCCGCGATCGCCATGAACCCGAGCAGCGCGAGCAGGCCGAGCATCAGCGAGTAGAGCGGCAGGATGGTGGTGTTGCGGCGGATCACGTTGCGGCTCTTGGAGGAGAGCGTCGCCGTGATCGAGTGCGGGTACATGAACAGGGCGAGCGCGGAGCCGAGCGCGAGCGTCGCGTAGGTCCACTGTCCGCTCTGTCCGGGCGCGAGACCCGCGACGGGCTTGCCCGCCGCCTCGTTCGACGCCGAGAACTTGTCACTCGCCGCCCGGAAGATCTCGTCGAAGCCGCCGAGCTTGATCGGGATGTAGATGATGGCGACGGCGATGACGAGATAGATCAGGCCGTCCTTCACGAACGCGATCAGTGCGGGCGCGCGCAGACCGGACGAGTACGTGTACGCGGCGAGCACCGCGAACGCGATGAGGAGCGGCAGGTCCTTGATGAACCAGTTGGTGTCGGGACCGCCGCCGACGCCCATGACGTCGAGCACGGCCTGGATGCCGACCAGCTGGAGCGCGATGTACGGCATCGTGGCGAGGATGCCGGTGACCGCGACGGCCAGCGAGAGCCCCTTCGAGCCGAACCGTCCGCGCACGAAGTCGGACGTGGTCACGTATCCGTGCTTGTGCGAGACCGACCAGAGGCGCGGCAGGAAGGTGAAGATCAGCGGATAGACGAGGATCGTGTACGGCACCGCGAAGAAGCCCGCCGCGCCTGCCGCGTAGATCGCCGCGGGGACGGCCACGAACGTATAAGCGGTGTAGAGGTCGCCGCCGAGCAGGAACCAGGTGACCCAGGTGCCGAACGACCGGCCGCCGAGGCCCCATTCGTCCAGGCTCTCGGTCTCGGCCTTGCGCCAGCGCGCGGCCAGGAAGCCCATCGCCGTGACGGCCACGAAGAAGAAGATGAAGACGGCGAGGGCGATGCCGTTCACGCCGCCCGTTCCCGATGCGAGTGTGGTCACTGTCCGGCACCCCCCTGGGCCTGCTCGGCCTTGCGGGCGCGCTGGTCACGCTGCCACAGCTTGTACGCGATCATCGTGAGCGCCGTGGAGATGAGCACCCACAGCATCTGGTACCAGTAGAAGAACGGAATGCCGATCAAGGTCGGGTCCACCTTGGCGTAGGAGCTCACCCACAGCATCGCCACGAAGGGCGCGACGAGACAGACGGCGATGACCACGCGGACCGGTGTGACGACCGGTCTGTTCACTTCAGGCGCATCTGACATATCGCGGCTCCGTTCCCTCACTTATCCCATGCTTAACGTGCGGGAAATCTAAGCCACAGTCTCGCGGTATGGAACCCCCGTCCGGATAACGGACGGGTGAATGTCCCTGCTCAGCAGCAGCGGAACCCCTGACGGGGGTCCGACTCCTGGAGGTCTGTCCGCATGCGCTCAAAAGTGCGGCGGCTGGGGACGGTTGCGGTGGGATGGTCCGCGCGCATATGAGCCACGTACCGTTCGTACGCCGACTCGTCGGTCAACTCCCTGACGTACCAGCGCATCCAGCGCATGCCCCGCAGCAGCAGCGCCGTCACGAGGACGCCCCGGCCCCGGGCCCGGCGGCGGCCCGCTGTTCCCGGGAAGCCTCCTGCGCCTCTTGGGCCTCCCGTGCCTCCCGCTTCTCCTCGCTGGTCGCGAAGAGCCCGGCAGGCGCGGTCAACTTCGACTCCACGTACGGCGCTTCCTTCAGGCGAGTGGCTCCGGGAGCGCGGACGTGCTTGATGCACACCCGTGCCGCGTCCAGGATCACGATGACGACGAGCAGCGCGAGCGCCGCCGAAAGGACGCCGTCCACCGTGGAGTTGGTGACGACGGTGTGCATGTCATCCATCGACTTGGCGGGCGGCAGGACCTTGCCCTCGTCGATGGCGTCCTGGTAGTTCGCGCGCTGCTGGAAGAAGCCGACGCGCGGATCGCTCGAGAACACCTTCTGCCAGCTCGCGGTGAGCGTCACCGTCGCGTCCCAGGCGAGCGGGATCCCGGTGATCCAGGCCCACTTGAGACGCCCGGACTTCACGAGCAGCGTGGTGCAGACGGCGAGGGCGACGGCGGCGAGGAGCTGGTTGGCGATGCCGAAGACCGGGAAGAGCTGGTTGATGCCGCCGAGCGGCTCGTGCACGCCCACCCACAGGAAGTAGCCCCACAGACCGGTGACCGCCGCGCTGGTCAGGAGCAGTCCCGGCTTCCAGCTCAGGTTTTTGAAGGGCTTGTAGACGTTCCCGAGCATGTCTTGCAGCATGAAGCGGCCCACGCGCGTGCCCGCGTCGAGCGCCGTCAGGATGAACAGCGCCTCGAACATGATCGCGAAGTGATACCAGAAGGCCCGCAGCGAGCCGCCGGTGACCTTCGAGAAGATCTCCGAGACGCCGACCGCGAGCGTGGGCGCGCCGCCGGTGCGCGAGAGCAGCGAGGACTCCTCGACGTCCTTGGCGGCCTGCGCCAGATCGGCCGGGGAGATGGAGTACCCGAAGCCCGCGACCGCCTTCGAGGCCTCCTGGACGGTCTGGCCGACCACACCGGCCGGTGCGTTCATCGCGAAGTACAGGCCCGGGTCGATGACCGAGGCCGCGACGAGCGCCATGACCGCGACGGACGACTCCATCAGCATGGAGCCGTAGCCGATCATCCGGACCTGCGTCTCCTTCTGGATCATCTTCGGCGTCGTGCCCGAGGAGATGAGCACATGGAAGCCGGAGAGTGCGCCGCAGGCGATGGTGATGAAGACGAAGGGGAAGAGCGAGCCCGCGAAGACCGGGCCGTCGCCGCGCGAGGCGAAGTCGGTCACCGGGTCCATCTTCAGCGTCGGCAGGGTGATCACGACGCCGAGCGCGAGCAGCAGGATGGTGCCGATCTTCATGAAGGTGGAGAGGTAGTCGCGCGGCGCGAGCAGCATCCACACCGGCAGGATCGAGGCGATGAACCCGTACGCCACCAGCCAGATCACCAGCGTCGACGGCGCCAACGTGAAGGTGTCCGCGAGCGAGGACTCGGCGACCCAGCGCCCGGAGACCAGCGCGAGCAACAGCAGGGCGACGCCGATCAGGGAGACCTCGCTGACCCGGCCGGGGCGAAGGACCCGCAGGTAGAAGCCCATGAGGAGGGCGATCGGGATGGTCATCGCGATGGAGAAGGTGCCCCAGGGCGACTCGGCGAGCGCGTTGACGATGACCAGCGCGAGCACCCCGAGCAGGATGATCATGATGGCGAAGGTGGCGAGCAGCGCGGCGGCCCCGCCGAACGGGCCGATCTCCTCGCGCGCCATCTGCCCGAGCGACTTGCCGTCGCGCCGCGTCGAGAAGAACAGCACGACCATGTCCTGCACGGCGCCCGCGAGGATCACGCCGACGATGATCCAGATGGTGCCGGGCAGATATCCCATCTGGGCGGCGAGGACCGGGCCCACCAGCGGTCCGGCGCCCGCGATCGCCGCGAAGTGGTGGCCGAGCAGCACCCGGCGGTCGGTCGGGTGGAAGTCGATGCCGTTGTCGAGCCGTTCGGCCGGGGTGGCCCGCTTCTTGTCGACCTTCAGGACCCGGTAGGCGATGAACTTGGAGTAGAAGCGGTACGCGACGGCATACGAGCCGAGGGCCGCCGCCACCATCCAGGCGGCCGACACCTCCTCGTCGCGGGCGAGGGCAAGGACGGTCCAGCCCGCGGCGCCGACCAGCGCGACGAGGGACCAGATGACGATGGATCGGGGGTTCGCTCTGCGCACCGGGTCGTCCTCCCGTTCATCAGGCGATGACGGGAGGAACGTAGAACAGCGACGTGAGCCGCGCCAGACCTCGGACGGGTGGAGAGCGTCAGCCGGTGGCTCTGAGCGTCAGTCGGTGGGTCTTTTGAGCCGGGCGACGAACTTGTACCGGTCGCCGCGGTAGACGGAGCGCACCCACTCCACCGGCTGGCCGCCGCCGTCCAGCGAGTGGCGCGAGAGCAGCAGCATCGGCAGGCCGACGTCGGTGCCGAGCAGGCCCGCCTCGCGCGGGGTGGCGAGCGAGGTCTCGATGGTCTCCTCGGCCTCCGCGAGATGCACGTCGTACACCTCGGCGAGCGCCGTGTAGAGCGAGGTGTACTTCACCAGGGAGCGGCGCAGGGCCGGGAAGCGCTTCGCCGACAGGTGCGTGGTCTCGATGGCCATCGCCTCGCCGTTGGCGAGCCGGAGCCGCTCGATGCGCAGCACGCGGCCGCCGGCGCTGATGTCGAGCAGTCCCGCGAGGGTGTCGTCGGCGGTGATGTAGCCGATGTCGAGGAGCTGCGAGGTCGGCTCAAGGCCCTGGGCCCTCATGTCCTCGGTGTACGAGGTGAGTTGGAGGGCCTGCGACACCTTGGGCTTGGCGACGAAGGTGCCCTTGCCCTGGATGCGCTCCAGGCGGCCCTCGACGACCAGCTCCTGCAGCGCCTGGCGCACGGTGGTGCGGGAGGTGTCGAACTCGGCGGCGAGCGTGCGCTCCGGCGGGACGGGGGTGCCGGGCGGCAGCGTTTCGGTCATGTCGAGCAGGTGCCGCTTCAGGCGGTAATACTTGGGCACGCGCGCGGTGCGGCCGACCCCGGAGCCCTCCGCGGGCACGCCCAGATCGGCTCCTGTGCTGCCCGCTTCGGTGCCCATGATTGACCTTCCCGGCTCCTGTGCTGCTGCCGTCACCGGCTCCTCCGTCTGTCGCGGCTCACATCGTGGCACGGTACGGGCCGAGCAGACTCTGCCTGCTCAGGTGTCGGTCCGATAACGGACGCGACAGCCCTTCTTATACACCCTTGACACCCCTAAAGGTCTAGGCCAAGCTCCCCGTACTGGTCTACACCATTAAAGACCAGGTTCCAGTCCCACGGGCAGATCTCGGTCCATTCGGTCGCTGCGGGTGGGGGGTTGACTGGCATCCCTTGAGGAGGGTGACGTGAAGCGCAAGCTCATAGCGGCCATCGGTGTCGCGGGCATGTTGGTCTCGGTCGCGGCGTGCGGCAGTGACGACGACGACAAGAAGGCCGGGGGGGCCGACAGCTTCAAGGGTGAGACCCTGACGCTCTGGGCGATGGACGGTTCGACGCCCGACCAGTGGCAGAAGGACGTCACGGCCGCCTTCGAGAAGAAGACCGGCGCCAAGCTGAAGTTCGAAGTCCAGCAGTGGAACGGCATCCAGCAGAAGCTGACCACCGCCCTCTCCGAGGAGAACCCGCCGGACGTCTTCGAGATCGGCAACACCCAGACCGCCGCGTACGCCAAGACCGGCGGCCTCGCCGAACTCGGCGACCTCAAGGAGTCGATCGGCGCCGACTGGACCGAGTCGATGAACAAGGCCTCGGTCATCGACGGCAAGCAGTACGCCGCCCCGTGGTTCGTCCTCAACCGCGTCGTGATCTACAACAAGAAGATCTGGGCCGACGCCGGCATCAAGAAGACCCCCAAGACCCGCGAAGAGTTCCTCAAGGACCTCAAGCAGATCGGCGCGAAGACCGACGCCGAGCCGCTCTACATGCCGGGCCAGTTCTGGTACCACTTCGTCGGCCTGACCATCGGTGAGGGCGCCGAGCTGGTCAAGAAGGACGGCGACAAGTACGTCTCCAACCTGGGCGACCCGAAGGTCACCAAGGCCATGAAGACGTACCAGGAGTTCCAGAAGCTCTCCAAGGCCCCCAAGAACAAGGACGAGGCCACGCCGCAGCAGGGCGAGGTCTTCGGCAAGGGCAAGACCGGCGCGATGATCGCCATGCCGTGGGAGGCCGCGCTGGCCATCAAGACCGACAAGAAGATCGAGAAGGACATCGGCTACTTCACGATCCCGGGCGCCACGGCGGACAAGCCCGAGGGTGTCTTCCTCGGCGGCTCCAACCTCGCCATCGCCGCGACCAGCAAGAAGCAGGAGCTCGCCAAGGAGTTCCTGAAGATCGCGCTGTCCGACAAGTACGAGGGGCAGTTCGCCAAGGACGGTGGCGTCATCCCGAACAAGGAGTCCCTCGGGTCCTTCCTCGCGGGCAACCCGGCCGCCAAGGCCATGACGCCCGCCACCCCCGGCGGCGGCATCACCCCGCTGATCCCGGAGTGGGGCGCGGTCGAGAACCCGCCGAACCCGATCAAGAACTACATGACCGCCGTGCTCAACGGTAAGGCGCCTGCCGACGCCGCCAAGCAGGTCGAGGGCGAGCTCAACAAGCGCCTGTCGCAGAAGCAGTAAGGACGCGTGCCCTGCCGGGGGCGGCGGGTGACACGACCCCGCTGCCCCCGGCGTCACCATGCGCACCCCACGTTCTCCCGCGCTGCCCACAGCGTCCCCCGCGCTGATCCCGGCGCCCCGCGCTGCCCACAGCGTCTCCCGCGCTGCCACAGCGTCTCCCGCGCTGGACCCGGCGGCCCGCGCTGATCCCGGCGCCCCGCGCTGATCCCGGCGCTTCGCGTTGCCCACGAAAGAGATGGCGAGCATGACCGTGCAGAAGACCGAACGGCCGCCCTCCGGCCCGACGGAGGTGCAGACACCGGCAGGCGGGTCACGACCAAGTGGTCCACGCAAGGAGTCCGGGCGTCTCGCCGGGCTCACGCCCTATCTGCTCCTTGCCCCCGCGATCATCGTCACCCTGCTGCTGCTCGGCTGGCCGCTGGTCAACAACGGGATGCTGTCGTTCCAGAACCTCAACATGCGGCAGTTCATTCTGCACTTGACCGAGTGGAACGGATTCGACAACTACAAGGAGGTCCTCACCGGCGAGGACTTCTGGCGGGTCACCGGCCGCTCGGTCGCCTTCACCGCCGTCAACGTCGTGCTGATCATGGTCCTCGGCACGCTGGTGGGACTGCTGCTCGCGCGCCTCGGCCGGAAGATGCGCACGTTCCTCCTGCTCGGCCTCGTGCTCGCCTGGGCGATGCCCGTCGTCGCGGCCAGCACGGTCTACCAGTGGCTGTTCGCGCAGCGCTTCGGCGTCGTCAACTGGGTGCTCGCCAAGATCGGCTTCGATTCGATGGCCGACCACGACTGGCTCGCCACGCAGTACTCGACCTTCTTCGTCGTCCTGCTCCTGATCGTCTGGATGTCCATCCCCTTCGTGGCGATCAACCTGTACGCCGCCACGACCACCATCCCCAAGGAGGTGTACGAGGCCGCCGCGCTGGACGGCGCGGGCGCCTGGAAGCAGTTCACCCAGGTCACGCTGCCGTACCTGCGGCCCTTCCTCTACGCCACGACGTTCCTGGAGATCATCTGGGTCTTCAAGGCGTTCGTCCAGGTCTTCACGATCAACGAGGGCGGCCCCGACCGGCTCACCGAGATCCTTCCCGTCTACGCCTACATCGAGGGCATGGGCAACCAGCACTTCGGCATGGGAGCCGCGATCGCGCTGCTCACCATCATCATCCTGCTGGCCATCACCTCGTTCTACCTGCGGATCGTGCTCAAGCAAGAGGAGGACGAGCTGTGAAGCGCTCGCTGATGGGCCGGCTGTGGCCCAACCTGGCCGCCGTCGTCATCTTCGTCTTCTGCGTCTTCCCCGTGTACTGGATGTTCGCGACGGCCTTCAAGCCGACCGGCGACATCATCGCCGAGGACCCCGTCTGGTTCCCGACCGACGCCACCCTTGAGCACTTCAAGAAGGCGATCGACGCCGACCACTTCTGGACCATGGTCGGCAACTCCCTCATCGTGACGGTCCTCGCGGTCGTCTTCTCGCTCATCATCGGCGTGACCGCGGCGTTCGCCCTCGCCCGGATGCGCTTCAAGGGCCGGCGCGGCTTCATCATCGGCTTCATGCTGGCGCAGATGGCGCCGTGGGAAGTCATGGTCATCGCGATCTACATCATCGTGCGCGACGCGGACATGCTGAACAGCCTGGTCCCGCTGACCCTCTTCTACATGGTGATGATCCTGCCCTTCACCCTCCTCACGCTCCGCGGCTTCGTCGCCGCCGTGCCCAAGGAGCTGGAGGAGTCCGCCATGGTCGACGGCTGCACCCGTATGCAGGCGTTCCGCCGGGTGATCCTGCCGCTGCTCGCCCCGGGCCTGATGTCGACCTCGCTCTTCGGCTTCATCACCGCCTGGAACGAGTTCCCGCTGGCCCTCGTGCTCAACAAGGAAGCGGACGCCAAGACCCTGCCGATCTGGCTGTCCAGCTTCCAGACCGCCTTCGGCGACGACTGGGGCGCCACCATGGCGGCCGCCTCCCTGTTCGCCATCCCGATCCTCGTCCTCTTCGTCTTCCTGCAGCGCAAGGCCGTGGCCGGCCTGACCGACGGCGCAGTGAAGGGATAACTCGCACATGACGACACTCACGCACGCCGGTGACACCCTCACCCGCAACGCCCTCGCCGTACTGCAGCCCGGCTTCGACGGCACCACCGCCGTGCCGGACTGGCTGCGCCGCCGGATCGGCGAAGGCCTCGCCTCCGTCAGCCTGTTCGGCCGCAACGTGCAGACCGCCGAGCAGGTCGCGGCCCTCACCGCGCAGCTGCGCGCCGAGCGCGACGACCTCCTGATCGCCATCGACGAGGAGAGCGGCGACGTCACCCGCCTGGAGGTGCGCACCGGCTCCTCCTACCCGGGCAACCACGCGCTCGGCGCCGTCGACGACACCGCGCTGACCCGCGAGGTGGCCGCAGACCTCGGCCGCCGCCTGGCCGCCTGCGGCATCAACCTCAACTGGGCGCCGTCGGCCGACGTCAACGCCAACCCCGACAATCCCGTCATCGGCGTACGTTCCTTCGGCGCGGACCCCGACCTCGTCGCCCGGCACACCGCCGCGTACGTCGAGGGCATGCAGTCCTCCGGCGTCGCCACGTCCGCCAAGCACTTCCCGGGCCACGGCGACACGGCGATCGACTCGCACCACTCCGTGCCGGTCATCGACGTCGACCGGGACGTGCTGAACTCCCGTGACCTGGCGCCGTTCCGCGCGGCCATCGCCGCGGGCACGCGGGCCGTGATGAGCGCCCACGTGCTGGCCCCGGCCCTGGACCCGGACAACCCCGGAACGCTCTCCCGCCGCATCCTGACCGGCCTGCTCCGCGAGGAGTTCGGCTACGAAGGACTCATCGTCACCGACGGCATGGACATGCAGGCGATCGCCGGTACGTACGGCTTCGAGCGGGGCTGCGTCCTCGCCATCGCCGCCGGCGCCGACGCGATCTGCACGGGCGGCGGCCCCTCCGACGAGGGGACCGTGCTGCGGCTGCGGGACGCCTTCGTCGCCGCGGTGCGCTCGGGCGAACTGCCCGAGGAGCGGCTGGCCGAGGCGGCCGACCGCGTGCGCGCCCTGGCGGGCTGGGCCTCGGTGTCGGGCGCGACCGATCTTTCGGGGGGCGCGCCCGACACCGGGATCGGTCTGGTCGCGGCACGCCGCGCGCTGACGGTCACCCGAGGCGACACCTACGCCGCCCCGGTCAGCGAGGCCCCCTACGTCGCCACCTTCTCCCCGGTCCCGAACATCGCGGTCGGCGACGAGACCCCCTGGGGCGTCACCGCCGAACTGGAACGCCGCTTCCCCGGCACGACGTCCGGCACCTTCTCCGGCGACGGCTCGGGCGACCGGGCCCTCGCGGCGGCGGGGGAGCGCCGCATCGTGGCCGTGGTCCGCGACGCCCACCGCCACGGGTGGATGGCCGACGCCCTGACCACGCTCGTCTCGGCCCGCCCCGACACGGTCGTCGTCGAGATGGGCGTCCCGCAGTCCGCCCCCACCGGCGCGATCCACATCGCCACGCGGGGCGCGTCGCGCGTATGCGGCCAAGCGGCGGCGGAGGCCGTCACGGGCGCCTGACAGAGCCTGACACCGGCCGGTGACGAAGGGGCGCCCCTGAGCGGGGGCGCCCCTTTCGTTTCCGTTTTCGTATCCGCCGTATCCGTCGTATCCGAACTCTCTTACAGACCCTGCCAGTCGGGCTTGTCCGCGTACGTGTGCCGGAAGTAGTCCGCCAGCTTCAGCTTGGAGGCGGCGGCCTCGTCCACGACGACCGTGGCGTGCGGATGCAGCTGCAGCGCGGAGGCAGGCACGACCGAGGCGACGGGCCCCTCGACCGTCGCGGCCACCGCGTCCGCCTTGCCCTCACCCGTGGCGAGCAGCACCAGGTGCCGCGCCTCCAGGATCGTCCCGATCCCCTGGGTGATGACGTGGTGGGGCACCTGCTCGATGTCCCCGTCGAAGAAGCGCGCGTTGTCCACCCGCGTCTGCTCCGTCAGCGTCTTGATCCGCGTACGCGAAGCCAGCGACGAACACGGCTCGTTGAACCCGATGTGCCCGTCCGTCCCGATCCCCAGCAGCTGGAGGTCGACCCCCCCGGCCTCGGCGAGCGCCTTGTCGTACGCCACGCACGCCGCCTGTACGTCCTCGGCACTGCCGTCCGGCCCCATGAAGGAGGCCTCGCTCAGCCCGAGCGGCTCGACGACCTCGCGAAGGACGACGGAGCGGTACGACTCGGGGTGCCCGGTGGGCAGCCCCACGTACTCGTCGAGCTGGCAGATGCGCGCACGCGAGGCGTCCACGGACCCGGCGGCGACCTTCGCGGTCAGCGCTTGGTAGATGGGCAGCGGGGTGGACCCGGTGGCGACACCGAGCAGGGCGTCAGGCTTACGGCGCACCAGGGCGGCCATGGCCTCCGCGATGAGCTCGCCGCCTGCCTTGGCGTCCGGGACGATGACAACTTCCACGCTGGGCCTGCCGATCTGGAGAGGGTGGAGAGGGTGGGCTGAGGGAGGAGTGGGGGGACTCACAAGGGCTGGTGGTATAGACCAATCTAGCAGAGCTGTGCCGCCAGAGCAGTCGATTCCTCCAGTCCATGCTCGGCCCTCCCCACCGCCTCCGCCCGTCGAACCCCACCGCCTCCGCCCGTCGAACCGCCCCGCCGAACGGCCCTCCTCGAACGCCCCCCCCCGTAGGGCAGTCCCGCCCGGACAGCCCTCCTCGAACGCCCCCGAGCAGTCCCGCCCGGACAGCCCCCCGAGCGGTCCCGCCGAACACACCCCCGGAGCGCGGTCCCGCCGCCCCCCCCATTACCGTCTTCGTAGTCCCGCCGAACACCCCCGCCGGGCAGCCTCACCCCTGCCCTCGTCACACCCCCAGAACCGACCCGCCCGTCGCGTCGATGTACTGCCCGGTGATCCAGCGGGCGTCGTCCGAGGAGACGAAGGCGACGATGTCCGCCACATCGGCGGGCTGGCCTATGCGGTTGAAGGCCGAGTACTTCCCCATCTCCGCCTGCTCGGGAAGCCCGTCCATCATTTCCGTCTGGATGATCCCCGGCGCCACCGCGTTGACCGTGATCCCGCGCGGGCCCAGTTCCTGCGCCAGCGTGTGGGTGAAGACGTTCACCGCGCCCTTCGTCATCGAGTAGGCGATGGTGATCGGGAAGGCGATCCGAGTGACGCCGGAGGAGATGTTGATGATCCGGCCGCCGTCGCGCAGTCGGCTGAGCCCCTTCTGCACGACGAAGAAGAGCGCCTTGGTGTTGACCGCGAACACCCGGTCGTAGTCCTCTTCCTTGACCTCTCCCACCTGGCTGTACAGGCCGATGCCCGCGTTGTTCACCAGGATGTCCAGGCCGTCCGCGTGCCGGTCGAACTCCGACCAGAGCGCTTCGGCGTCGCCGGGCACCCCCAGCTCGGCGCCGATCGCGAAGGCGGATCCGCCCGCCGCCTCGATCGCGGCGACCGTCTCCTTCGCGGCCACCTCATTGCTGCCGTAGTGCACGGCGACCCGCGCACCGTCCCGCCCGAGCCGCTCGGCGATACCCCGACCGATACCCCGGCTCCCGCCCGTGACCAGCGCCGTCTTCCCCACAAGCCTGCCCGTAGACGCACTCATGTCAGGCGCCCTCTCTTTCTCTAGTGGTCGCTACAAAAAGAACCGTACCCGACCCTCGCACCATTTACTAGCGCCCGCTATACAATTCACTCCATGGCGACGAAACAGCGCGGCCGGCCCCGCTCCTTCGACCGCGACACGGCGTTGGAGCAGGCGATTCGCGCCTTCTGGGAGCACGGGTATGAGGGGACCTCGGTCTCCGACCTCACGCGCGTCATGGGGATCGGGGCACCCAGCCTCTACGCCGCCTTCGGTGACAAGCGCACTCTCTTCGACGAGGCCGTCGTGCGGTACGGCCTCACCTACGGCGTCTTCGGCGACCGCGCCTTCGACGAGGAGCCCACGGTGCGCGGCGCCGTCTCACGGATGCTGCGCGAGGCCGCGACCGAGTTCACCGACCCGGCCCACCCTCGCGGCTGCCTGGTCATCTCGGCGGCCACCAACTGCACGACGCCGGAGGTGGAAGACGCCCTGCGCGAGCGGCGGAACGCCAGTGTGACGGACATCGAGTCCCGCATCCGCGCGGCCGTCGCGGCGGGGGAGCTGCCCGGTGACGCCGACCCCACCGCCCTCGCCCGTTACACGGCGGCGGTCTTCCAGGGGATGTCGCAGCAGGCCAGGGACGGTGCCACCAGGGCCGACCTGGAAGCGGTGGCCGATCTCGCGATGCAGGTGTGGCCACCGGCCCGAGCGGTGGAGAATAGGACCTGACCGTCGAGCCCATGTGTCGGAGAAAGAGACAACAACAAACATCTGTCGACGCATAGACATGGGAGAATGGTCTAGTCCACAATGCGTGGGTAAAGCCTCCGCTCTTCCCGCACAGGAGAGCGGATCGAGGAACCGGCGCTCTCTGCCCTGACCGCGTCGGATCCTCCCGATCGGCTGTTCAGTACCGCACATTCTGGCGGCCGATGCACCTGAAGGGCTGCGGTGCCGTGGGCGGGCTGAGGGTCCCGCCCTGGCGCCGCGGCTCGTCGGGACCGCCGGAGCCCTCCCGCCTCGCCCGGCAGCCCGCCGGGAACTCCACGGAGCGGACCCGCCGGACGCGAAAGGTACGCTCGCACACGTGCCCTCCATGAACGACCTCGTACGCCAGCACACCGCCCTCGGCGACTCGGACCTCGAGTGGCTGCACCTGCTGGTCTCGGAGTGGCAGCTGCTCTCCGACCTCTCCTTCGCCGACCTGGTCCTCTGGGTCCCCACGCGCGACGGAACCCGCTATGTCTCCGTGGCGCAGATGCGGCCCAACACCGGCCCCACCTCCTACCAGGACGACATGGTCGGCCACCTCGTACCACGCGGCCGCCGCCCCCTCCTCGACGCGGCCCTCGACGAGGGGCGCATCGTGCGCGAGGGCGACCCGGAGTGGCGCGAAGAGGTTCCGGTGCGCGTCGAGTCCATTCCCGTACGCAGGGAAGGGCGCGTCCTGGGCGTCATCGCCCGCAACACCAACCTGCTGACCGTGCGCACACCGTCGCGTCTGGAGCTGACCTACCTCCAGTCGGCGTCCGACCTCGCGCAGATGATCGCTGCAGGATCGTTCCCCTTCCCGGGGCAGCAGGTCGACATGGACGCCTCCCCGCGCGTGGGCGACGGTCTGGTGCGCCTCGATGCCGACGGCGTCGTGCAGTACGCGTCGCCGAACGCCCTCTCCGCGTACCACCGTCTCGGCCTCGCGTCCGACCTCGTCGGGCACCACCTCGGGACGGCGACGGCCGAACTCGCCCCGTCCCGCGGCCCGGTGGACGAAGCCCTGGCCAAGCTCGCGAGCGGCTGGGCGCCGCGCGAGTTCGAGATCGAGGGCGGCGACGGCGTGATCCAGTTGCGCGCGATCCCGCTCAAGCCCAAGGGGCCTCGCATCGGATCGCTCGTCCTCCTGCGTGACGTCACCGAACTCCGCCGCCGCGAGCGGGAGTTGATCACGAAGGACGCCACCATCCGGGAGATCCACCACCGGGTGAAGAACAACCTGCAGACGGTCGCCGCGCTGTTGCGGCTGCAGGCCCGCCGCATCGACTCCGCCACCGGCCGCGAGGCCCTGGAGGAGGCGGTACGCCGCGTGGGCTCCATCGCCATCGTCCACGAGACGCTCTCCCAGAACCTGGACGAGCGCGTGGAGTTCGACGAGATCGCCGACCGGGTGCTTGCGATGGTCGCCGAGATCTCACCCGGCAAGGTCGCGGGCCGACGCACCGGCCGTTTCGGGATCCTCGACGCGGAGGTCGCGACGCCGCTGTCGATGGTGCTCACGGAGATCTTGCAGAACGCCCTGGAGCACGGCTTCCGCGAGGGGGACACCGGCACGGTCGAGGTGTCCGCCGTGCGGGGTGGCACCACCAAGGAAGCGCGCCTGCTGATCACTGTCCAGGACGACGGCGTCGGACTTCCCGACGGCTTCGACCCGCACCGCTCCGGCAATCTCGGCCTGCAGATCGTCCGCACACTGGTCGAGGGCGAGCTGGGCGGCACCTTCGACATGGTCCGCGCACCGGAACGCGGCACGCAGGTCATCCTCGACATCCCGGTCCGCGGCGACAAGTAACAGCGACAAGCAAGAGCGACTGGTAGCTGCGGCTGATAGCAGCGGCAAACGGCCGGACAGACGAAAGCAGTGAGCCCCGGACCCAAGGGTCCGGGGCTCACTGCTCACGTTGCGATGCGCATCGGGGGTACTGCGCGGCTGCGGCTCGGGGGCGGGAGTTGCGTACTCGCTGTACGCGCCGCCAAGCTCAGGCTCGTGGGGGGCGTGAACGTCAGGCGCTGGCCTGGCGTGCACGGTTGCGAGCGGCGCGGCGCTTCATTGCGCGGCGCTCGTCCTCGCTGAGGCCACCCCAGACGCCGGAGTCCTGGCCGGACTCGAGCGCCCACTGCAGGCACTGCTCCATAACGGGGCAGCGACGGCAGACGGCCTTGGCTTCCTCGATCTGCAGCAGCGCAGGACCGGTGTTGCCGATGGGGAAGAAGAGCTCGGGGTCTTCCTCGCGGCAAACGGCGTTGTGACGCCAGTCCATGGCTGCTACCTCTCCTTGGTATTACATTCAGGTTGCTTGTGAATGTGAACGCTTTCACGAATCCCCCCGCACGGGAAGGGCCGACGCCCAGTTGCCTGGTGTGGACCTGTGGTGGAGGAGGGGTTCTGGCTCTCTGTGGGGCCGATGTTGCGGGCCGTCCCGATCGCCATGTAGAGATTCGCAAACCTCGGCGGCGGATACAACCCCTTCAGGAAAGTTTTTTTTGATTCCTCAGTGTCGGCTGGGTCACAGCCGTACTTCTATGGGGTGGACCCTGGCCTAAACGTTCGAGTGAAAGGACTTTAGGCCCTTCTACTCACACAATCACACGCAGTGCACGGCGTACGCCTGTGAACGTCACGCTCGTCCGCAGCCCCAAGTGGTCACCGTCCATCTGGAGGGGCAGGGGCACCTTTGATTGCAAGGTGAAGTCCGTGAGGTCGTGGAGCGTAACCGCGTGCTTACCGTGCGGTCCGCGTTCCGGCGTCGACGTCAGGAGCTGGGTGCCGTAACGGGCCACCGCGGCGGTGGAGAGCTTCTTCAGGCCGAGCACGTCCAGGCCCGTGTCGAAGGAGGCCTGCGGGGATGCGTACAGGGGGCGATTGCCCAGGTAGGAGTACGGAGAGGTGTTGCAGACTATCGACATCACCAGGTCGGTCACCGGGTCCTCGCCGGGCCGCTCCAGGGTGATCATTCCGCGCCTGCGGTGCGGCTCGTCGAGGAACTGGCGGAGCACCTGGCGCACATACAGGGCGTGTGTCGAACGGCGACCGAGCTCGCGCTGCTGTTCGACCCTGCCGACGACGCCGCCGTCGAAACCGAGTCCCGCACAGAACGTGAACCAGCGCGAGGGCACGGCCTCGTCCTCCGTGCCCGGTGTGCCGCCCGCGATGCCCAGGCCCACCGTGCGCTCACTGCCCTCGCGCAAGGCGTCCAGGAGGGCACCGGTGGACTCCACGGCGTCGTTCGGCAGCCCCAGGGCGCGCGCGAAGACGTTGGTGGAGCCGCCGGGGACGACGGCCAGGCGGGGCAGGCGGTCCGGATCGGGGCCGTGGTGCAGCAGTCCGTTGACGACTTCGTTGACGGTGCCGTCGCCGCCGAGGGCGACGACCAGCTCGATGTCCTTGCTGTCCGCGGCCTGCCGGCCGAGGTCTCTGGCGTGTCCGCGGTACTCCGTGGTGACCGCGTCGAGCTTCATCTCGCTCGCCAGGGCGTGGACCAGCACATCACGCGTACGCGCACTGGTGGTGGTTGCCGCCGGGTTGACCACGAGAAGTGCACGCATGCGCAGCAGACTACCTAGCCGTCTTTACCCGGCCTAGACCGAGGTGCCGGGGTGAGGGCACCCGGAGCTACCCTGCTGGGGTGAGTACTGAGCGGAAATCCACCCCCGAAAGCCCGGAGTCGCCCGAGCCGGGACCCCGACCCGTGCGGGTGACCGCCGCCGCAGCACTGGTCGCTCTGGAGGGTCTCGCCCTTCTCGCCGGGGGCGTGTACATGCTTGCGATGGGTCTCGCGGGATCACCCGACGACGCACGGCAGGCCGAGACGGGCGGCATCACGCTGATCGTCCTCGCGCTGCTGCCGCTGCTCGCCGCGCGCGGCCTGATGAAGCTGCGCCGCTGGAGCCGTGGGCCCGCGATCATCACGCAGATCATGGCGCTTCCGGTGTCCTGGCAGATGCTGCAGGCCGACAGCGTGGCGATCCCGGCGGGTATCGCCCTCGCCGTCGCAGCCGTCGCGTCGCTCGTGCTCCTGATCAATCCGGCGACGACCGAGGCCCTCGGAATCCAGGGCCCCGGCAACGTTCAGGATCAGAAGTAGCGGGTACCCGCCGGTGCGAGGCCGAGGCGGTGACCGCGAGGAGTGCCCCTGCGGGGGCGGTTACAAGGAGTGACCTCCGAGGATGACTACGGGGAGTGACTACTCCTCGACCAGCAGCTTCTCCCGCAGCTGCGCGAGCGTCCGCGCCAGCAGGCGGGACACGTGCATCTGGGAGATGCCGACCTCCTGCGCGATCTGCGACTGGGTCATGTTGCCGAAGAAGCGAAGCAGCAGAATGCGCTTCTCGCGCGGGGGCAGGTCTTCCAGGAGGGGCTTGAGCGACTCGCGATACTCGACGCCCTCCAGGGCCTCGTCCTCGGCGCCCAGGGTGTCCGCGACGGCCGGGGACTCGTCGTCCGTGTCGGGGACGTCCAGGGACAGCGTGGAGTAGGCGTTGGCCGACTCCAGGCCCTCCAGGACCTCCTCTTCGGAGATGGCCAGTTTCTCGGCCAGCTCGTGCACGGTGGGGGAGCGGCCGTGCAACTGCGACAGCTCTGCCGTCGCCGTCGTCAGCGCGAGACGCAGCTCCTGGAGGCGCCGCGGTACGCGGACCGCCCACCCCTTGTCGCGGAAATGCCGCTTGATCTCACCGACGACCGTCGGCGTCGCGTACGTGGAGAACTCCACGCCGCGGTCCGGGTCGAAGCGGTCCACGGACTTGATCAGCCCGATCGTGGCGACCTGGGTGAGGTCGTCGAGCGGCTCGCCGCGGTTGCGGAAGCGGCGGGCCAGGTGCTCGACGAGCGGCAGGTGCATGCGGACCAGCCTGTTGCGCAGCTCCGCGTACTCCGGACTTCCGCTGTCCAGGGAACGCAGTTCGATGAACATCGCGCGTGCGCCGCTGCGGTCCCGTGGATCGTGCCGGCTGTGCTCGTGCTCGCTCATGTTTCCCACCCGTCGCCCGCCGCCCCGGCCGGAGAGCTGCTTGAGCTCGTCCTTGGCGGTCGGCTCTGCCTGCTCCGACACATCGGCCACCCTGAGCGGAACCGGGTCCGGTTCCTCCGGGTGCGGTTTGGCCTGCTGTTCGGGGATTCCGGTGGACATGCGGCGCGTCCCCTCCCTGCCGCCGGCGGGTAGACCCTGTGTGTCGCGCTCTTCGTCCCGCACCGGCCCGTCCCCGTTCCTCACGCCGGCCCGGGTCCCGCGCCGCGCTTCTTGTAGAGGCTGATCGAGACGGTGTTGTCCTCGGCGACGGCGGAGTCGACCTGGCCCGCGAGGGCCGACAGCACAGTCCAGGCGAAGGTGTCCCGTTCCGGGGCCCGGCCGTCGGTCGTGGGCGCCGAGACCGTCACCTCCAGCGAGTCGTCGACGAGGCGGAAGACGCAGCTGAGTACGGAGCCGGGCACGGCCTGCTGGAGCAGGATCGCGCAGGCTTCGTCGACCGCGATACGGAGGTCCTCGATCTCGTCGAGAGTGAAGTCCAAACGCGCCGCGAGGCCGGCCGTCGCCGTCCGCAGCACAGACAGGTAGGCACCCGCAGCCGGAAGACGGACCTCCACGAAGTCCTGATTCCCGGGCTCGCCTGCGATCTGGGACACCCTCACCTCCAAGGTGGTACAAGCACTTTCGGGGTTCCGGGGCCAACGTCCAGCGGTGGTCCGGACTGCGTCACACGGGTAACGCACCACTTCTTTCTGCGGTGACGCTACCGCGCTCCCCAGTTCCGTGTCCCGGGGACCCCACCCGATGCTGTCACTCATAGTAAGCCTATGAGTACGGACAGTGGCTAGGGGTCGAGCAGGCCCAATTGGAAAGAACGGGTGCCGGGTTGACGTACCCAGGCGTCAGACGATCGAACCGTCCACGAAGCACCAGCGCCAGCTCTCGCCCGGCTCGAAGGTCCTCATCACTGGGTGTGAGGTCTCCTTGAAGTGCGTTGTCGCGTGCTGGAAGGGCGATGAGTCGCAGCAGCCGACGTGCCCGCACTCCAGGCAGAGCCGGAGCTGGACCGGGTGGCTGCCGGCCGCCTGGCACTCGAGACACGTTTCGCTCAGCGGTGACACCTCGGGGTGCGGCAGCGCGGCGACGTGCGGGCACTCGTTCATGATTGCCAGGTTACGACGGGAACGCGGAGGGCGGAGAGTCTGGCGATGGATGTATTGCCCTTGGTGGCACTGATCGCGGCGAGCGCCGTGGTGGCGGGGGCGGCACGCAGGACGCCCGTGCCGGCACCGCTGCTCCTGGTAGGGGCGGGACTCATCGCCTCGTACGTCCCCGGAGTGCCCGACTACCACCTCGACCCGCACATCGTGCTGCCGCTGATCCTGCCCCCGCTGCTGCACACAGCGGCCCTGGAGAGCTCCTACCTGGACCTGCGCGCCAACCTCAGGCCCGTCGCCCTGCTCTCCGTCGGGTACGTCCTGTTCGCCACGGTCGCCGTGGGCTGGCTCGCCTACCTGCTCATCCCCGACCTGCCGCTGACCGCCGCGCTCGTCCTCGGCGCCGTGATCGCGCCCCCGGACGCCGTCGCGGCGACCGCCGTGGCGCGCCGGGTGGGGCTGCCCTCCCGGATCACCACGATCCTGCAGGGCGAGTCCCTGGTGAACGACGCGACCGCGATCACCGCCTACAAGGTGGCCCTCGCCGCGGCGGTCGGCGAGGGCGCGAGCTGGGCGGGCGGCATCCGGGAGTTCCTGATGGCGGCGGTCGGCGGGGTCGGCGTCGGGCTGCTCCTCATGGTGCCGATCCACTGGCTGCGCACCCACCTGAAGGAGGCGATGCTGCAGAACACGCTGTCGCTGCTCATTCCCTTCGTCGCCTACGCCGCCGCGGAACAGGTCGGCGCCTCCGGGGTGCTCGCCGTGGTCGTCGTCGCCCTCTACCTGGGCCACCGGTCCTGGCAGGTCGACTTCGAGACGCGGCTGCAGGAGGCCGCGGTGTGGAAGGTCGTCGCGTTCATCCTGGAGTCGACGGTGTTCGCGCTCATCGGACTGCAACTGCCCGTCGTGCTCAAGGGGCTCGGCGAGTACAGCGTGGGGCAGGCGGTCTGGTACGCGGTCGGGGTCTTCGTCTTCGTCGTGCTGGTGCGCTTCGCGTGGTCGTATCCGGCGACGTACCTGCCGCGCGGGGTGTCGGCCCGGATCAGGGAGCGCGAGGGCGACCTGGACTGGCGGCGGCCGCTGATCGTCAGCTGGGCCGGGATGCGGGGCGTGGTGTCGCTGGCCATCGCTTTCTCCATCCCGCTCGTCATGGACGACGGGCAGCCCTTCGTGGCGCGCAACCTTGTCTTGTTTCTGACGTTCACCACGGTGATCGGCACGCTCGTCGTGCAGGGTCTCTCGCTGCCGTGGCTGATCCGTGTCCTGAAACTGCCCGGCCGTGACGCGCAGGCTCAGACACTCGCCGAGGCGCAGGCGCAGAACGCCGCCTCACAGGCCGCGGAGGCGCGGGTGGAGGAACTCATGCAGGACGAGCGCAATCGCCTGCCACAGCCCCTTCAGGACCGCCTGCGCACCGTTCTGGAGCGGCGGCGCAACTCCGTGTGGGAGCGGCTCGGCCAATCCAACCCGGTGACGGGGGAGTCGGCGGACGACACCTACCGCCGCCTTGCGCGCGAGGCGATCGCAGCGGAACGCGAGGTGTTCGTGAAGATGCGGGACGAGCGGCGCATCGACGACGAGATGATGCGCACGCTGCTGCGCAAGCTGGACCTGGAGGAGGCCGCCGCCCATCGGGAGATCGAGGACTGAGTGAGGACGAGCGAGGGCTGAGCGGCCTAGGCCGTGCCGGTGATGACCGCGGTGAGGCGGGTGCCGGGCCGGAAGGCGCCTTCTTCGGAGAGGGCTGTCAGGGCGTACAGGAGCTTGGCGACGTAGAGCCGTTCCACGGAGAGGCCGGTCGCGTGGCCGTGGCGGTCCTCGAAGTCCTCGGCGAAGGCGATGAGTTCGGGCGGGGTGCGGGCGTAGCCGCCGCAGTGGAAGCGCTCGTCGAGGTGCCAGTTGGCGGTCGGCTCGCCGAACGTCTGCCGTTGCAGTGCCGCTATGTCGCCGCCCAGGAAGCCGCCCTTGAGGACGGGTATGCCGAGGGCGTGACGGTCCGGGCCGAGGCCGGCGGCCAGGCCCGCGAGGGTGCCGCCCGTGCCGCACGCCACGGCTGCCACGTCGGCGTGCTCGCGCAGCTCCTCGCCGAGTGCTGTGCAGCCCTGTACGGCAAGGCTGTTGCTGCCGCCCTCGGGGATCACGTAGGCCCCCGCGGCGTCCGCCGCGCGCAGGAGCGCCGCCAGAGTGCCGGGCTCCGCCTTGTGCCGGTACGTCGTCCGGTCGACGAAGTGCAGGCGCATGCCGTCGGCCGCGCAGCGCGTCAGGGACGGGTTGAGGGGGCGCCCGGCGAGTTCGTCGCCGCGGACGACGCCGATCGTGGCGAAGCCCAGGAGGCGGCCCGCCGCGGCGGTGGCGCGCAGGTGGTTGGAGTAGGCGCCGCCGAAGGTGAGGAGGGTGTCGTGGCCCGCGTCGGCCGCGGCCCGCAGGTTCAGGACGAGCTTGCGGTACTTGTTGCCCGGCAGGTCGGGGTGGATCAGGTCGTCGCGCTTGAGCAGCAGCCGTACGCCGCGCCGGGCGAAACGGTCGTCTTCTATGTGCTGCAACGGGGACGGCAGCCGGGGGCGCAGGCCTGCGGGCGGGGTGGGACGCACCCCGCCATTGTCCCCCGCGGGGCGACGTCCGGCAGGGGAGCCCTTGTGCCGGGGCTCCCCGGGCCTTTCTCGGGTGGGGTTATTTGAGGCGTTCTTCGATGCGGTCGCGCATCGAGTCCATCGTGAAGCCGCGCGGGTCGATCTTGCCCGGCTGCCACTCCAGGTGGCCGATCACGGAGCGCTCCGTCCAGCCGTGGTGGCGGCAGATCGCGGCCGAGACCTTCTCGATCGCTTCCAGCTGCTCGTCGGGCCAGGGGTCCTCGCCGTCGCCGAGGTTCTCGCACTCGAAGCCGTAGAAGTGGCGGTTGCCGTCGGTGTTCGCCTCGTTGTCCGGAGGCAGCCGCTTCTCGGCGATGACGGCGCGCAGCACGTCGTCGTCGCCGAGTCCCGCGTGATTGGCGCGGCCGTAGCCCACGAGGTGGACGCGGCCGTCCTTGGTGATGACGCCGTGGCAGAGCGGGCCCGGCAGCGACGCGAAACCGTCGCGACAGATCTCCACCGTGCGCTGGCTACCCGATGTCACCGTGTGGTGGATCATCACGCCGTGCATAGGGCCCCAGGGACCCTTGTGATTGCGGTTGTGGTGCTCCCAGTCGCCGACTTCGACGACGGTCACACCTTCGTCTCGCAGGATGTCCAGGAACCGGCCCGCTGACATGGGTGGGGACATGGCGGCCTTCTTCGCAAGGCACGACGGCCGCCGGTCGCGGACCGTCTCGTACGCCCTGCTTGTACCGGAACTCCGATGCTGTAACCAGTCGTTCGGAACCAATTCGAGGCCTGTTCGGACACCGTGCGAGCCGATCCGGTCAGCTGCCGTGCAGGAATCCGTCGCCATTCGTCGCGATGTGGGACTCCAGGGCCTGCAGCGCCTGCTGGGTGTCCTGGGCGGAGCCGGTGCCCCGCCGCTCCGCGTAGTACGCGGCGCCCAGCTTCTTCAGGAGGGCGTCGCCCGCACGCTTCTCCTGGACCTCGTCGATCTTCTGCTTGCCCTGGGTGAGGCCCCGCTGGGCCTGCTCTTTGGCGCGATCCAGGAAGCCTGCCATTGCCTTCTCCTGCCGGTTGGTGCGAAGGGGGCGGATGGTACTGACGCCCCGCGATGGGTTCAACGGTTGCGCGGATCTTGGAGTTCCCGGCCCGTATGGTGCGCGGGCCGCGTCCTCCGCGCCTAAGAGGTCAGTTTGCGCATCAGACGCACCCCCTGGGCGGGCTTCATGTGCGGCAGATAAGCCTTGCCGATCGCCCGCGTGATGTTGGGCAGGGCTGCCGGGTCGGGATAGCACATGTACATGGGCCGGTACTGGGGCTGGAACTTGGCCTTGAAGTTGAGCAGGGAACGGAAGCCGTAGACCGGCTCCAGGGTGCGGCCCGCGTGGTCCAGCAGGCGCTGCAGCGCGGCCGGCGGCTCCCCGGTGTCCGAGGCGCGGGCGAGCGGCGCTCCGGAGAGGCTGAGGAACTGGGCGCCCTCCTCCTTGAAGCCGAGCGCGGCGGACGCGATCAGGAACTCCATCGAGCCTCGGAACCCGTCGGAGCGGCGTCGCATGAAGTCCAGCGTCCAGCCCACCGGCGGGGTGGGCGTGCCGTCGGCGGCTTCTCCGGTGTCTCCGGCTTCTCCGGTGTCTCCGTAGACGGGCATCCAGCTCGTGATGCCGTGCACCGTGCGCTCCTCGTCGACGGCGAGGAGACAGCGCACATGAGGGTCGTCGAGCTCGTCGAGCCCACCGAGTGTGAAGCCCATCTCCGGAAGCCCCTTGTCCGCGACCCACTCCTCGGAGATCGAGCGGATCTGGTCGGTGAGCGAGAGGGGAGCCTCCGCGAAGGTGTGCCACTCCGCGGTGATGCCCTCCTTCTTGGCCTTGTTCAGGGCCGTGCGGACGTCCTGCCACTTCTTGCCCGTGAACGCCAGCTCCGGCAACGGCACGACGGTGTCCTCGGCGACCTGCACAGAGCTCCAGCCCAGCGCGTCCGTACGGAGCTTGGCGTCGGCCGTCACGCTGTAGAAACACGGTGTCCAGCCACGCCGGTCGCAGTACTCGGCGAACCCGCCGACCGCCTCCGCACGCGCGGACGTCTCCCCGAAGGGGTCGCCCGTGGTGAGCGCGACCGTGGAATGCACGCGGTAGGCCACCGCGGCCCGGCCGTCCGCCGAGAACCAGTAGTGGTTGCCCGGCCACGTCGTCAGATACGAGAGCGTGGAGCCGCCGTGCGCGGCGAGCAGCGCACGCGCGCGTGCGGCCGCCCCGGCGTCGGCATGCATCAGGGGCCGCCGGAACGCCACGAAGAGAGCGATCAGGGTGACCACCCAGAACAGCATCCCGCAGTACTCGTACAGGGACAGCGCCGTGCCGCCGACCGGGACGGGAGCCCGGCCCTGGAAGAAGAACGGTTCATAGCTCGGCGGCAGGAACTGTGCGGGGATGCCGGAGATCAGCTTCGAGAGAGTCGCGTCGGGCGTGAACTGGTCGCGCACCGCATACCCGATGCCCACGTAAGCCAGGCAGGCCAGCAGCAGCGCGCCGCCGACGGCTCCCGCGAGCCACGTCACGGTGGTCCGCGAGACGCACTGGTCGAAGAGGTGCCGGGCGAGGAGGAGCAGCACCAGGACGAGGAGCGGCAGCATCATCTGCTCGATGACCGACTGGATCATCGCGGCCTTCTGGTCGGACAGGTCGCTGCCCTCCAGTACGTACCGGTCGGGGTGCGAGGTGATGTCACTCAGCAGGTACGCCATGAGCCCCAGCCACACCAGCTGCGCGGCCACGGTGATCCGCCAGGACAGCCGCAGACCGCGGCGCAGCCCCTCGGCGAGCACGAGCAGCAGCAGGGGAATGGCGATTCCCATGAGCATCGCGGGAGAGCCGTAGAAGTGGTCCTGGGCGTGGACACGGGCGCAGTCCGTGCTGCTCGCCCGGACGCAGGCGTCCGCGATGTCCTCGGGGCCGGGGCCTCCGGAGACGTACAGGTCCAGGATGTTGAAGGGGCCGAGCGAGTCCTTGTAGAGCGTGGCGACGAGCGGGCCGACGGCGGAGGCGGCCACCGCGAGCGCCACCAGGACCCGGCCCTCGGAGTGCGAGGCGTGCGGCATCCGCAGCCGGTGCGTGTGCCGGTGTGCCAGGGCGCCGAGCCCGAGGCCCACCACGACGCCGGCAAGGCGCAGCACCCCCTGGAGATGGCCGACGTACAGCGCGAGCATCAGCGGGAACACGATGAGGCACAACTGCAGCCTGCGCCGCCACAGGGCGTCGAGCCGGAAGCTGAGGAAGGCGCCGACGGCACAGGCGCCGATCCCGGGCGTCGCCGTGAGGCTGTGCGAGAGGTCGTTCAGCCAGTCCTCACCGGCCAGGGAGCCCAGCTTGACGACGCCGGAGCCGAGCAGTGCGCCGAGCACCTGGCCGAGAACCAGAACGGCGGCGGTGCGCACGGAGCCCATGCGCTGCTCGGCCGCGGAGCCCAGGAGCAGCAACAGCAGCGTGGAACCGACGTAGTTGCCGATGCCCGGGCACCACAAGATCGACGTGAGCGGTGTCCACCAGCGGCCGTCGGCGAGTGCGGGTACGCCGACGCCGACGTCGTTCAGGAGCGTGCTTGACGGCCCGGCGCCGAGGCTTCCAGTGAAGAAGCCCACGGCCCACAGCGCCACGACCACGAACACGGTCACCGGCGCACGGCGCACCGGTTCGAAGGCCCGGCCGACGGCGTGCAGCCAGCGCACCGGGCCGCGCTCGCCCGGCGGCGCGACCGGGGCCGCCGGGGCCGGCTCCCGCGCACCGGCGTCGGCAGCAGCCTCGGAGGTGGTCATCCACCGAGCCCACCAGGCCGCCCGGCCCGGCACACCCCGAGTTGGTCCGAACGGGTGGAAGCACGCTTACTGCCCCGCGGAAGCGTGATCCATTCCCGCTCGTTTGTGTAATGGCGCGACCACGTTCTGTGCTGGAAGAGTTGGGCGGGCAGACCACCGCACGCAGGTACTCGGGAGGGCAAAGCCAATGTCGGTAGGCGAAGAGATCCGCACTGAGTCGGAGAAGCCGCAGCAGAGTCTCGGCACATCCGCCGCGCGGAATCTGGCCACCACCACCAAATCCGCCCCACAGATGCAGGAGATCAGCTCCCGCTGGCTGCTGCGGATGCTCCCCTGGGTCCAGGTACAGGGCGGCACGTACCGGGTGAACCGCAGGCTGAGCTACTCGGTCGGCGACGGTCGGGTGACCTTCGTGAAGACCGGCGACCGCGTGCAAGTCATCCCGGCCGAGCTCGGCGAGCTGCCGGTGCTGCGGGAGTTCGCGGACGAGGAAGTGCTTGGGGAGCTGGCGCAGCGCTGCCACCAGCGGGAGTTCGCCGCGGGAGAGGTCCTGGCCTCCTTCGGCAGCCAGGCGGACGAGGCGTTCCTGCTCGCGCACGGTCGCGTCGAGAAGATCGGCTCGGGTCCGTACGGGGACGACACCGTGCTCGAGACGCTCGCCGACGGCTCGTACTTCGGCGAACAGGCACTCATCGACCCCGAGTCCATCTGGGAGTACACCGCGCGTGCGGTGACCGCGTGTACGGTCCTCACCCTGCCCCGGCAGGAACTCGAACAGGTCGCGGAGCGCAGCGACACGCTCCGCGACCACCTGCAGAGGCTGCGGTCCCTCCCGGCCCAGCGCACCAACACGTTCGGCGAGGCGGCCATCGACCTGTCGGCCGGCCATGTCGGCGAGGCCGTGCTCCCCGGCACCTTCGTGGACTATGAATCGGCGCCTCGCGAGTACGAACTGAGCGTCGCCCAGACCGTGCTGCGCATCCACACGCGCGTGGCCGACCTCTACAACCAGCCGATGAACCAGACCGAGCAGCAGCTGCGGCTGACCGTCGAAGCGCTCAAGGAGCGCCAGGAGCACGAACTCATCAACAACCGAGAGTTCGGCCTCCTGCACAACTGCGAGTACGACCAGCGAATCCAGCCCCACAACGGCGCCCCCAGCCCGGACGACCTGGACGAACTGCTCAGCCGCAGGCGTGGCTCCAAGCTCTTCCTCGCCCACCCGAGCGCGATCGCCGCGTTCGGCCGCGAGATCAACAAGCGGGGGCTCGCCCCCGAGACCGCCGATGTGGGAGGCACCAGGATCCCCACCTGGCGCGGGGTGCCGATCTTCCCGTGCGACAAGATCCCGGTCACCGAGGCCCGTACGACGTCCGTCATCTGCATGCGTACAGGAGAGGAGGAACAGGGTGTCGTCGGCCTGCGCCAGAGCGGCATCCCCGACGAGATCGAACCGAGCCTGTCCGTCCGGTTCATGGGCATCAGCGAGCAGGCGATCATCTCGTACCTGGTGTCGACGTACTACTCGGCGGCAGTGCTCGTTCCCGACGCGCTCGGCGTCCTGGAGAACGTCGAGATCGGTCGATGGCAGTGAGCCGGCCGCCGTGTCTCCGGGTGCGGCACGGGGTACACCCTCTCCGTACGCGCCCACAGGCCGAGGAACCGCCACCGTCCGCATCCTTCACGGGGTGAGTCCATGACGGACATGACGGCGAGGACGACGGCAGACACGAAGACGGACGCGGCGGACGCGGCGGATGACGCGGGGAGCGTATCGGCGCGTATCCCGGGGAGCGGGCCGGGCGAGGGTCACGAGGCCGCGGAGATTCTGGCGTCGGCACGGACACAGGTCGATCCGGAGCTGCGCAGGGCGATCGACTCGCTGCCCGGATCGCTGCGCCGGATCGCGCTCTACCACTTCGGGTGGGAGCACGCGGACGGCACACCGGCTTCGGGGAACGCGGGCAAGGCCATCAGGCCCGCGCTCGTACTCACCGCGGTGCGGGCACTCGGCGGGGAGCCCGCCGCGGCCGTACGGGCGGCGGCCGCGGTCGAGCTGGTCCACAACTTCACACTCCTGCACGACGACGTGATGGACCGCGACACCACGCGCAGGCACCGGCCCACCGCCTGGACCGTGTTCGGCGAGGCCGGCGCGATCCTCACCGGCGACGCCCTGCAGGCACTGGCACAGCGCTTGGTCGCCGAAGACCCCCACCCGGGGGCCCCGGCGGCAGCCGCCCGGCTCACCGCCTGTGTCGTGGAGCTCTGTGCGGGACAGCTCGCGGACTCCGCGCTGGAGGCCCGCAGTCCGGACGAGGTCACGTTGGAGGAATGCCTCGCCATGGCCGAGGCCAAGACCGGGGCGCTGCTCGGCTGCGCCTGCGCGCTGGGGGCGGTGTATGCGGGCGCGGGTGAGGAGGAGGCCGATGCGCTGGACGGGTTCGGCCGGGAGGCGGGGCTCGCCTTCCAGCTCATCGACGACGTCATCGGTATCTGGGGCGACCCCAGCCGCACCGGCAAGCCCGCGGGCGCGGATCTGGCGGCGCGGAAGAAGTCCCTGCCGGTCGTCGCGGCCCTGGCCTCGGGCACGCCGGCCGCGGCCGAACTGGCCGAGCTGTACGGCAGATCGAAGGACGACGGTGCGAGGGGGGCCGACAGGACGGGGATCGGCAAGACCGGGATCGGCAAGACCGGGATCGAGACGGCAGGAGGCACCGGGGAGTTCGCGGTGCGCGCGGCCCGTGCCGTGGAGTGTGCGGGTGGCCGTGACTGGGCGCAGGTGCACGCGGCGGACCGGATGTCCAAGGCGGTGGGGCAGCTCGCCGGAGCGGTACCGGATCCGGAATCGGCGGGCGGGCTGTTGGCACTCGCGGAGTTCGTGACGCGGCGTACGTACTGAGAGGTCTGGGGTGGGGTGTGCTGGGGGACTGGGGGAGATGAGGAGAGAGGGGAGAGAGGAGAGGGGGGAGGGACGGGGGGGCTGGGATGAGGGGCTGAGGGGCGGGGTGAGGTGAGGTGGGGAGTTGAGGGGCGGGGTGGGGTGAGGAGGTGAGAGGTGGTCCGGTGCGGCTCGGCCTGGGGAGGTCCGGGCCGGTCGGGCTAAGGGGGACCGTCCGGTGTAGCCCGAATTCACTTACGCTGCGACCGGCGTGCCGCGCCCAGGGGTTGATGGGTCCGTGAGCGCGTCGCCGGGAGCGGACGAGTGGTGAGGGGCTGGCTGTGGGCGTGGCGATCCGGAGGGCTGGGGAGGGCGACCGGGAGGACGTGGTCCGGCTGCTCGATGCGGCGTTCATGCAGGATCCGGTGAGCAGTTGGATCTTTCCTGACGAGGCGCGCCGCTTGCGCCTGCACGGTGGGCTGATGGGCGCCTTCTTCGACATCGCGCTCGGTGAGGGGCATGTCGACGTCACCGAGGATGGTGCGGCCGTGGCGCTGTGGTGGTCCGTGCCCGCGGGTGACGGAGACGCAGGTGACGGAGAAGCGAGGGAGGGCGACGTGAGGGAGGGCGACGTGAGGGAGGGAGATGTGGGGGAGGGGGGTGAAGACGGGCCGGTGTTGCTGCGCCGGATCGTCGATCCGGGGAACGAACGCGTGGAGGTGATCGGGCGGTTGACGGAGGCGATCCATCCGACCGACAGGGCGCACGAATACCTGCACCTCATAGCCGTGCACCCGGACCGGCAGGGCGAGGGCCTCGGTACGGAGCTTCTCGCCGCGGTACTCGAAGGGTGTGATCGCGAGGGCAGGCACGCCTATCTGGAGGCGAGCAACCCACGCAGCCGTGATCTGTACACGCGCCTGGGGTTTGACGTCATGGGTGCGACGCTCGATCTGCCGGACGGTCCGCGGATGTGGCCGATGTGGCGTGAGCCGAGGACGGCAGCGATGAAGAGGTTGACGTCGTAGGACCGCCCGGTCGGTTGGATCGGAATAGCCTGGAGGTATGGGCAGCGAAGAGCCACGGCCCGACCTTGCGCCGCGGAGCGAGGATGAGCCGGCGTGCAAGGTCTGCGGAGGGCCGGTGGGTACGGCGATCCGGCGGCGCAAGGTGCTCGGGGTGTTCGTCCCCGTGTGGGGCCCCGGCCCGTGCCGCAACGCGGAGTGTGAGGCGTGCGTCCTGGATGAGGGCGAGGAGCCGAGTGGCCGGGCGGGCGGTGGTGGCGGTGGTGGCGCGGGTGCGGGTGCGGGGGGCAAACGGTCCCGGTCCCGGTCGCGGTCCCGGACGCGGACGCGGTACGGCAGGAGATAGGTCGCGCGGGGGCGAGGGTGGATACGCCGCTCGCGATGAAGACGGTAGCGGCAATACGTGACGTGATGCCTCGCGGGTCGGCTGCCGTGTTGACCGTCGTCGGGCTGGGGCGGGGCGGGGCTTGTCGGGTCGTGCCGGGCTGTTCTGGTCGGGGGAAGGTGGCCCGTCGGGGCGGTGGTGGTGGCGTGATAAACACGTGTGATGACGATCTGCGGCCGGGCGTTCGATGCCGTACTGAGTGACCTCGACGGCGTGATCCGCTTCTACGACATGGCGGAACTGGAGGAGCTGGAGCGCTCGGTCGACCTGCCGCAGGGCAGTACGGCAGAAGTGGCGTTCCGGCCCGAGACGGACATGCCGTTGATGCGCGGGGAGATCACCAAGGAGCGGTGGATCGAGTCGATCGCGGATGGGCTCGCCGACCGGGTGCCGTGGGCGCGCGGGTATGAGCTCGGGATGACGTTGGCCGAGGCGAAGTTCCGGGCCGACGAGGTGGTCGTGGGGCTGCTTCGGCAGGTCCGCGCGGCCGGGCTGCCCGTCCTGCTCGTCACGAACGCGACCCCGTGGCTCGCCGACGACCTCGCCCTACTGGGGCTGACCGGGCCGGAGGGAGTGCTGGACGACGTGGTCAGCAGCGCCGACCTCGGCATCGCCAAGCCGGACCGCCGCATCTATGAGGCGGCGGCGACGCGGGCCGGGGTCGCACCCGGCCGCTGCCTTTTCGTGGACGACCGTCGGGAGAACGTGGACGCCGCCGTCGCGCTCGGGATGACCGGTCTGCTCTACCGCGAACCGGCGGACCTGAGAGCGGCGTTGGCCCCGCTGACCTGACCTTACTTGACCTGACCTGATGAGACCTGGCTTGGTCTGGTCTGGTCTGTCCGGGGCCGCCTCCTACGGACCCGCGTACTCCGCGTAGTCGTCGAGCACCGCGTTCAGGTGTCGCAGGGCCGCCGTCACCCGTGCCGGGACGGCGAAGAACGGGTCGTCGGGCACCGGTAGCGACCCGGCGAGTGCCAGGCCGCGGGCCCGGGCCCACGTCGCGTCGTCCATGCCGACCGCCGCGCGGAAGGTGCCCCGCGCCTCGGCGGGCAGGAACATCCAGGTGGGGATCAGGTCGCAGGCGGGGTCGCCCACGGCCAGCGTGCCGAAGTCGATGACGGCGCTGAGGTGGCCGTCGACGGCGAGGAGGTTGCCGGTCGCGAGGTCGCCGTGCAGCCAGACGGGGTCGCGGTCCCACGCGGGCGCCGCCAGGGCCGCCTCCCAGACCGCCGTGACGGCGCCCGTGTCGACGATGCCTGCCAGCTTCGTAATCTTGGACCGTACGAGCGAGTCGGCGGTCAGCGAGTCGCATTCGGTGCCCACGCGCTCGCCACGGAAGGCGTTGCTCAGGTCCGGGGCGGGGCCGCCGGTCGCGTCGATCTTCTGCAACGCGCCGATGAATCCGGCGAGTTCATGCGCCGCGCGGACCGGGTCGGCGAGGCCCTCGGTGGTCGCGGCCGTGCCGTCCAGCCAGCGGTAGACCGACCAGGGGAAGGGGTAGCCCTGGCCGGGCCGTCCCGCGGCGACCGGCGTCGAGATGGTGAGCGGCAACTGCGGGGCCAGCCACGGGAGCCACCGTTGCTCGCGCTCGACCTGCCCGATCCAACGGGGATAGCGCGGCAGCCGTACGGACATGTCGTCACCGAGCCGGAACGTCGCGTTGTCCATGCCGGGGAGCGGTACCGAGGCGACGGGCAGGTCGGCCCATTGCGGGAATTGGTCCCCCAGCAGGCGGCGGACGAGATCGGCGTCGATCTGCGCGGACGACAATTCGGGTAGCTCCTCGAGGGATGGACGGGGTGATCTCTCATCCCATCTGCTCCGGCGGTCCCCGGCCACTGATTTCGACGCCGCATGCCGCACGCCGCGCGCCTCATGCTTCATGCCTCATGCCTCCCCCCACCCTCCCCCCTCAGGCCTCATGGCCTCGCCCGTCGGCTGGCGGGTGGTGAGGTCGAGGCGGTGGAAGAGGTTGGTCACGCCGATCATGAGGACTATCGCGGCGAGTTGGCGCTCATCGTAGTGAGCGGCGGCCTCGTCCCAGACGGTGTCCGGGATGGCGTCCGTGCGGTCGGCGAGGCGTGCCGTGTGCTCGGCGAGCGCGAGTGCGGCCCGCTCGGCGCCGGTGAAGCAGGAGGCGTCGCGCCAGGCGGCCACGGCGTGCAGACGCTCGTCGGTCTCGCCGTTCCCCAGGGCGTTGCGCACGCCGAGTTCGACGCCGGTGGCGCAGCCGTTGATCTGGCTCGTGCGCAGGTGGACGAGTTCGAGCGTGGCCCCGGGCACACCGGCGGTCCGCGTACTCTCCAACAGGGCCTGAAGGGTGGGCGCGACGTCGGGGAGGACCTCGGTCGGATTCCTCATCCCGGTGATCATTACTGTTCTCCTCGGTTGTCACGTATGTGTGGGGTTGGCCGTCATACCTATGACGGGCCGCGACGGGAGAAAGTGACAGATGGACGAGAACGGATCGGCACAGGTCGCGCTCGCGGCGGAGTTCGAGGAGCACAGGCCTCGTCTGAACGCGGTCGCTTACCGCATGCTCGGCTCACTGAGCGAGTCCGAGGACGCGGTGCAGGAGGCGTGGTTCCGGCTGAGCCGCACCGTGGCCGGGCCGGGCACGGGGACGGTGCCGGGGGCGGGCACGGGCACGGGGACGGGGGCGGGCACGGAGGCAGGCACCGAGTCGGGTGGCGCGGCGTCGGGCCAGGTGCAGAATCTGGGCGGCTGGCTGACCACGGTCGTCGGTCGAATCTGCCTCGACCTGCTGCGTTCCCGGCAGTCCCGCCGCGAGGACTCCCTGGACGCCTCGTTGCAGACCTTCGGCGAGACGCACATCCCGGACCCGATCGTCACCCGCGTGGACGCGGTCGACCCCGAGCAGGAGGTGCTGCTCGCCGACTCGGTGGGCCTTGCGCTCCTCGTCGTACTGGAGACGCTGGCGCCCGCCGAGCGGCTCGCGTTCGTGCTGCACGACATGTTCGCCGTGCCGTTCGACGAGATCGCGCCGGTCGTGGAGCGCTCGCCGGCGGCGACGCGCCAGTTGGCCAGCCGGGCGCGCCGCCGCGTGCAGGGCTCCACGCCGACCGCGGAGACCGATGTCGCCAAACAGCGCGAGGTGGTCGAGGCGTGGATGGCCGCCACGCGTACCGGTGACTTCGACGCCCTGCTCGAACTCCTCGACCCGGGCGTCGTGTTGCGGGCGGACACCGGCGAGCTGTCGTCGGGCCTGTCGAAGGTGGTGCGGGGCGCCGCGGTGGTGGCCGGGCAGGCGAAGATGTTCGCGCGGGTCGCGGCGGACCAGTACCTGGTGCTCGTCAACGGCCTGCCGGGCCTGGTCGCCCTCCCTGGCGGCGAGGCGGTCTCGCTCGGGTCCTTCACGGTGGTGGACGGCAAGATCGTGGAGATCAACATTATCGCGGACCGCGAGCGCCTGAAGGAGCTCGACCTCCCGGTGCTGGGGGACTTCCGACACAGGCCCTAGGGCGTTTCTGGTGGACCTCCGGTGCCTCGCGCCGGGCCTCCGCTGCCGTGCGCCGGGCGCCCGCCGCCGTTCGTCCGGCGTACCACCCGCAGCAGGTAGTCCTTGCGGTTGAGCGGGTCGTGGTCCGTCCGCTCGCGGGTCGGGGGCGTGCCGCCGCGCACCGGCTCGTAGTGGTCGAAGGACGACTCCAACTCGCCCTCGCCGCGTGTCAGTCCGGGCAGCAGTTGCTCCAGCGCGTGCACCTGCTGCGCGGGTACGTGCCCTTCCAGGCGGTACGAGGACCCGTTCGTCGTCGGCGTGTGAGGGACGGCCCGCAGCCGTGCGAGGGCGGGCAGGACCGCCCCGACCGTGTCGGCGGGGACGTCGAGCCGGAAGCGGTGCATCGGCTCGTGCACCGCCGTGCCCGCCTCGCGCAGCGCGTCCATCAGGACGAGCGGAGTCAGGTTCCGGAAGTCCCCGGCAGTGCTCGACATGCTCTTGTCGAACGTGCCGTGGGCGTGGCTCTGCCGCGGCCAGTACCCGGCGTGCGTCATCGTGACCGTGCAGTCGCGGACGCGCCAGCCGTGGATGCCCTGCCGCAGGGTCTCCTCGACCGTCTCCTCGACGGCGCGGAAGAACGCGTACGGCATCGATCCGAGTTCGACCCCGAGCCGGAACGTCACACCGGCGCCGACCGGCGCGGGCTCCACCCGCAGCCCGACCGTGGCGAGGAACGGGTTGGGGTCCTTGTCGATGATCTCGAAGGCCGAGCCGGTGCCGACGACCCGCTCCACGCAGATCGTCGTGGTCTCCCGGAACGAGACGTCGAGGCCGAACTCGTCGGCGAGCGTCGCCTGGATGACCTCCTTCTGCACCTCGCCGTAGAGCGAGACGGACACTTCCTGGCGGACGGCGTCCTGCCGCAGGTCGATCAGCGGGTCCTGCTCGGCGAGTTGGGTGAGCGCGAGATGCAGGGCGCCGCGGTCGGCCGGATGCAGCGGCGAGACGACCGTCTCCAGGGTGGGCGGCGTGAAGTAGTGGCCGCCGGGCTCGATGCCCTTGCGCGGTACGCCGATCACGTCACCGATCCGGACGTCGCCGAGCCCCCAGAGCCTGGCGATGCGGCCCGCACGGACCTCGGGGCCGCGCACGTCCTCACCCTGGTCGAAGACGCTGACGGCGGTGACTTTGCCCTCACGGCCCGTATGGCTCGCATGGTTCGCACGGCCCTCATGGTTCTCACTGCCCTCACGAAGGGCTTCGTCTCGCTCGACGCCGGTTCCGATGTCCAGACGGTCGCGCGTACGGACCGTGCCGGAGAACATCCGTACGTACGCGATCTTCTCCCCGGCCGACCCGCGCTCGACCTTGAACACGCTGCCGGAGACGGGGCCGTCCGCGTCACCGGCGCACGCGGGGAGGAACTCCCGGATGCCGTCCATCAGTTCGGCCACACCGGTACCCGTCGCCGCCGAGCCGAAGAACACCGGGTGCACGAGTGCGCGGCGGGTCTGTCGGGCCAGTTCGGTGCGGAGGCGGTCGTACGAGAGGGGCGCCACGTCGTTCACGTAGGCGGAGAGGAGCGCGTCGTCGTGACCGGCGAGCAGCTCGGTGAAGGCGGTGATCGACTGCGCTGCGGTGTACGGCGTGAAGCGCGCCTCGCGCGTGCCGAGTCCGGAGACCGTGCCCATCGGGACGACGTCCGGTGTCAGCCGTTCGGAGATCTGCTGTAGGACACCCTCGTAACGGGCGCCGCCACGGTCCGTCTTGTTCACGAAGATCAGCGTGGGGATGCGCAGCCGTCGCAGCGTCCGCAGCAGGATGCGGGTCTGCGCCTGGACGCCCTCCACGGCGGAGACCACGAGCACGGCGCCGTCGAGCACGCTCAGGACCCGCTCCACCTCGGCGATGAAGTCCGGGTGGCCGGGGGTGTCGATCAGATTGACCGTGACGCCGTCGTCGATGACGAAGGAGACGACGGCGGATTTGATCGTGATGCCGCGTTGCCGCTCCAGGGCGAGCGAGTCGGTCCGGGTGTTCCCGTCGTCGACGCGGCCGACTTCGTCGATGACACCGGCGGCGTGCAGGAGCCGCTCGGTCAGGCTGGTCTTACCGGCGTCGATGTGGGCCAGAATGCCCAGATTCAGAATGTGCGGGGCAGTTGAATGCACGTACCGTCATGTCCTTTGCGGAAGTGGGAATTCCTTTCGTGTGGGACATGCACGAACGCCGCATTTCCGTCTCCTCCGCAGATTCCGTCGACCCTTGCCGACTCCCCTCAGTGCAGCAGTCGGCGGTCGGCCGCGGCAAATGATTTAGAGCTGCTGCTCCCGCTTCTGCCCCTCCTTCTCCTTCTCCTTCTCCTTCACCTTCTGCTTCTCCGCTCCCGCGCTCGCAGTCGCGACCCCGTGCCGTCCCGCCAGCCACAGCACGACCGCCGCGTACGCGCAGACCGCCAGCACGTCGACGCCCACTGCCGCCCACTCCATGTCCGCGGCCGTCTCCTCCGAGGAGAGGGCCCCGGCGATCGCGGCCGAAAGGCCCATCGCAAGGAGGTTGTTGAGTACGTGCAGGCCGATCGCCGCCTCCAGCCCGCCCGTACGGACCGTCAGCACGCCCGCGACCAGCCCGAACACCACCAGATCCGCGAAGCCCCACGGCGTGCCCCACCCGTGCGCCGCGGCGAACAGGAACGCCTGCGGCAGGATCGCCACCCACGGCGAGCGGCACCAGGCGCCGACCGCCTGGGTGAGCCAGCCCCGGAACGCGTACTCCTCCGCCGACGCCTGGAACGGCACGAGCACGCACACCATCGCGAGGCCGAGCAGGAAGTCCGGGAAGCCCGCCCACTCCAGGTCGGCCGTGCCGCCGCCCGCCGAGTCGGGGAGCAGCAGCATGAGCCCCGTCGACGCGGTGACCAGTGGCAGTCCGACGCCCAGACACCGCACGAGCCAGCGCCACCGCAGCCGTCCGGTCGCCGACGACAGGGTCCCCGCTGGACGCCGCCCCGCCCAGTGGGCGGCCAGGAACACCACGGGGGTGATCAGAGCGAGGGACAGCAGGGCCTGCCCCATCTCCCCGATACCGCCCCAGACGCGGAATCCGTCCTTGCCCACGGGGCGGTCCAGGAACGCCCCCGCCACCTCGCCCGCAAGGAGCACCACAAGGGACGCGACGACGGCGCCGCCGAGCACGAGCCCGGTCCCGGCCAAGGGCCGCCACCAGCGGTGCCGGGCGGTGGCCAGGGCGAGGCGGTGGTAGGGGAGCGGCGGGTAGGTCCCGTACGGGGCGTAGGGCGCGTACGGGGCGTAGGGCGCGTGCGGGTTGGGGGCCCCGTACGCGTACGAGGTGGGCGGCGGCCCGTACGGGTCGTGCGGCGCGTGCGCGTATTCGTGCGCGGGATCGTACGCGGGTTCGTACGCGTGGGCCGAGCGGTCCGCGGAGGGCGTCGTGGTCATGTCCACCAGCATTCCTGCGGCGGCGGGCCGCGGCGTCGGCCGCCCGCACGATCGTGCTCTCCAACCAGAGATAGACGCGGCCGACAGGAAGACACCCCTCCGTAGCATCTCCGTATCATCGAGGCCACCATGGAGCGGATACGTAACTGGCTGCTGCCCGTCCTGCTGGCGATCCAGCAGCTGGCCTTCTGGCCCGGCCGCGCACTGCGCGACGACGACCCGGTGGGCGTTCTCCAGCCGGTGGTGGGGCTCGTCGCCGCGGTCGTGATCACCGCGGCGCTCGGCGTACGACGCGGGCGTCCGGTCGTCGCCGCGCTCGTCGTCGAGGCCGTGCTCCTCGCCTGCCTGCCGCTCCCGGAGGACGCGACGCTCCTGCACGCCTTGAGCCTGCTGGTGGCCGTGTACTCGGTGGCGGTGCGCTGTCCGGGGCGGACGGCAGCCCTCGTCGGCGCCGCCCTGGCCCTCTGTGAGGCGGGCCGTTCGGCCGTGCTGCTCGAAACGGGGGTCGAGGCCAGTGGCGAAGCGGTGATCAACTGCGTGCTCTTCCTGAGCGTCGTGGGGCTGGGCCGCACCCGGCGCCGCTGGCTCGCCGGACGCCGCACCGCCGCGCGGGACCTCGCGCGGGCGGAGTCCGAACGGGCCCGCGCCGCCCTCACCGAACGTGAGCGTCTCGCCCGCGACCTGCACGACGTCAGCGCCCACCACCTCACGTCGGTCGTGGTCACCGCGGCCGCCGCGCTGCGGCTCGGCGACCGCAAGCCCGAACTGACCGCGCAGGCTCTGCGGTTCGCGGCCGACACCGGGCGCGAGACCCTGGCGGCGCTGCACCGCCTGGTGGCGATGGCGCGGACCTCGGCGGCCGACGAGGAGAGCGCTCTGCGGGACCGCGTCGACGAACTGGCCGCAGGCTTCGCCCGCCTGGGTCTGCGGCCCGCCGTCGACGTGGCGCCGGACCTGGCGGCACTGACGGGGCCGGTGGCCGACGCGGCGTTCGCCATCGTGCGCGAGGCGCTCACCAACGCGTTGCGGTACGCACCCGATACGACGGTACGTGTACGGCTCCGGGCGGATGGACTTGACGCAGCCGACGGGCGACTCGATGGACCCTGCGGCGCGGTGCGCCTGACCGTCGAGGACGACGGGGCGGTCGCGGCGGGCTCCTCGGACGAGGCTGACGAGGCTGAGGAAGGCGGCGCCGGCGTTCCTGCCGGACAGCGGCTCGGCTCGGGGCGCGGTACGGCGGGCATGAGGGAGCGGGCCACGGCGCTCGGCGGCACGCTGACGGTCGGGCCGCGCGACGACGGTCCCGGCTGGTCCGTGCGGGCCCGACTGCCGCGCGCCGCGGGAGCCCCGCGCCCCACCGGGGCCCTGCGCGACCGGGCCGCCCGCCACCGCGCGCTGCGCGGCCTCGACCTGTCCGACGGGGCGGTCGCCCTCGCCGTCGCCGCGCTCCCACCCGTCGTGATCCTCGCCGAGGATTCCACCGCGGCCGTCCTGGCCTGCGGACCCGCCGCCGTGCACGCCCTCGCGCTGCTGTGGCGGCGCCGGGCGCCCTGGGCGGTGCTGTGCGCGGTCCTCGCCACGGCATGGCTCGCACCGCTCGGCCTCGCCTTCGGGCTGCTGTCGCCGATCGTGGCCTTGGGCCTGCTGGTGGCGGGCGGTGCCGCGGAGTGCGTGGCGGTGTACGCGGTGGCGGCGTTCGCGGGGCCGGGGAGCCGTACGTGGCCGGTGATGTCGGTGGGGGCCGCGGGACTGGCCCTGGCCTCGCTCGCCCTCGCGTCGGCCGACGGCATGCGGGACCTCACGGCGGACGGCGGCGGCTTCGGTCTTCTGGTGTTCCTCGCGGTGGTCCTCGGGGCGGTGTTCCTGCTGCCGATGGCGGCGCTGTGGGGGCTCGGCGCGGGCGTGCGGACGCGGCGCGAACGGGTCAGGGCCTGGGAGGACCACGCGCTCACGGCGACGGTGTGGTCGGCGGTGGCCGAGGCGCACGAGGAGCGCCGCCGCATCGCGGGTGAGCTGCGCGGCGAAGTCCTGCGGCACGCCGACGCGGTGGTCGTACACGCCGAGGCGGGCGACCTGGACGGGGTCGCGGACGCGGCGAGGGCGGGCCTTTCGGCGATGCGGGGCCTGCTGGCAGTGCTGAGGGAGGTGACGGGGCCTGGCCTTGTGAGGGCCGCCGTCCCGGACTCGGCCCCGGCTGCCGTCCCCGACTCGGCCCCGGCCGCCGTGCCGGACTCGGCCCCGGCTGCCGTCCCCGACTCGGACCCGGCCGCCGTCCCGGACTCGGCCCCGGCCGCTGTGCGGGTTCCGGTCCCGGCCCCACCCCGCTGAAGACCCTCACCCTCACCCCTTCACCCCCTCACCTCCACCCCCCCCAAGAACCCGAAGGAGGCACCGTCATCAGTACGACCCGAGTGATGGTCGTCGACGATCAGGCAGTCGTCCGTGCCGGATTCGCGGCGATCGTCGACGCGGAGCCGGACCTCCGCGTGGTGGCCGAGGCGGCCGACGGCGCCCACGCGGTGCAGCTGGCCGCAGAACTCGTACCGGACGTCGTCCTGATGGACATCCGCATGCCGGGCATGGACGGTCTGACGGCGACCCGTCTGCTCACGGCGGCCTCGGGGACGACCGGCCCCACCCCGCGCGTGCTGGTCCTGACCACCTTCGACCAGGACGCGTACGTCCACGACGCCCTGCGCGCCGGCGCCTCCGGGTTCCTCCTGAAGGACGCGCAGCCCGAGGAACTCCTCGCCGGTATCCGTGTCGTGGCCTCGGGTGAGGCCATGCTCGCCCCCACCGTCACGCGCCGCCTGATCGACGCCTTCGCCGGCACGGCGCCCGCCCCGGAGCCCGAACTCCTGGACACGCTCACGCCCCGCGAGCGCGAGGTCCTCGCCCTGGTGGCCGCGGGCCACACGAACGCGGAGATCGCGGCTGCCCTGGGCGTCACGACCGGCACGGTCAAGTCCCATGTCAACGCCCTGCTGAGCAAGCTGGGCCTGCGCGACCGCGTGCAGGCCACGATCCTCGCCTACGACCTGGGCCTGGCCCGGCCAAGGAAGCCTGCCTGACGAAAGACCGCCCGACGAAAGGCCGTCCGACGAAAGACCGCCCGACGAAAGACCGCACCCGGACCGCCACGGACACCGTTCTCACGGCGGCCTGCGGACCGGGTGCGGTCGGACGGGCGGTGCGACCCGCGAAAGAGCAGGTCGGTGGCCCGGTGAAGATCAAGCCTTCTTGGTCTCCCAGAAGATCTTGTCGATCTGCGCGATGTAGTCCAGCGCCTTCTGGCCCGTGGCCGGGTCCGTCGAGCCCTTCGCGGCCGAGAGGGCCTTCAGGGCGTCGTTGACCAGCTGGTGCAGCTCCGGGTACTTCTCGAAGTGCGGGGGCTTGAAGTAGTCGCTCCAGAGCACCGAGACGTGGTGCTTGGCGAGCTCGGCGCGCTGCTCCTTGATGACCGTGGCGCGCGCCTGGAAGTGCGCGTCGTCGTTACCGGCCATCTTCTCCTGCACGGCCTTGACCGACTCCGCCTCGATGCGGGCCTGGGCCGGGTCGTACACACCGCAGGGCAGGTCGCAGTGGGCGCTGACCTTCACCTTGGGGGCAAACAGGCGGGAAAGCATGTGCTGTCCTCCTCGTGATCGTCTTCTCAGGTGGGACATTACTCCGTGAGAGACGGGTTTTCGCGGGTGCCCCCATGGGCTTAGGACAAAAGTCCAGGGTCAGACTGGGACTGGTGGAGGATAGGACCGGGGAGGTGCCGGTGATGCCGGAGCTGTCGCAGGAGAGCGAGCGCGGAAGGGCCCTTGTGCCGTGGGGCGCGGCGGAGGTGACGGGCCCTTCGATGGTGCCGACGCTGCGTCACGGGGACCGCCTGCTCGTGCGGTGGGGCGCGCGCGTGCGTCCGGGTGACGTGGTGATCCTGTGCCACCCCTTCCAACAGGACCTGTTGGTCGTCAAGCGGGCCAAGGAGCGGCGCGAGGGCGGCTGGTGGGTGCTCGGCGACAACGCCTTCGCGGGCGGGGACAGCACGGACTACGGCGTCGTTCCCGAGGATCTCGTCCTCGGGAAGGTGTGGTTCCGCTACCGCCCGCCGGCGCCCGGCCGCCGTTCGCCGCTCACGCTGGTGCGCTGGGCACTGGGTGCCGTACGGCCGGTTCCGGCGGAACGTTCGGTCTCCAGGCGCTTGCGGGCGCGGTAGGCGGCGACGTTGGCGCGGGTCGCGCAGCGGTCCGAGCAGTAGCGCCGGGAGCGGTTCGTCGAGGTGTCGAGGTAGGCGTTGCGGCACGGCGCGGCCTCGCATAGGCCGAGGCGCTCCACGCCGTGCTCGGTGAGGTGGAAGGCGAGCCCCATCGCGGCGATCGCGGCGTACCCCGCCGTCGCGTTCGAGGGATGGTCCGCCAGGTGCATGTGCCACAACGGGCGCCCGTCGTCGTCCCGGTGGTCGTGGCCCGAGATCTGCGGGCTGACGGGAAACTCCAGGAGTAGTGAGTTCAGGAGGTCGACCGCGAGCGTCTCGTCGCCGCCGTCCGCCGCCTCGAAGACCGCCCGGAGCCTGCCCCGCACGGACCGGAAGCGGGTGACGTCGGAGTCCGTCGCGCGCCGGGCCATCTGGGTGCTCGGCCCGAAGAGCTCCCTGATCGCCTCGACGGACGTCAGCGTGTCCTTGTTGCGGACCGGCTCCTCGCTGTTGACCAGACGCAGGGCATAGTCCGAGTAATAGGCCAGTTCCACTTGTAGTCCTTACGGGGGCGGGCTATGGTCACTCTCGTCGGCCAGTAATAGCCGATTGCGGTACCAGGGTATTACGGAGTGGAGGGGTTCTGATGACGGATACGGGGACCGGAACAGCGGCGGGCGCCGGACTCGGCACCGACTGGCGCGCCTGGCAGGACAGCTGGGACCGGCAGCAGCAGTGGTACCTGCCCGACCGCGAGGAGCGGTTCGGGATCATGCTCGACATGGTCGAGGCCGTGGTCGGAACCGCGCCGCGCGTCCTGGATCTGGCGTGCGGTACGGGAAGTATTACGGACCGGCTGCTCAAGAGGTTCCCGGACGCGACGAGTGTCGGCGTCGACCTGGACCCCGCGCTGCTCACGATCGCCGAGGGCACCTTCGCCGGGGACGACCGGGTCACCTTCGTGACCGCGGACCTGAAGGACCCGGACTGGACCGCCGCGCTGCCGCACGACTCGTACGACGCCGTGCTCACCGCGACCGCGCTGCACTGGCTCTACAGCGACCCGCTGGCCACGCTCTACGGCCAGGTCGCCGGACTCGTCCGCGACGGCGGCGTCTTCATGAACGCCGACCACATGCCCGACCCCGCCACTCCGCGCATCAACGCGGCCGAGGGCGCTCTCCGCCACCGGCGGATGGAGCGTGCCAAGGCCGAGGGCGTCCTGGACTGGCGGGAGTGGTGGCAGCTCGCCGCCCAGGACCCGATCCTCGCGGGTCCCACCGCCAAGCGGTTCGAGATCTACGGGGAGCACGCGGACGGGGACATGCCCTCGGCGGAGTGGCACGCGCGGACGCTGCGCGAGGCGGGCTTCGGGGAGGCGCGGCCGGTGTGGGCGTCGCCCTCGGACGCGCTGATCCTTGGCCTGAAGTAACCCTCACCCGGCGAAAGGGGCGGCACGGACGTTGGTCCGTACCGCCCCTTCCGGATCTCCCGGCTGCGAACCCCCGCAGGGCCGCGGCTGCTACAACACCTTCGACAAGAACGACTGCGTCCGCTCCTGCTGCGGGTTCGTCAGCACCTCACGGGGGTGGCCCGACTCGACCACCACGCCCTCGTCCATGAAGACGAGGCTGTCGCCGACCTCGCGGGCGAAGCCCATCTCGTGCGTGACGACGACCATCGTCATGCCGGACTCCGCGAGGTCGCGCATCACGTCGAGCACGTCGCCGACGAGCTCGGGGTCGAGCGCGGACGTCGGCTCGTCGAAGAGCATCAGCTTCGGGTCCATCGCGAGCGCACGGGCGATCGCCACGCGCTGCTGCTGGCCGCCGGAGAGCTGCGAGGGGTAGTTGCCCGCCTTGTCGGCGAGGCCCACGCGCTGCAGGAGCTCTCCGGCCCGCTCCCGGGCCTCGGCCTTGGCGACGCCCTTGACCTGGATCGGCGCCTCCATGACGTTCTCCAGGGCCGTCATGTGCGGGAAGAGGTTGAAGCGCTGGAAGACCATGCCGATGTCCCGGCGCTTCAGGGCGACCTCGCTGTCCTTCAGCTCGTACAGCTTGTCGCCCTTCTGGCGATAGCCGACCAGCTCGCCGTCGACGTACAGCCGACCGGCGTTGATCTTCTCCAGGTGGTTGATGCAGCGCAGGAACGTCGACTTGCCGGAGCCGGACGGGCCGATGAGGCAGAAGACCTCACCCGACTTGACCTCCAGGTCGATCCCCTTGAGGACCTCGACGTGGCCGAAGGACTTGTGAACGCCTTCGGACTTCACCATGGCGGTCATGCGGTGCCTCCCCGCGGGCTGTTGAGGGACAGCATGTTGGCCTTGATCTTCTGGAAGGGGGTGTCCGGCAGGGAGCGCGACGAGCCGCGGGCGTAGTACCGCTCCAGGTAGAACTGACCGACGCTGAGGATCGACGTCATGATCAGGTACCAGCAGGCGGCCAGCAGCAGCGTCTCCACCGTCGCGCCCGACGAGGTGCCGATGTCCTGGGCGTACTTGAGGAGTTCGTAGTACTGGACGGCTGCGACCAGCGACGTCGTCTTCAGCATGTTGATGAACTCGTTGCCGGTCGGCGGCACGACGACGCGCATGGCCTGCGGAAGCACGACGCGGCGCAGCGTCTTGTTGTGGCTCATGCCGAGCGCGTGCGCCGCCTCGGTCTGGCCCTCGTCGACCGAGAGGAGACCGGCGCGGCAGATCTCCGCCATGTACGCGGCCTCGTTGAGGCCGAGGCCGAGCAGCGCCGTCAGCATCGGCGTCATGAAGTCCGACCACTCGTCCTTGTAGATCGGACCGAGGTTGATGTAGTCGAAGACGAAGCCGAGGTTGAACCAGACGAAGAGCTGGACCAGGACCGGCGTGCCGCGGAAGAACCAGATGTAGAACCAGGCGATCGACTGGGTCACCGGGTTCTTCGACAGCCGCATGATCGACAGCAGCACACCGCCGACCACGCCGATGAGCATCGAGAGGAAGGTGAGGATCAGCGTCTCGCGGACACCCTTAAGGATGCGCTCGTCGAAGAAGTTGTCGGGGATCGCGCCCCAGTTGATGTCGCCCTGCGCGAAGGCGACCACGATCGATGCGAGTACGCCGATCGCCAGGACAGCGGCTATGTACCGGCCGAAGTGCCGGACCGGGATGGCCTTGATGGCCTCCGCGGTGCGGGCCGTGGGGACGTCGTCCGCCGGGCCCTTCTTGGAGATGTCGGGGGTCACGTGAGTGGCCTTTCAGCGACGGGGAGGGAGGGGGAGGGTGATCACTTGCCGCCGTTGACCTTGGCTTCCTTGACCGCGCCGGCCTCGACGCCCCACTTCTTGATGATCTTTCCGTACTCGCCGCTCTTGATGATCGCGTCGAGCGCTGCCTTGACGGCGTCCCGCAGCTCGGGATTCTTCTTGGAGACCGCGATGCCGTACGGGGCGGCCTCGACCTGCTCGCCGACCAGCTGGAAGTCCTTGCCGCCGCCCGAGGTCTTCACCGCGTACGCGGCCACCGGGAAGTCGGACGAGCCCGCGTCGGCGGCGCCGGAGCGCAGCCGGGCCTGGGCCTGCTGGTCGTTGTCGTACTGCTCGATCGAGATCTTCTTGCCGCCCTTGCACTTCTTGGACTCGGCCTTGGCCAGGTCGTGCGAGACGGTGCCGCGCTGGACGACGATCTTCTTGCCGCAGAGGTCGGCCCAGGTCTTGATGGACTGGTCCTCGCCCTTCTTGGTGTAGATCGAGACGCCGGCGGTGAAGTAGTCGATGAAGTCGACGCCGGTGCCGACCTTCTTGCCGTTCTCCTCGTCGATGCCTTCCTGGCGGTTCTTGGTGTCGGTCATGGCCGACATGGCGATCTGATAGCGCTTGGAGCGCAGACCGCCGATGAGGGTGTCGAAGGTGCCGTTCTCGAACTCGACCTTCACGCCGAGCTGCTTGCCGAGGGCCTCGCCGAGATCGGGGTCGATACCCACGGTGTTGCCGGACTTGTCCTTGAACTCGACCGGCGGATAAGCGATGTCGGACCCGACCTTGATTACGCCCCTGTCGCGGATGTCCTGGGGCAGCTTGTCGGCGAGCGGGGCATTGCTGACCGAGTTGCTCTCCTTGTCGTTGGTCTGGTCGCCGCAGCCGGAAAGCAGCAGCGAGCCGACGACCGCGATCGTGCCGACCGCGGCAATCCGGGACTTCGCGGACTTGCCGACGGTCTTACGACAAATGGAGCTTGCGGTCATGGTGGGTCCTCCGGCGGATGAGGGAGTTGCCGATGAGTCGTGCACACACCTTCGGGTGTCGCGACCTCGTGTGATGACGGCATCTTGCCATTCGGACCGTCCGATTCTGGGTGCCGGAGATGTCAAAATCGGATAACGGGCGAGCCTCGAATCGCACCATCCCGGTACGGCAGGGGCGTAGGGGGGCCGGATCGAATCGTTGTTAACCAAGTGATATCCGGAGAATCTCGCTATGCGGACCTCTGGAGTGCACTATTCGGAGAATTCGGACATCGGTCGTTAGGGGTGCGCGGAGAGCGTGCTTTTACGGGCGAGGGGGCTGATGTCGGAAAAGAGCGGTTACCAGGTTCTTGATCGCGGAATGGGCGCTACCGAAGATGGCACCGCGTGCCGTCCCACAGGTCACGCGCGCGGCCCAGTGACATTCGGCCCGGCCTCGAGGGACGTCTGCCAAGCATGCTGCAACCAATGTCACTCGCCCGTGCCCACTGCCTTCGGGTACAAAGGTTGGCTACACCCCTCATCCGGGGCCCAGGGCGCGTGTGCGGCGCGCCCGCGTGTCCGTACCTCCCTCCGCCGACAGGCGGGGAACGGACGCGGTGCCCGCCCACTTCTCAACCGGGAGTGGACACCCTCAACTGATGAATAAGACTTAAGGGGTCAGACAAGTGGCAGCGGAGATCGTCAATCCTCGCAGCGACAGCAGTACGGATCACGAGGGCGCAGACGAGCCCTTCGATCCGGCGTTTGCGCTGCACCGCGGCGGCAAGATGGCCGTGCAGGCCACCGTGCCGGTCCGCGACAAGGACGACCTGTCCCTGGCTTACACGCCCGGCGTCGCGAAAGTGTGCAGCGCGATCGCCGAGCGGCCGGAGCTCGTCCACGACTACACGTGGAAATCGAATGTCGTCGCCGTGGTGACCGACGGGACCGCGGTGCTCGGTCTCGGGGACATCGGCGCCGAGGCCTCCCTCCCCGTGATGGAGGGCAAGGCCATTCTCTTCAAGCAGTTCGGCGGCGTGGACGCGGTGCCGATCGCCCTCGCGACGAAGGACGCCGACGAGATCGTCGAGACGGTCGTGCGTCTCGCGCCGTCGTTCGGCGGCGTCAACCTGGAGGACATCTCGGCACCCCGGTGCTTCGAGATCGAGCGCAAGCTCCAGGAGCGGCTCGACATCCCCGTCTTCCACGACGACCAGCACGGCACGGCCGTCGTGACGCTGGCCGCGCTGCGGAACGCGGCGAAGCTGACCGGGCGCACGCTCGGTGAGCTGCGCGCCGTCATCTCCGGCGCCGGTGCGGCCGGGGTCGCCATCGCCAAGTTCCTCCTCGAAGCGGGACTCGGCGACGTGGCGGTCGCCGACCGCAAGGGCATCGTGAGCCGCGACCGGGACGACCTCACCCCGGTCAAGCGCGAGCTCGCCGAGCTCACCAACAAGGCCGGGATCAGCGGTTCGCTGGAGACGGCCCTCGACGGTGCCGACGTCTTCATCGGCGTCTCGGGCGGCACCGTCCCCGAGCCCGCCGTCGCCTCCATGGCGCCGAACTCCTTCGTGTTCGCCATGGCCAACCCGAACCCCGAGGTCCACCCCGACGTCGCGCACAAGTACGCGGCCGTGGTGGCGACCGGACGTTCGGACTACCCGAACCAGATCAACAACGTGCTTGCCTTCCCCGGCATCTTCGCGGGCGCGCTCCAGGTGCGGGCCTCCCGCATCACCGAGGGCATGAAGATCGCCGCGGCCGACGCCCTCGCGGACGTCGTCGGGAACGAGCTCTCCGCGGACTACGTGATCCCCTCCCCGTTCGACGAGCGGGTCGCCCCGGCCGTGACGGCGGCGGTCGCCGCGGCCGCCCGTGCCGAGGGCGTGGCCCGGAGCTGACACCGGGACCCCGGGTCCGAGCATCCGCCGCGCCCCCTGCCGTGCACTTCGTGCGGCAGGGGGCGCGGCGCGTGTCACAGCCGTACGAGGTTCCGCCGGGGCGCCGCTGCCGCCTAGGGTCACCTCATGTTCGCTGCCTACGCTGCCCGTATCGACCGTGACCAGCCGCTCGACGGCCTTGAGTTGGGGGAGCGGCCCGCCCCCGAGGCGCGCCCCGGCTGGTCGACCGTGAACGTCAGGGCCGCCTCGCTCAACCACCACGACCTGTGGTCGCTGCGCGGGGTCGGCCTGGCCGAGGACAAGCTGCCGATGATCCTCGGCTGTGATGCCGCAGGCATCGACGAGGACGGGAACGAGGTGGTGCTCCACTCCGTCATCGGACAGTCGGGGCACGGCGTCGGGCCCCGCGAGGGCCGCTCCATCCTCACAGAGAAGTACCAAGGAACCTTCGCCGAACGCGTCGCCGTCCCCACCTGGAACGTGCTGCCCAAGCCGAAGGAACTGTCCTTCGCGGAGGCGGCCTGTCTGCCGACCGCGTGGCTGACCGCGTACCGCATGCTCTTCACCAATGCCGGGGTGCGGCCCGGGGATTCGGTGCTCGTGCAGGGCGCGGGCGGCGGTGTCGCCACGGCCGCGATCGTGCTCGGCAAGGCGGCCGGGCTGCGGGTCTTCGCGACGAGCCGGGACGAGGCCAAGCGCAAGCGGGCGCTGGAGCTGGGCGCCGTGGAAGCGGTCGAGGCGGGGGCGCGGCTTCCGCAGCGGGTGGACGCGGTCATCGAGACGGTGGGCGCGGCGACCTGGTCCCACTCGGTCAAGTCCCTGAAGCCGGGCGGCACCCTGGTCATTTCGGGGGCGACCAGCGGCGACCGGCCCTCGCACGCCGAACTCACCCGGATCTTCTTCCTGGAGCTGAAGGTCGTCGGCTCGACGATGGGCACCAAGGACGAGCTGGAGGACCTGCTTGCCTTCTGCGCGGCCACGGGTGTGCGGCCGGTGATCGACGAGGTGTTGCCGCTGGACCGGGCCCGCGAGGGCTTCGAACGGCTGGCGTCGGGCGATCAGTTCGGAAAGATCGTCCTGGAGGTCTGATCCCGCGGCCTCCCCATGACCGCCACCCCCTCACCCCGCGTCAACTTTGGTTGACACCGTCCTCGCGTCAACGTAAGTTGACACGTATGACCGAAGCAACGGATCTCGCCGAGCGCGCGGGCGATCGCGACCCACGGATCGGGCTGCGAGCCGTCACCGCGCTGCGGAAGCTGGTGGAGCAGCTGGAGGCCGTGCAGGTGCGCAGCGCGCGCCAGCAGGGCTGGTCGTGGCAGGAGATCGCCGCGGAGCTCGGGGTGAGCAGGCAGGCCGTGCACAAGAAGTACGGGAGGCAGTGATGTTCGAGAAATTCACGGAAGAGTCCCGCGCCGTGGTCCTGGGCGCGGTCGAACAGGCGGAGCGAGCGGGTGTCGCGTCGGTCGACGACGGTCACCTGCTGCTCGCCCTCCTCGCCCTCCTCGCCCAGCTCGACGAGGGCCCCGGCGCGGGCCGCGCCGCGTTCGCCCTGACGGCGCTGGGGGCCGCTGACCGGCGCGAGTCGATCGAGCGGGCCCTCGGGGAGGCGCGGCGCAGGGGCGGGCTCTCGCAGGCCGATACCGAAGCGCTCGCCGGGCTCGGCATCGACGTGGACGAGATCGTCTCCAGGGTCGAAGAGGCGCACGGGGCCGGAGTGCTGGCCGGTGCGGGCGCCGCGAGGCGTGGGGGATCCGGGAAGGGCGGGGGGTCGGGGAAGGGTGGGGGTTCTGGGAAGGGCCTGCTGGGCCGGTTCGGCCGGGATGCCAAGGAAGTCCTCGTGAAGTCCCTGCGGATCGCCACCGCGCGCCGCGACCGGGTCATCGGGGGGCACCACATCCTTCTGGCGCTCACGGTCCGGCCCGGGGTGACCTCGGAGACGCTCGCGGATCACGGGGTGACGTACGCGGGGCTTGAGCGGATTCTCTTCGGTGAGGCTTCATGAGTGCGGCCCCCCTTGAGTACGGCCTCCCCTTGAGCGTGGCCTCCCCTTGAGTGCTGCCTCCTGCTGGGCGGGACCTCGTCATTGGCTTGGCGTGCGGAGGGTGGCGCCGATATGCGCCGCTGCCTGGGACAGGTGGCGGCGGGCCTCGCGGAGCTGATCCTCCGTGACCCCGTGGTCGCGGGCCGCGTCACGGATGTCGTCGCGGAAGCGGTCCAGGAGGCGGTCGAGGTCTCTGCCGGGGTTGCCCGTGGAGTCCTCCTGGGACCACTCGGGGGCGTACTCCACGGGGAGGTCCTCGGTGGCGGCGCTGAACTGGGGACCGGCCCCGGCGGCGGCCTTCCTGTCGGCGGCTTCCTCGGGGCGGGAGCCGAAACCCTTGCCGAAGTCCCGGCCGAAGTCCCTGCCGAACTCGCCGAACTCCTTGGCCAGTTCTGTCAGGCCTTCTCGTACGCCCGTCGGCCAGTCGCCTCGCGTGAAGTGGTCCTGGACCTGCTCCTGGACCCGCCTGGCGATGCGCTGGACCTCCTCCTCGGCCTTCTGGGCCTGGGCGCGGGCCCTGTCCTGGGCGTCCTTGGCCTGGCGGCGGGCCCGCTGGGCCTCCTCGCGGGCGCGGCGGCTCTCGTCCTTCGCCCGCCGGGCCTGTTCCTTCCACTCCTGCCTGGCCTGCTTGAACTCCTCCTTGGCCTGGCGCCAGCTCTCCTTGTCGCCCAGGCTCCCGTCGAAGAAGTCGGCCGGGTCGGGGAAGGGGGGAGCCGAGGCCGCACCGCTCGTGGCACGCGCCTCCTTGGCGGCCGCCCGCATCTCGCGGCGCAGCTCACCGGCCGCCCCCTGGACGCCGTCGCGGATCTCGGCGGCGAGCTCGGCGACCGAGTCGCGGATCTCCAGCTCCAGGTCGGCCAGCTCGCCGCTGCGGTCGGCCAGTTCGGCGCGGCCGGCGTCCGTGATGGCATAGACCTTCCGGCCGCCCTCGGTGGTGTGGGTGACCAGGCCCTCGGCCTCCAGCTTCGCGAGGCGGGGGTAGACCGTGCCTGCCGAGGGTGCGTAAAGACCCTGGAAGCGCTCTTCGAGGAGGCGGATCACCTCGTAGCCATGGCGGGGGGCCTCGGCGAGCAGCTTGAGGAGATACAGGCGCAGGCGGCCGTGGGCGAACACGGGGGACATGTCAGAGCACCTTCTTGTCGGTCGGATCTGCGGTCGGATCTGCGGTCGGGCCAGCGGTCGAACCTGCGGTCGGGCCTTCGGTGGGGGATTCCGTCGGGCCGTGGTTCGGATCGTCTGTCCGGGTGGGGACGGCGTCCGCCGGGGCGACGTCGAGAGGGACGTCGTCGTACGGATCTTCCTCCGTCTGCGGCCTGCGCAGGAGCGCGATGGAGCCGGAGACGGTCGTCGCCTTGAGCCGCCCGCGGCCCGTGCCCAACCGGCCGGTGATCCGCTTGGCGCCCCACTGGCCCCCGACCCGCAGGTCCTCGAAGGCGTTCGACACCGATCCGCTCGCCGTGTCCACCTCGACCTCGGCGTCCGCCGGATGCGGGAGCCGGATCGCGATCTCGCCCGAGACGCTCGTCAGGGCGACATCCGTCGGGGTGTCCGCCGGGTCGAGGTCCACGATCATCGAGCCGCTCACGGAGTCGGCCCGGACGGAGGGGCCCGCGGCCTCGACCACCGTGAGGTTGCCGGAGACGGAGTTGAAGCGGAGGTCGCCGGTGACGCCCTGCGCCTCCAGGCTGCCGGAGACCGTGTCCGCGCGGACCGGCCCGGCGAGGCCGAGGAGTGCCGTGTCGCCGGTGACGCCCTTCACCTGTGCGCGACCCTCGACGCCGGAGACCACCGCGCCCGCGCCGACCACACCCACCTCGACGTCGGACCCGGCGGGTATGGCCACGGAGACCACCGCGCTGCGGCGCCAGCCCTTGCGGTCGAGCCACTTGAGGAAGCCCTTCCAGGGCAGGTCCTCATAGGCGACCGTGAGCGTGCCGTCCTCCATGGTGACCCGCAGGGGTGGGCCCTCGATTTCGGAGACCTCAAGGCGGGCGGAACCTTCGCCGGTGCCCACCACGTTCACCGTGCCGTTGACGATGCGTACGTGCAGGGCGGTCACGGGGGTGTCGAACGTGAGCTTCCGGGGCTCGGCGACGGACCACTCGGACATGAGCTGACCTCCTTGACGGGCCTCGGCGTGCCGGATGCGACGCGCCATATCGCGTTCTCTGTCATTCACGATATATCGTGGATACGGGAAGTCAAGACACACGGGAGAGTGAACCGAACGGAGCCCGTCGTGCGCTGAATGGAGCCCGATATGTGCTGAACGGAACCTGTTATGCGCTGAATGAGCTGATCTGCCCTAGCGTGGGGCCATGTCGTTCGACGCTTCTCCGCCCGGCGGCGCCCCGGTGGATGCCGGGGCCGCCGGAGCCGGAGCACTGCTGCTCTGCCGGGCCGAACCCGACGTCGTCGAGCCCGCCGCCCAGCTGCTCCGCGAGCGGATGCTGCTCGCCGAGGCCGGATCCGGCTGGAGCGTCCTCGTCCCCGAGGGCAAGCCGTGGCTGCACGGCGACGAGCCCGTCGACCGGGTCCTGACCGGGTGGGCCACCGCGCTCGCCGTCGGCTCCGGCTGGCCCGTGCTCGCCCTGTGGTGGGACGGCGACCGGTCCGGCTACACCCTCGCCGCAGGCTTCCGCAGGACCGTCGGATACGAGTGGCTGGCCAACGGGACGCCCGTCGGGGAGGGCGAGGCGATGCGGACGTTCGCCGCCCGCCTTGCCCTGGACCCCGTACTGGACCTGCAGTCCCTGGACGCACTCACCCGGCCCGACACCGAGGCCGACGCGCGCGCCAGGATGCTCGGGCTCCTCGCCGTCCTCACGCGCACGGGCCTCACGCTGCCGCCGGGCCTCGGCCCCGGCGAACCGGCCGACCGGCTGCGGGAGTCCGCGCGGGCCCGGCAGGGCGTGCGGCAGGTCGACTGGCCCGGCTGGCGGGACGTGGTGCGCGCGGAGTTCGGCCAGGTCGACAAGGGGCCGCTCGGTCCCTGGGTGCGCGGGCCGAGGGCACGGGCGCTGGCCGCCGCCCAGGTCGCGGCGGGTCTGCCGCTGGCGGTGTGGGCCGTGCGGCGCCGCAGCGGCGGCTGGACCGCGACGGCAGCGCTGCTGCTGGCGCAGGGAGCGGCGGGGCTCGCCTACGACCGTATGCGGGCGCGCGGCTGAGGCGACTGAGGCGACTGAGGCGACTGGAGGGGCTGAGGGGGCTGAGGGGACGGAGGAGACGAGAGGGACGGAGGGAGCGCTACTCGTCCTCGTCCTCGTCCTCGTCGTCGAGGCGCGCGAGCCACGTGGCCAGGCGCTCGACCGGCACCTCGAAGTCGGGGTTGAGGTCCACGAAGGTGCGGAGCTGCTCGGCGAGCCACTCGAAGGTGACCTCCTCCTCGCCGCGCCGCTTCTCCAGCTCCTCGATGCCACGGTCGGTGAAGTACAACTCAAGCTCCTGATGCGGACGGCTGCTACCCGTTCATGGTAGGCGCTGGACAAGTCCCGATACGCCGGTGGGCCCGGCCTCGAGTCGCGCAGACTCGGGGCCGGGCCCACCCACGTACGACAGCCGGGGCTAGGCCTCGAAGACCTCGTTGATCAGCTGCTCCTGCTCGGCCTGGTGACGCTTGGCCGAACCGACCGCGGGGGACGAGCCGTGCGGCCGCGAGATGCGGCGCAGGCGCTCGCCGTGCGGGATGTCCGCGCCGACCGCCAGGTCCAGGTGGTCGATGAGGTTGAGGGCGATGAAGGGCCATGCGCCCTGGTTCGCCGGCTCCTCCTGCGCCCACAGGTATTTCTCGGCGTTCGGGTACTTGGCGATCTCCGCCTGGAGCTCCGCACCCGGCAGCGGGTACAGGCGCTCGATGCGGATGATCGCCGTGTCCTTGGCGCCGCGCTTCTGACGCTCGGCCTCCAGGTCGTAGTACAGCTTGCCCGCGCAGAAGACGACCTTGCGGACCGCCGACGCCTCGACCGACGCGTCGCCGATGACCGGGCGGAAGCCGCCCGTCGTGAACTCCTCCGTCTTCGACGCAGCCGCCTTCAGGCGCAGCATCGACTTCGGGGTGAAGACCACCAGCGGCTTGTGGTGCGGGTTGTGCACCTGCCACCGCAGGAGGTGGAAGTAGTTCGACGGGAGGGTCGGCATGGCCACCGTCATGTTGTTCTGCGCGCAGAGCTGCAGGAACCGCTCGATGCGGGCCGAGGAGTGGTCCGGGCCCTGGCCCTCGTAGCCGTGCGGCAGGAGCAGGGTGACACCGGAGTGCTGGTTCCACTTCTGCTCGGCGGCGGAGATGTACTCGTCCACCACCGTCTGCGCGCCGTTGACGAAGTCGCCGAACTGCGCCTCCCACATCACCAGCGACTCGGGGCGGGCCAGCGAGTAGCCGTACTCGAAGCCCATCACCGCGTACTCGGAGAGCAGCGAGTCGTAGACGTTGTAGCGCGCCTGGTCCTCGGAGAGGTACATCAGCGGCGTGAAGTCCTCGCCCGTCGCCCGGTCGATGAGGACCGCGTGGCGCTGGCCGAACGTGCCGCGCCGGGAGTCCTGGCCCGACAGGCGGACCGGGGTGCCCTCCAGGAGCAGCGAGCCGATGGCGAGGGTCTCGCCCATGCCCCAGTCGATCGTGCCCTCTTCGACCATCGTCGCGCGGCGCTGCAGCTGGGGCAGCAGACGCGGGTGGACGGTGACCCGGTCGGGGATGTTGACCTGGGACTCGGCGATCCGCTTGACGACCTCCTGGGAGATCGCGGTCTCGACGTGCACGGGGAACTCGGCCTGCGGCGAGGGGACCTCGGCCTGCGCGGGCTGCGCGACGGCCTCGCGGACCTCGGTGAAGACCTTCTCCAGCTGGCCCTGGAAGTCCTGCAGCGCCTGCTCGGCCTCTTCCAGGGTGATGTCGCCGCGACCGATGAGGGACTCGGTGTAGAGCTTGCGCACCGAGCGCTTCTTGTCGATCAGGTCGTACATCAGCGGCTGCGTGAACGCCGGGTTGTCCGACTCGTTGTGACCGCGGCGGCGGTAGCAGATGAGGTCGATCACGACGTCCTTGTTGAACGCCTGACGGAACTCGAAGGCGAGCCGCGCGATGCGGACGACGGCCTCGGGGTCGTCGCCGTTCACGTGGAAGATCGGCGCCTCGATCATGCGGGCCACGTCCGTGGCGTACATGGAGGAGCGCGACGACTCCGGGGCGGCGGTGAAGCCGACCTGGTTGTTGATGACGATGTGGACCGTGCCGCCCGTGCGGTAGCCGCGCAGCTGCGACATGTTGAGCGTCTCGGCGACCACACCCTGGCCCGCGAAGGCCGCGTCACCGTGCAGGGCGACGGGCAGGACCGTGAAGTCCGTGCCGCCCTTGTTGATGATGTCCTGCTTGGCGCGGACGATGCCCTCGATGATCGGGTCGACCGTCTCCAGGTGGGACGGGTTCGCGGCCAGCGAGACCTTGATCTGCTCGCCGTCCAGGCCCGTGAAGGTGCCCTCGGCGCCCAGGTGGTACTTCACGTCGCCGGAGCCGTGCATGGACTTGGGGTCCATGTTGCCCTCGAACTCGCGGAAGATCTGGGCGTACGACTTGCCGACGATGTTGGCGAGGACGTTCAGGCGGCCGCGGTGGGCCATGCCGATGACGACCTCGTCGAGGCGCGACTCGGCGGCGCTGTCGAGCACGGCGTCGAGCAGCGGGATGACGGACTCGCCGCCCTCCAGGGAGAAGCGCTTCTGGCCGACGTACTTCGTCTGCAGGAACGTCTCGAAGGCCTCCGCCGAGTTCAGCCGGCGCAGGATGCGCAGCTGCTCCTCGCGCTCGGGCTTCGTCGCGTGCGTGCGCTCGATGCGGTCCTGTAGCCACTTGCGCTGCTTGGGGTCCTGGATGTGCATGAACTCGACGCCGGTGGTGCGGCAGTACGAGTCGCGCAGCACGCCGAGGACGTCGCGCAGCTTCATCATCGACTTGCCGGCGAAGCCGCCGACCGCGAACTCCCGCTCCAGGTCCCACAGGGTGAGGCCGTGCTCGGTGATGTCGAGGTCGGGGTGCTTGCGCTGCTTGTACTCCAGCGGGTCCGTGTCGGCCATGACGTGGCCGCGGACGCGGTAGGAGTGGATCAGCTCGAAGACGCGGGCGGCCTTCGTGACGTCGTCGTCGTGCGAGGCGTCGATGTCCTTGAGCCAGCGGACCGGCTCGTAGGGGATCCGGAGCGCCTTGAAGATCTCGTCGTAGAACTCGTTCTCACCGAGGAGGAGGTTCGCGACGATCCGCAGGAACTCGCCGGAGGCGGCGCCCTGGATGACCCGGTGGTCGTAGGTCGACGTGAGCGTCATGACCTTCGAGATGCCGAGCTTGTTCAGGGTGTCCTGGGAGGTGCCCTGGAACTCCGCGGGGTAGTCCATCGAGCCGACGCCCATGATGACCGACTGGCCGGGCATCAGGCGCGGGACCGAGTGGACGGTGCCGAGGCCGCCGGGGTTGGTCAGCGAGACCGTGACGCCGGTGAAGTCGTCCATGCCGAGCTTGCCGTCGCGCGCGCGGCGGACGATGTCCTCGTAGGCCTGCCAGAACTCGAAGAAGTTCAGGGTCTCGGCCTTCTTGATGCCCGCGACGACCAGCTGGCGGTCGCCGTTGGGCTTCACCAGGTCGATGGCGAGGCCGAAGTTGATGTGCTCCGGCTTGACCAGGGTCGGCTTGCCGTCCTTCTGCACGAAGGAGTGGTTCATCGACGGCATGGCCTTGATGGCCTGCACCATCGCGTACCCGATGAGGTGCGTGAAGGAGATCTTCCCGCCGCGGGCGCGCTTGAGGTGGTTGTTGATGACGATGCGGTTGTCGAAGAGCAGCTTCACCGGGACCGCGCGGACCGACGTCGCCGTCGGGACCTCGATCGAGGCGTTCATGTTCTTCGCGACGGCGGCCGAGGGGCCGCGCAGCGTCACGTACTCGGGGCCTGCCGGGGCCGCCTCGGCAGGGGCCACGGGCTCCGCCTTGGCGGCGGGCTCCTTGGCGGTCTCCTTGGCGGCCGCGGGCTTCGCGGCGGGGGCCGGAGCGGTGGCCGCGGGCTTCGCGGGTGCGGCCGGAGCCGCTGCGGCGGGCGCGGCCTGGGCCGCGGGCTTCGCCGGGGCAGGTGCGGCCGGGGCAGCGGGAGCACTGGTGGACGCGGCCCCCGCGGCTGCGTCACCCGCCGGCTTCGCCGGGGCGGCGGCCGGGGAGGCGCCCGCGCCTGGCTTGTAGTCGGCGAAGAAGTCCCACCAGGCTCGGTCGACCGAGTTCGGGTCCTGGAGGTACTGCTGATAGATCTCGTCTACGAGCCACTCGTTGGGACCGAAGGCAGCAGCAGGGTCCTTGCCCTGCCCGTCTTGGTCGGTCGAGATGCTCGAGCTACTGGGGGACTGTGACGACACGGCGGTAACCGCCCTCTTCCGCTTCACAAGGTGATGGACAGCGGAAATAAAGGCTACGCCTCCCAGGGCGCGAGGTGCAGACCGGGCCCGGCATCCGTCGCGTAAGTCACACTGGAACAATGGTTTCGGCGCTGTAAATGGCGGGAAACAAGCGAGGTTCTGCAACGCCAGATGGCCGCGCGGGTACGCCGGTGGGACGTCTACGCGCGGCGGCGGCCTCCGGGCGCCCTTGAGCAGCCCTGTTCTCCGCTTCCACTTCGAACCCTACGTCAACTTCATGCCTGGGGCAGGCCCGGAAGAGTGACCTGGATCCGGCAACCGCGAGGGGATTCGGCCACCCCGATGTGCCCGCCGTGCAGATCGACCGCCCAGCGCGCGATGGCGAGGCCGAGCCCCGTGCCGCCGTCGTTGCCGGAGCCCGGCGCGAGGGCGCCTGCGTGGCTGCCGCGGTTGAAGCGCTCGAAGACGCGGTGCCACTCCGACTCCGGGATGCCGGGGCCCTCGTCGAGCACTTCCAGGTCCAGGGACTCGGGGTAGGGGCCGCGCCGGGCGAGGACCGTCACACGTCCGTGGGGCGGGCTGTGCTTCACCGCGTTGTCGATGAGGTTCGCCACGACCTGGTGGAGCCGCTCCGCGTCCGCGTGGGCCGTCAGCTCCGGGGGAGAGACGTCGAGGTGCAGATGGACGTCCGTACGCGTGTGGCTGCCGGAGCCGGAGGCGATGCCCGCGCGCGCGGAGGCGACCATGTTGGCCTCCTTCAGGACGCCCGACAGATAGGGCCACACCTCGAAGCGGCGGGCCTTGAGCGGGACGACGCCGTTGTCCAGGCGGGACAGGTCGAGGAGGGTCTCGACGAGCCGCCCCAGGCGCTCCGTCTGCTTCAGGGCCGTGCGCATCGTCTCGGGGTCGGCCGCGGAGACGCCGTCGACGACGTTCTCCAGGACCGCGCGCAGCCCCGCGATGGGGGTGCGCAGCTCGTGCGAGACGTTGGCGACGAGCTCCTTGCGCTGGGTGTCCTGGGCCTCCAGGTCGTCGGCCATGGCATTGATCGTGGAGGCCACGTCGCCCAGCTCGTCGCGCCGGTCGGCGCCGCGCACCCGGCGCGTGTAGTCGCCGTGCGAGACGGCGCGGGCCACCGCGTTCATCTCGTCCAGCGGGGCGGTGAGGCTGTGCGCCACGAACTGCGTGATCAGCAGGGTGGCGATCACCGAGAAGACGGTGATGAAGCGCAGCTCGGTCTCGGTCTTCGTCGCCACCAGGAGCAGGCCCGTGGTGATGAACACCGAGACGACCACCAGGGCGCCGAGCTTGGTCTTGATGGAGAAGGGCCGCAGTCCTGTGAATGGTCCGCTCATCGCACGGCCCGCCTCACGGGGTGGGGGTCTCCAGGGCGTATCCGACTCCGTGCACCGTACGGATCCGCTCGGCCCCGATCTTCCGGCGGAGCGCCTTGATGTGGCTGTCGACGGTGCGGGTGCCGGACGCGTCGGCCCAGTCCCAGACCTCCGCGAGCAGCTGCTCGCGGGAGAGCACGGCGCGCGGGGTGTTGGCCAGGCAGACCAGGAGGTCGAACTCGGTGGGCGTCAGATGGACGTCCTCGCTGCGCACTCGCACACGTCGCTGAGCGTGATCGATCTCCAGCTCGCCCAGGCGCAGGATGCCGCTGCGGGGCGTGGTCGCGGCGAGCGCCGCCCGCTCGACCCTGCGAAGCAGCACGTGCACGCGGGCCGCGAGCTCGCGCATCGAGAACGGCTTGGTCATGTAGTCGTCCGCGCCGACACCCAGCCCGACCAGCATGTCCGTCTCGTCATCACGCGCGGTGAGCATGAGGACGGGGACGGGACGCTGCGCCTGTACCCGGCGGCACACTTCCAGGCCGTCGAAGCCCGGCAGCATGATGTCGAGGATCAGCAGGTCGGGCTGCCACGCCTGGGCGGTGTCGACCGCCGAAGGGCCGTCTCCCGCCGTTTGCACAACGAAACCCTCGGCACGCAGCCGGGCGGCGATGGCGTCGACGATCGTCGGGTCGTCCTCGACCACCAGCACCCGGCGCTGGGCGCCCGGCGTCGCCGCCGTGGCGCCGTTGTGGGAGGTGTGTGTCTGCTCCATCGCCCGCCCCTGACACTGATCGCTTGTGTTCGGTCAGCAGAGTACGGGTCGCGAAGGCACCTCGGCTACGCAGCCCTGACGCCGAGATGGACCACGTCCGGGACGCCTCGGGCAACGGGGATCTCTTCCGTCCGTACCCTCTGGAATCCGGCATTCCGTAGAGCGTCGTCGAAAGCGGACGAGGGTTGGGCGGACCATACGGCGAGCACTCCACCGGGGTTCAGACGGGCTTTGCAGGCGGCCAGACCGGCAGGCGAGTAAAGGGAGTTGTTGCCCTCCGTCACCGTCCAGTCGGGGCCGTTGTCGATGTCCAGGCAGAGCGCGTCGTACGTCTCCGAGGCCTCGGAGACGTATGTGACGAGATCGGTGTGAAGAATCTGCGTACGTGGGTCGGCGAGCGCGGCACCGGACAGCTCGGCGAGCGGTCCGCCGGTGTGCCAGTCGATGATCGCCTGCTCGCGCTCGACGACGGCGACGCGCCCCCAGCGGGGGTCCGCGGCGGCGTGCGCGAGGGAGAACCCGACGCCGAGGCCGCCGATGAGAACGGCGGGGGACCGGCGGCCGTCGAGGGTGTCGCGGGCCGCGTCGACGAGCAGCCGCTCGGAGCGGCCGTCGGAGGTGTCCATCAGGAAACAGCCGTTGGCGATGATCTGCAGCAGCTCACCGTGGCGCCGCAGGACGACCTCGCCGTACGGGCCCTCGCGCCGGTCGAGGATGACGGGGGCGGCGGTGTGGGTGGCCGTGGCGGCAGCGTATGTGGCCATGGCGGCAGCGTATTTCGACGGGCCGCCGGAGCTCAGGTGATTTTTCGTGGCGACGCGGAAATCGTTGGCGACGCGGAAATCGGTGGCGACGCACAAATCGGCCCGCGGGTTGCCTGTGAGACGCACCTCACGTGGCGCCTGTCATAGACAACAGGGGAAAAGAGGGCAAAGGGTGGGGTGGGACGGAAGGAGCGCCTCACCCGTGAACCAGAGCGTGCGGCCCGCCGCGGCCGCGTCCGACGCGGCGACGCCGGGCACCCTGAACGGAATACCGCGACAGCCGGCGCACCTGCCCCCACCGGGCCGGGCGCGCGCACCGCACCCGGGCGACGGCGCCCCGGACGTGCGGACAGGCGCCCCGGACACGGGCGGGGGCGTGGCGCACGCGGGGAGCGCGGCCCTGGCCTCGGGCGCCGCAGCCATCGGCTCGCGCGCCGCAGCCGCAGTCGTGAACGCCGCAGTCCCGGGGTCGGGCGCCGCAGCCGCAGTCGTGGACGCCGCAGTCACGGGGTCGGGCGCCGCAGTCGTCGATGCCGCAGTCACGGGCTCGGGCGCCGCAGTCGTCGGTCCCTGCACCGGCGCCGTGCAGAGCGTGCGGAGTCAGAGGCTGCGGGCCCTGTCGCGGCTCGGCCGGTTGCTGCCCACCCCTACCGGCACGCCGTTCACCTTCGGGTACGCGCTCGTGCTCGCCGCCACCTCGATGGTCGCCCGGTACGCGGACCCGGACTTCGTCGACTCGCTCCTGCGCGGATCGAGCACCGATGTGGCGCACCTCGCGCACAACCCCGCCCTCGTCCTGGTCGCCAGCGCCCTGTGGATCGCGGGCGGCATCACGTCCCCGTACGCGGTCGGCTTCCTGCTGGTGCTCACCGCCCTGGAGCGGCGCATCGGCGGCATCCGCACCGCGGCGGTCTTCCTCCTCGGGCATGTCGTCGCGACGCTCGTGACCGAGGTTCCGGTCGCCGTCTCGGTCCTCGCGGGCCATCTGCCCGGCAGTTCGCTGCACCGGCTCGACTACGGCATCAGCTTCGGCGTGGCCGCCAGTGTGGGCGCGCTCGCCGGACTGCTCACGCCGTGGCTGCGCTGGACCGTCCTCGCCGGTTTCGGCTGCGTGCTGGTCGAGGACCTGATCGCGTTCACCGACCCGATGACCAGCTGGGGCCACCTGCTCGCGCTCCTGATCGGCGTCGCCACCTGGCCGCTGCTCAGGCTCAGGCGCCGGCCTGCCAGGCCGGTGCGCGGCGCATCACCCACAGGGGCGGGCCGCCGCCCGGGAGCCGGACCTCACCGAGCACCATGAAGCCGAAGTGCCCGTAGAAGGGGATGTTCTCCGCCTTGGAGGACTCCAGGTAGGTGGGCAGGCCCGTCGCGTCGGCCTTGGCGAGGCCGGAGCGGAGCAGGGCGGCGCCATGGCCCCGGCCCTGGGCGGCCGGGTCCGCGCCGAGCACGGCCAGGTACCAGTGGGGCTCCCGGGGGGCCTGCCCGGCGGCCGCGGCCGCCGCTTCGCGGAACAGCGGGGCCCGGTCGCCCAGGATCTCCGCGAGCTGCTCGACGGTCTCCGCGTCCGGCACGGCCTCGTGCTGCGCGCCCGGCGGCACCCAGAAGGCGGCCGCCGAAGGGGTGCGCTCGCAGACGCCGTGGCGCACGTACTGCCGGGTGAAGAGGGTGGCGAAGTAGCGGCCGAGGTCCGCCTCGCGCGTCTGGCTCCCGGAGAAGACAGGGAAGAACCAGCGCATCATCGGGTCGTCGCCGAAGGCGCGGGCCAGGATGCGGCCTATCGGCGAGGCGTCCTCCGGCGTCGCCGCCTCCGGGACGGCAGCGCCCGGCATCTGAGGGTGCGTCATCGGCATACGGGCCATTCTGCACTCGATGATCTTGGGTACGGGGGCGGGGTCATGATCTTGGATACGAGGGCGGGGCCGGCCGCGCGCTCCTGAACGGGCCGACCGCGCCTCGCTGAGAGGCTGTCTCTAGGCCGCCTCCGCCTCCACGATCGACGTGAACATCTCGGTCGGCAGGATGCGCGTCAGCCGCAGCCCCGCCACCGTGAGCAGCGCCGAGAACTCGTCCTCCGTCCGCTCCTGGCCGTCCAGAATGGCGGACATCGCCACGTCCAGGGTCTTGCCGAGGTGCGGTGCGTTGCCGCCGGGCAGCACGGGGTCGACGATCAGGAGACGGGCGTCCGGCGCCATCGCCGCGCGGCAGTTGCGCAGAATCCGCAGGCAGGCGTCCTCCGGCCAGTTGTGCAGGACGTGCTTGAGCACGTAGATGTCCGCGCCCTCGGGGACTTCGGTGAAGAAGTCCCCGGAGTCGGCCCGCCATCTGCCCTGTACCGCGTCGTCCTCGGCCAGCAGGTGGGTGCTCACCGCGGCCGATTGGTCGAAGAGGATGCCCGTCAGGCCGGGGCGCTCGCGCAGGACCGCGCGCAGGAGCCCGCCGCGCCCGCCGCCCACGTCCACCACGGTGCCCTTCTCCGGGAAGGGGTACGTCCCGGCGATCACCGTGTCGATCTGGCCCGACAGCGAGGCCATGCCCTTGTCGAACAGCTCCCGCAGCTCCGGGTCATCGGCGACATGGGCGTAGAACGGCTTGCCGAAGATGCGCTCGAAGGACGGGCCCGCTTTGCGCACCGTCTCCTCCAGGCTCGCCGACGTGCGCTGGAACATCGGATCGGTAAGGAGCAGGACCCCCTCGTGCAGGGAGTTCGGCGCGTCCGTGCGGAGGGCGTCCCCGAGCGGCGTGAGGTGGAACGCGCCCGTCGCGTCCTCACGGAAGATGCCGCGCGTGGCGAGATAGCGCAGGACACGGCGCAGGTGTCCGGCGTGCGTGTCGGTCAGTTCGGCCAGTTGTCCGGCGGTGCGCGGGCCCGCCGCGAGCCGGTCGGCTATCCGGCAGCTCACCGCCGTGCGCAGCGCCGCCGAGAAGAGGTGCCCCAGAGCGTGCTCCGCGAGCTGATCCAACACATCCCGTGTGCCGTCGTCGCCGGTCCCCGGTGTGTCCACCATGGCTGCCCTCCGTGAGAGTCGGAGTGTCCACGGTCCCAACGGAACGGCCGCAGGGGAACGCCGCCCTGCGGACATCCGCACGCTGCGTGACCGGAAATCAGCCCTCGGACAGTGCTCGGACGGGTGCTCGGACGGTGCTCGGACAGGGTTCGGACAGCCCTCGGACGGTGCGTCTCCGGGTGATCGCTCACAGCGAACACGGTGGGGGAACATCTCGAAGCTCATGAGCATTGAGTCGGTATAGCTCAACTTGAATGCCGAAGGGGAGATCATGGCTACTGAGTCCACCACGTACACGTCGCTCACTCTGCCCGTGCTGCCGCTCGACGACGAGGTCGTCCTGCCCGGCATGGTGGTGCCCTTCGATCTGTCCGACGCGGACGTGCGGGCCGCGGTGGAGGCCGCGCAGGCCGCCGCCCGGTCCAGTGGCGACAGCAAGCCGAAGGTGCTGCTTGTTCCGCGCATCGACGGGACGTACGCCGCGACCGGCGTCCTCGGCACCGTCGAGCAGGTCGGCCGGCTCTCCGACGGCGACCCCGGTGCCCTCATCCGCGGCCGCGGCCGGGTGCGCATCGGCGCCGGGACGACCGGCCCCGGCGCCGCCCTCTGGGTCGAGGGCCAGCGGCTCGACGACTCCGTGCCGGAGCCCCTGCCGGGCGCCGTCACCGAGCTCGTCAAGGAGTACAAGGCGCTCGCCACCAGCTGGCTGAAGAAGCGCGGCGCCTGGCAGGTCGTCGACCGCGTCACGCAGATCGACGACGTCTCCGCGCTCGCCGACAACTCCGGATACTCGCCGTTCCTCACCACCCAGCAGAAGATCGAGCTCCTGGAGACCGAGGACGCGGTCGCCCGCCTCAAGCTCGCCACCGAGCAGCTGCGCGAGCACCTCGCCGAGCAGGACGTCGCCGAGTCCATCGCCAAGGACGTACAGGAGGGCGTGGACAAGCAGCAGCGCGAGTTCCTGCTCCGCCGTCAGCTCGACGCCGTCCGCAAGGAACTGCGCGAGATCAACGGCGACAGCAAGGACGCGGCCGAGGAGTCCGACGACTACCGCACCCGCGTCGAGGCCGCCGACCTGCCCGAAAAGGTCCGCGAGGCGGCCCTCAAGGAGGTCGACAAGCTGGAGCGCTCCAGCGACCAGTCGCCCGAGGGTTCCTGGATCAGGACCTGGCTCGACACCGTCCTCGAACTTCCCTGGAACGAGCGCACCGAGGACGAGTACGACATCAAGGGCGCCCAGGAGATCCTCGACGCCGAGCACTCCGGTCTGCAGGACGTGAAGGAGCGCATCACCGAGTACCTCGCGGTGCGCAAGCGCCGCACCGACCGCGGCCTCGGGGTCGTCGGCGGCCGTCGCGGCGGCGCCGTGCTCGCCCTGGTGGGGCCTCCGGGCGTCGGCAAGACGAGTCTCGGCGAGTCCGTCGCGCACGCCATGGGCCGCAAGTTCGTGCGGGTCGCGCTCGGCGGCGTACGCGACGAGGCGGAGATCCGCGGCCACCGCCGTACGTACGTGGGGGCGCTGCCCGGACGCATCGTGCGGGCCATCAAGGAGGCCGGTTCCATGAACCCGGTGGTGCTCCTCGACGAGATCGACAAGGTCGGCTCCGACTTCCGGGGCGACCCGGCCGCCGCCCTCCTCGAAGTCCTCGACCCGGCCCAGAACCACACCTTCCGCGACCACTACCTGGAGGTCGAGCTCGACCTCAGCGACGTCGTCTTCCTCGCCACCGCCAACGTCCTCGAAGCCATCCCCGAGGCCCTCCTCGACCGCATGGAGCTCGTCAGGCTCGACGGCTACACCGAGGACGAGAAGGTCGTCATCGGCCGCGACCACCTGCTGCCGCGCCAGCTGGAGCGGGCAGGTCTGGAGGCGGACGAGGTGACGCTCGACGAGAGCGCGCTGCGCAAGCTCGCCGGCGAGTACACCCGTGAAGCAGGCGTGCGCAACCTGGAGCGCTCCGTGGCCCGGCTGCTCCGCAAGATCGCCGCGCAGCACGAACTGGGCGACAGGGAGCTGCCGTTCACGGTCACGGACGCGGACCTGCGCGAGCTCATCGGGCGGCCGCACCACGTGCCCGAGTCCGCGCAGGACCCGGCCGAGCGGCGCACGGCGGTGCCGGGCGTGGCCACCGGGCTCGCGGTCACGGGGGCAGGCGGCGACGTGCTGTACGTGGAGGCGTCGCTCGCCGACCCGGAGACGGGGGCTTCGGGGCTCACGCTCACCGGTCAGCTCGGCGACGTGATGAAGGAGTCCGCGCAGATCGCGCTGAGCTTCCTGCGCTCGCACGGCGCCGAACTGGAACTGCCCGTGGGCGACCTGAAGGACCGGGGCGTGCACATCCACTTCCCGGCGGGCGCCGTCCCCAAGGACGGGCCGAGCGCGGGTGTCACGCTGACGACCGCCCTCGCCTCGCTGCTCAGCGGCCGCCTGGTCCGTACGGACGTGGCGATGACCGGCGAGATCTCGCTGACCGGCCGCGTCCTGCCGATCGGCGGCGTCAAGCAGAAGCTGCTCGCCGCGCACCGCGCCGGGGTCACCACGGTGATCATCCCGAAGCGGAACGAGGCGGACCTCGACGACGTACCGGCCGAGGTCCTGGAGAAGCTCGACGTGCACGCGGTCACGGATGTGCGCCAGGTGCTCGAACTGGCGCTCACCGAGGCCGAGGTGGCCGAGGTGCGGGTCCCGGTCGCCGCTTAGCCCGGCACAGCGGAACGGCGGCCACCCCCGCACCGGGGTGGCCGCCGTCCGTGCGCTCAGCCGTTGGCGAGTGCCGTCACCCGGTCGAGGGCGCCGTTGAACTTGTTGTGGTCGCCGACCGTCGGTCCCGACGAGGTGTACTGCCACATCGTCTGGAAGCCCCAGCCTGCGGGGAGTTCACCCGGGCCGGTGTCGTAGCGGGCGATCCACAGCGGGTTGCTCGCGCCGAAGCCGCTGTAGTTGCCGGTGCACTGCTTCCACCAGCTGGTGGCGGTGTAGATGACGGCGTCGCGTCCGGTGCGGGCCTTGTACGTGGTGAGGAAGTCGCGGATCCAGCTCACCATCGCGGACGGGGACTTGCCGAAGCAGGCCGCCCCGTACGGGTTCCACTCGATGTCGAGGGCGCCCGGCAGGGTCCTGCCGTCCCGCGACCAGCCCCCGCCGCCACTCGCGAAGTAATTGGCCTGACTCGCGCCGCTCGAGGTGTCGGGCGTCGCGAAGTGGTACGCGCCGCGGATCATGCCCACGTTGTACGAACCGTTGTACTGCTGGGCGAAGTAGGGGTTCTTGTAGGACGTGCTCTCGGTGGCCTTGACGTAGGCCCATTTCACGCCGCTGTTCCACAGCGTCGACCAGGCGACGTTGCCCTGGTGGCTGCTGACGTCGACGCCCTCGGTCTGCGCGGCGCCACCGCCGGTGGGCAGACCGCCCTGGCCATCGTGTTCGATGACGCCCTGGCCGAGGCGGGCGGAGCCGCGCGCGGGGACGTCGTCGTCCGCACTGGCCGCTGTGGGGAGCGTCAGGAGGAGGGAGAGGGCGGACAGTGCTGCGAGGAGAACCCCCGCCGGCGACAAGCGCGAGCGGCGGGCCGTTCCGGGTCTGTGCACGGGCATGGGCGTGCCTCCGAAGGCCTCGGTGGTGCTCGGTGGGGACCTGTCGACATGCTCTGGTGTGAACATGTCACTTGAAAGCTACGCACGTAGACCGGCGCTAGGGAAGGGGGCCAGACTTCTGCCGTTGGTCCACTCCTGTGACGGTGGCATCGGAGCGGAGCGGTCGTCACCTTGCGAAATACTGGTCAGGCCGCTGTCGCCACGGCTGCGGCGCGAGGTCCTTCCGGCGATAACTTTCAGAAACGGGAAAGCGGGACATGGGTGCTGCAGAAGACGACGTGAGGCGTGGCGCACAGGGCGACGTGGAACAGGGGACGGATCGCGAGTTCCTCTCCCTCGAACGGGAGTTGTCGCTGCTGCTGCGCCGCGCGCGGGCCTCGTCGGGCGAGATGGCGCGCCAGGTCCACCCCGATCTGGAGCCCGCCGCGTACGGACTGCTCGTCTGCCTCGACGACTCGGGGCCGCAGCGGGCCACCGAACTCGCCGCCTACATCGGCGTCGGCAAGGCCACGATGAGCCGCCAGCTGCGGGCGCTCGAGGAGCTCGGCCTGGTCTCGCGCGAGCCCGACCCGGCCGACGGGCGCGCCTGGCTCATCCAGCTCACGCCGGACGGCCGCACCCGCTTCCGCACGGTGCGCGCCGGGCGCCGGGCCCAGTACGTGCGCAGGCTGGCGGCGTGGGACCGGGCGGAGGTCGCCGAACTCGCCCGGCTGCTCGGACGGCTGAACGAGAGCGCGGACGCCTGAGCGGCCCGCTCACCGGCGGCCACGTCACCCGTACGCGGACGCCTCACCCGTACTCCTCGCCCGTACGCGGACGCCTCCCTTTGTACGGACGCCTCACAACTCCGCGTACACGACCGCCGCGTCGTCGTGCCGCTTCCCGCGGGGGTGGGCCAGGCGGTCCGGGTCCGCGTGTTCCAACTCCCGCACCCGGTCGACCAGGTGCTGCGGCCCCTGCTTGCGCAGCAGCGTGAAGCAGTCGGTCCAGTCGCCCTCGCGGAACGTCTCGACCCACCGCCCTGCCCCGTCGGTGAGCGCCGCCACCGCCGTCACCTCGGCCCGCGGCAGCTCGCCGGTGACCGCGCGCAGCGCGGCCGAGGGGTCGGTGGCGGCCGTGAAGAAGCCGTCCTCGGCATTGCGCAGCGCCTCGACGGCCGCCCCGTAGGCGCGGGCCGCCACGTCCCGCTCGGCCGAGCCGCGCGGCAGGGCGCGCACCTGGTCGCGCAGGGCCCACACGGTGGGCGGCAGTTCGGCGAGGCGGCGGTCGAGGATCGCGGTCACCGAGCCGTCGCGGCCCGCGATGAGCAGCGCCGAGTCGGACAGGACCAGGTGCTCGACGCGCTCCGCGTCCCACCGCACGAGCACCACGGTTGCCTGTGGCGTACGAGGGTGAGAAAGGTCACAGGTTGAACGATGGGCGTCGGCCGTACGCGAGATGGCGGCCGAAAGGACCTCAGTGAGCGTCATATCCCGGCGTGAAACGGACAGTTCGCTCAGGGCGCCGCCGAGTCGCGCGATGAACCAGGGGACGGAATGCGGACAGCCGACCGCTCCCTCGGGCGGCGTCACGCCGTCCAGGAGGACGAGCGAACCGCCCTGTCCGGAAGCGGGAAGCGCGACCGAGGCGAAGTCCTCGTTGGGGCGTGCGGGGTCGCCGGGCTCGGTGGCGAGTTCGATACGCATCCGGCCAGTCTGCACGAGGTCTTCACGGAGGTCAGGGGGAGCGGAAAAGGGGCAGGAGGGAGGTCCCTACCGGCGGTACGGCCGCCGGAATTCGACCGGAATGATCACCTCCGTCGGGGTGTGGCGGCGCATCCTGCCAAAGCCTTCGAGCGACGTCCAACCGGCACACCGCACCGGCCGCACGGCCGTCCAGCCGGGACTTGCTCCCCAACTCCCCGCCGATGTTCACTCCTTCGGGTGGCCAGGCAGGCGATGCACGACCGCCACTCACCGGCACTGGAAGGGTCGGGAGCCGTACCGGGGGAGCGCTCGTGTTGACATGCCGTCACCCGGGCCCAAGGGCAGACGAAAACAAGAATGCGAGCACCGGTGCAGAAGATTCGGCCTCGGCGCAAAGGCAAGCAGACGGCCCCGGAAGGGGCCACGCCGGGCGCGACGACTCCGACCGAGCGTGTGCCGGAGCGCACCGCCACGGACCTCTCCGCGGACGCCGCAGCGGGGCCCGGAGCGGCATCCGGAATGGCATCCGGAGCGGCATCAGGAATGGCATCCGGGGCGGGCGAGAGCGCGGTCGCCGCGGCTGACGCCTCCGCCGGACCGGCCGCCGCCGCGGCCCCCGCCGCGACCCCCGTGGCCGCGCCCCCGGTCAACAAGGCACCCACCGCGCGAGTGCGCAATCGGCTGATCGTCGCCGTGGCCGTCGTGGCCGCCGCCATCGCGGGCGCGGGCGCGCCCGCCATCGTCGCCGCGTCCGGTCGCCTCAACGACACGCAGAGCCTGGTGACGCTCGCCGAACAGACCCAGCAGGCGGTCTCCCTCGGCCACTCCCTCGCCGACGAGCGGGACGAGGTCACCACGTTCATCGCCTCGGGGCGCCCGCAGGGCAAGGGGCTCTCCCAGAGCCGCAGCGCCCGCGTGGACCGGCAGATCGACGAGCTCCGCGGCGCCGACGCGCCCACCGGCCTTCGCGACGACCTCGCCGACATCGCCGCCGTGCGCAGAGCGGCGCTCACCGGCAAGAGCACCGCTCTCGAAGCCCATGAGGCGTACACCTCGGTCATCGCCGAACTGCACGGGCTGACCCGCGACCTGGCCGAGCGGCTGCCCCCCGAGGCGAACGGCGGCGCCCTCGCCCTCGCCGACCTCGACCACGCCGTCGAGCAGGCCGCCGCCACCCGCGGCCTCCTCCTCGCCGCCCTCGCCCTGCCCGACTCCACCGGCACCACCACGCTCGACCCGGTCACCGGCCTCCCGGCCAACGCCACCGAGGGCACCCCTGCCGAGACCAAGCGCCGCGACGAGCTCAGCTCCGCCGCCCAGCAGGCCCGCGTCCGCGAACTCGCCGCGCTCGCCGACTTCCGGGACGCGGCGGGCGACCCCGCCCGCGCCACGTTCGAGTCGACCGTCACGGGCTCCGAGGTCACCGCCGCGGAGAAGTACCTCAAGCGCCTCACCGACCAGCCCACGCTCTCCGCCGCCGAGCGGGGCTTCAGCGCCAAGAAGGTCGACGCCGCGCTCTCCGCCCGTATCGAGACGATGCGCGGCGCCGAGTCCGCGCTCGGCGTCGAGCGCACCAAGCAGCTCGCCCAGCTGCGCGACGACGACGTCACGGCCCTGGAGATCCGTATCGCGCTCGTGGGCGTCTGCCTGCTCGTCGCGGTCGGGGTCGCCATGGGCGCGGCCCGCTCGCTGACCCGGCCGCTCGCCGTCCTGCGCCTTGGCTCGGCCCGCCTCGCCGGGGAACCCGGCCCCCAGGAGCCGATCCGTTTCACGGGCCGCGACGACGAGTTCGCCCAGGCCGTCCGCTCCGTCAACGCGCTGCAGGGCCACGCGGTCGCCCTCGCCGAGCGCCTGGCCACCCTCGAATCGGACCGCAAGCACCTCATCGGGCAGCGGCAGTCCATGGCCGACGAGCGCGCGGCGCTGCGCGAGGAGCTCGCCGAGGCCTCCGTGCACCTGGCGCGGGTGCGCCAGTCCATCCACGGCACCTTCGTCAACCTCGCCCTGCGCACCCTCGGCCTGGTGGAGCGCCAGCTCGCCGTCATCGAGAACCTGGAGGAGCGCGAGCAGGACCCCGACCGGCTCGCCACCCTCTTCAAGCTCGACCACCTGGCCACGGTCATGCGCAGGCACAGCGAGAACCTCCTGGTCCTGGCCGGAGCCGAGCACGGCCACCAGCACCCCGGCGCCGTCCCGCTCGTCGACGTGGTGCGCGCGGCCGTCTCCGAGATCGAGCGTTACGAACGCGTCCGCATCGCCACGCTGCCGCCGCACGCGTACGTGGCGGGGTTCGTCGCGGACGACATCAGCCACCTCACCGCCGAACTCCTGGAGAACGCGACATCGTTCTCGCCGCCGGACGCCGCCGTCGAGGTGTCCGGCTGGCTCCTGGAGAACGGCGAGGTCATGCTCTCCGTCCAGGACGAGGGCATCGGTGTCTCCCAGGAGCGGATGCGGGAGCTCAACGCCCGCCTCGCGGACTTCGACCCCGACGACGTGTACGACCAGGAGAGCGGCGACGGCCTCGGCCTCGGCCTCTACGTCGTCGCGCGGCTCGCGGCCCGGCACGGGGCGCGGGTGCGGCTGCGGGAGCAGAAGCAGGGCGGGATCGCGGCGGTCGTGGTGCTGCCCACCGCGATCCTGGCGGGGGCGCCGCCGCTGGCGGGGGCGCCTTCCGGCGTGAGCGCGGCGGCCGGGGCCGGGGAGGGCGGGCTCGTCCACCTGCCCGGCTCGGAGGCCGAGGCCAACTCGAACGTCATCCCGGGCCGGTTGGCCACCGCCGTGGGCGAGGGGGCGGACCCGCTCATCGCGGCGGCGGAGCGCACGCTCGAAACGGAGCTGCCGAAGCCCGAACCGGAATCGGCCCGCGAGCCCGAGCCCGAGTCGGCCCACGAGCCCGAGCCCGAGTCGGCCCGCGAGCCCGAGCCCGAGCCCGAGCCTTCGCCGTCCCCCGAGACCACCATGGAGCTCCTGCCGCCCACGCCGCCCCCGTCGCCGTCACCGGAGCCGGAGCAGCCGAAGCAGCCGGAGCCCGAGCCCGCGCCTCCCAAGTGGGAGCGTGTCACTGACAAGGGCCTGCCGAAGCGGACGCCGAAGATCACCGCACCGGCCGCCCCGCCGAAGCCACGCAGCGGTTCCGTGGACGCCGACGCGCTCCGTCGGCGCCTGGGCGGTTTCCACCAGGGCGCGCAGAGCGGCCGACGTGACGTGGAGGCCGAACTCGCCGCCGAGACGGACCCGGCAGAGCAGCCACAACGTAACGAAAAGACCACACAGGTCGCAGACGTAATGGGGGACTCAGTCGAGGAGGCAAGCAGTTGACTGCGCCCATGCGCACGCCCAGTTCTTCCGCCGCACCCGTCGAATCCGCAGAACCCGCACGGCCCGCGGCGTCCGCACGACCTGCGGCATCCGCACGACCCGCGGCACCCGCAGGCTCCACAGGACCCGCGGAACCCGTCGCGTACGGCCTGAGCAGCGAAGCCCGCAATCTGCACTGGCTCCTGACGAACCTGGTGGAGGAGGTCCCCGGGCTCCTCTCCGTCGCGGTGGTCTCCTCCGACGGGCTCATGCTGCTCTCCTCCGACCCCGGCAGGAACGTCGAGCGCCCCGCCGCGAACCCCACGGGCCCCAGGGGCTCCAGCGCCGACCTCGCCACCATCGTGTCGGGCCTCGGCTCCCTCACCATCGGCGCCGCCAAGCTGATGGACGGCGGAGCGGTCAAGCAGACGATGGTCGCGATGGAGGAGGGCAGCCTCTTCGTCATGTCGATCAGTGACGGTTCGCTGCTCGGCGTGCATGCCACCCCGGACTGCGACATGAGTGTCGTCGCGTACCACATGGCGCTCTTCGTCGGCCGCGCCGGGCACGTCCTCACCCCCGAACTCCGCAGTGAGCTGCGCCAGTCGATGGAGAGCGCCCGATGAGCGGCAGCCGCAAACCGCCGAAGCTCCCGCAGCGCGGCGGCGAGCGAAAACCCGCTCGCGTCCGCCCCTACTCGCTGACCGGCGGACGGACCAGGTTCGGTCACGTCCTGCTCGTCGAGACCTTCGTCGCCGCGCTCGAGGCGCCCGAGGAGCGCCGCGAACTGCCCAAGGGCACGCTGGCGAGGGTCATGCCGGAGATGCGCGCGATCGTCGAGATCTGCCGGCGCATGCGCACGGTCGCGGAGATCGCCGCGCTCCTCAAGATGCCGCTGGGCGTGGTCCGCGTCCTGCTCAGCGACCTCGCCGACCAGGGAAAGATCCGGGTCTACGGAACGGGCCACGGCCCGGGACAGCCCGACCGCGCACTGCTGGAAAGGGTGCTGAGTGGACTCCGCCGTCTCTGAACTCCTCGACAACGAGGGTCAGTTGCAGGCCTGGCAGACGGACAGGTCACGTGCCCCGATCGCCACGAAGATAGTGGTGGCGGGCGGTTTCGGCGTCGGCAAGACGACGCTGGTGACCGCCGTCTCCGAGATCACGCCCCTCCAGACGGAGGCGCTGATGACGCAGGCGAGCGCCGACACCGACGACCTGAGCGGGACCCCGGAGAAGACGACCACGACGGTCGCCATGGACTTCGGCCGCATCACGCTCGACGACGACCTGGTGCTCTACCTCTTCGGCACGCCCGGCCAGCAGCGCTTCTGGTTCATGTGGGACGACCTGGTGCGCGGCGCGATCGGCGCCGTCGTGCTCGCCGACACCCGCCGCCTCTCCGACTGCTTCCCGGCGCTCGACTACTTCGAGAGCTGCGGGCTGCCGTACATCGTGGCCGTCAACCACTTCGACGGCAGCGAGAAGTTCGAGGTGGCCGACGTGCGCGAGGCGCTGACGGTGCCCGCGCACATCCCCGTGCTGATCATGGACGCGCGGCGCCGGATATCGGCGATCGAGTCCCTGCTCGCCCTGGTCGGCCACGCGCTCGACGCGACCCCTGAGTAAGACCTGAACGAGTCCGGACTGAGAAGCCAGCCAGACCGAGAAGAAGGACCTCCATGCGAAAGATACTTGTCGTCGGAGCCGGTCAGTCCGGGCTCCAGATCGCCCTCGGCCTCCAGGGCCAGGGGTACGAGGTCACCCTGATGTCCAACCGCACGGCGGACGAGATCCGGTCGGGCCGGGTCATGTCCACGCAGTGCATGTTCCACACGGCGCTGCAGCACGAGCGCGACATCCAGGCCAACTTCTGGGAGTCGCAGGCCCCCAGGATCGAGGGCGTCGGCATCTCCGTCGCCGGGCCCGACACCTCCCGCGTCATCGACTGGGTCGGCAAGCTCGACGGGTACGCCCAGTCCGTCGACCAGCGCGTGAAGATGGCGGGCTGGATGGACACCTTCGCGCAGCGCGGCGGCCAGCTGGTCATCCACGGTGCCGCGGTCGGCGACCTCGACTACTTCTCGCGCGCCTACGACCTGGTGCTCGTCTCGGCGGGCAAGGGCGAGCTGGTCTCGATGTTCGAGCGGGACGCGGAGCGTTCCCCGTTCACCGAGCCGCAGCGCGCGCTCGCGGTGGCGTACGTCCACGGGCTCGGCCCGCGCCCCGAGCACCCCGAGTTCGACGCGGTGCGCTGCAACCTGGTGCCCGGCATCGGCGAGCTCTTCGTGATGCCGACGCTCACCACCTCGGGCCGCGCGGACATCCTCTTCTGGGAGGGCATCCCCGGCGGCCCCCTCGACGTCTTCCAGGGCATCAAGGACCCGAGCGAGCACCTGGCGCTCACCCTCGAACTCATGGAGAAGTTCCTGCCCTGGGAGTACGCGCGCGCCACCAAGGTCGAACTGACCGACGCGGGCGGCACGCTGGCCGGGCGGTACGCCCCCACCGTGCGCAAGCCGATCGGCCGGCTGCCCGGCGGCGGCCTGGTCCTCGGCGTGGCCGACGTGGTGGTCGCCAACGACCCGATCACCGGCCAGGGCTCCAACTCGGCGTCCAAGTGCGCCGCCTCGTACCTCTCCTCCATCGTCGAGCACGGCGACAAGCCCTTCGACGAGGCGTGGATGCAGTCGGCCTTCGACCGCTACTGGGGGACGGCGCAGCACGTCACCAAGTGGACCAACGCGATGCTGGGCCCCCCGCCGGAGCACGTCCTGAACATCCTGGGCGCAGCCGGGCAGCTCCAGCCGGTCGCCGACCGGTTCGTCAACGGTTTCGACGACCCGGCCGACCTCGAGGACTTCTTCTTCGACCCGGACAAGGCGGCCGCCTACCTGGAGTCGGTCGCGCCCGGCGCCTGAGCCGACCCGTACCCGAGGTCGCTGCCCGCGGTGGCCCCCGCGGGCAGCCTCGGCGGGGTGTACCCGCGCATGGCCCGGCCTCCGGGGTCGGGGCGCACGGCGCCGAGCACCGGGTTCGCCCCGATCGGGGAGACCTTGACGCGGGCGCCGGGGCGCGGCGCCTGGACGACCTTGCCGTCGCCCAGGTACATCGCCACGTGCGTGGCCCCGGGGAAGTAGACGATCAGGTCGCCGGGGCGCAGCCGCGTCAGCGGGATGCGGCGCAGTTCGGCCCACTGCTCCTGGCTGGTCCGCGGGATCTCCCGGCCCGCGTGCGCCCAGGCCTGCTGGGTCAGCCCCGAGCAGTCGAACCTCTCGGGGCCCTCGGCGCCCCACTCGTAGGGCCGCCCGATCTGCCGCACCGCGTAGTCGAGGGCCCTGTCGCCCTGCCGGGAGGGCGCACGCCTGGCCGGGCTGCCGCTGAGCGCGCCGGACGCCTCGAACCGCCGCTCGGAGTCGGCGGTGTCCGTCTCCTCCGCCTGCCGCACCGCCGCCAGCTGGTCGGGGGTGAGGGAGGAGAGCAGCTCCTCGACCTCCTTGAGGCGGCCGTCGACCTCGTTCCGCTGCTTCTTCTGCCGGGCCGCGAGGGCGGCCCCGGTGTCCAGGGCCTTCTTGGCCTCGCCCGCGAGGTCGTCCGCCTTCTTCTCGCCGCCGACGAGGCGTCGCACCGTGGCGGCCCGGCCCGCGGCCGCCCGCCGGACCACGTGCCCCTGGTCGAGGGCGCGCTGCGGGTCGCGGGCGAGGAGCAGGCGCAGGTAGGGGGAGAGTCCGGTGGTGCCCTGGTACTGCTGCCGGGCGAAGCGGGCGGCCTCACCCCGGCTGTCGTGCACCGACGCGCGGACCTTCGCCAGCTTCCTGTCGAGTTTCGCCGCCTCGGCCCGCTGCTTCTTCAGCTTCTCCCCGGTCGCGTGGTACGTCTCCGAAGCCTCCTCCGCCGACCGGTAGAGCCGCTGAAGGTCCGTCAGAAGCTGGGAGACCGGACGCTCCCCGGGGTCGGGCGCGGGTGCGGGCACCGCGCTCGCCCCGGGCATGGTGGTGATCAGGACGCCCACCACGGCACCCGTGCAGACCCACCGCAGCAGCCTTCCTGACACGCCATCACCTCCGGTGCGTGGCGGGACCTCCGGCACGCACCGCGAGCATCGGCCCGGCTCCTGAGGGGCGCCTCCCGGCGGGGGGCGGTCGGCGCAACGAGGTCACTCGTCCGGGGCGGACGGGGTGGTCGGGTCGGTCGGGTCGGTCGGGGAGGGCGGAGGCTTTCGGCCCTCCCGCTTGTCCGGTTTCGACCACGGCCACTTCAGGCCGCCGCCCGTGTCGCCCTCGGCGTCGTACTCGTAGTGCCACTTCGGGGTGAGGGAGAAGCGCCGGTCAGGGGTGGCGGCGGCCGCCCGTCGGTACACCAGGACGGTCGGCGGGCCGCCCGCGTCGTCAGGGACGGGCACGCGGTACACCTTCGGAGGGTGCCCGGTCGGCCCGAGCAGGACCGGGAGCACCCGGCCGTCCAGGGGGCCACCCACGAAAGGGGTGTCTTCGCTCTTCACGCCTCCAGTGTCACAGCAGGTGCGCCGCGTCGGCCACCACGGGCAGCACGTGCCGGGCGAGGGCGCCGACGGGCCCTTCCGGCGTCTCCAGGGTCAGCGCCCAGCGCACGACCTCCGCCGTCTGCGCGTCACGCCCCGCGGTCGCCACGAGAACCGCCATGAACTGCTCCACGAGCACGTCCCGCAGCTCGTCGAGCGGCGGCTGCTTGTCCTCGTCGAGCCAGATCAGAGAGGCCGCCTCGACCGCCGTGATCCACATCCGCACGGTCATCCGCAGCCGCGGACCAGGCTTTGGCACGTCCAGGTGGCTGAGGATGTGTTCGGCGGCGGCCCTGCGCACGCCGTCCACTATGGCCGTCGTCCGGGAGGTCTCCACCACACTGCCGCCCTGCAGCAGCGCGCTGAACCCCGTGTCGTGCTGGTCGACGAAGGCCAGGTACCGGTCGAGCGCCCGGGAGAGCCGCCGGGTGAGCGGCCCGTCCGGCGGCTCCGCGAAGCACTGCTCCAGGTCGTCGGCCGCGGAGCGCAGCGCGGCCTCGTACAGTTGCTGCTTCCCGCCCGGGAAGTAGCGGTAGACGAGCGGCCGCGAGACCCCGGCCGCCTCCGCGACGTCGTCGAGATTGACTTCCTCGGGCGCGCGGTGCGCGAAGAGGGTGAGCGCGGAGTCCAGAAGCTGCCTCCGCCGCGCCTCGACGCTGAGGCGGCGGTACGCAGGGGTGGGCGCTGGCGTCGTCATGAAGTGCAGCGTAGTCCGGGGTGGCCGCACTCCGGGGGCTCCGCCCCCGGACCCCCGGTCGCCCTCCGGGCTCGTCCTCAATCGCCGGACGGGCTGGATGTCAGGCCAACAACCCCGAACTCCGCCAGAGCCGCCGCCCGACCCCCCTCATCACCCCGATGTCATCGAGGAAGTCCGTCAACCGCTTCGCCCCCGTCTGCATGACCTCCCGCCGGTGCCCGCTCGCCTTCACCTGGGCCATCGCCTCCCGCCGGTCGAGGCCGACGTTCGTATAGACCTGGGGGTTCACGAAGGCGATGGAGAAGACGCGGGCGGCCTCACCGCAGCTGATGCGCGTCAGCTCCCGTTCCCAGCGGGGCGCGGTCGCCATCTGGCGCCGCAACTCCTCGCGGGCGTACCGCACGTGGCGGGCCTCCTCGACGACGTGGATGCGGGTCACGCCGCGCACCAGCGTCTGGACGCGCTCGTCCGGGAACGTGAGGCGCTGCATCCAGTCGAGGATCTCCTCGCCGAGCAGCGTGCAGGCGAACGAGCCGGGGGTGGTGGAGACCGTCTTGAGGACGCGCGCGAGATTGTGGGTCAGGCGCGTGACGGGATAGGTCGGTGCGCCGCCCTTCTCGATCACCCGGGCGAACATCATCGAGTGCCGGCACTCGTCGGCGATCTCGGTGAGCGCGTACCGCACGTGGGCGCTGGTCACCGACTTGTCGTAGATGTGCCGGACGAGCAGCTGCATCAGGATGATCTCGAACCAGATGCCGAGCGAGGTGAGCGAGGCGGCCTCGTGCCGGGCGAGGTCGAGCCGCTGCTCCTCGGACATCCGCTTCCACAGCGGGGTGTCGTAGAGGGAGACGAGCTCGGGCGGCCAGAACCACTTGCCCTCCTCGAGCGGAGCGTCCCAGTCGAGGTCCTTGTCCGGGTCGAAGGAGTGCTTGGCGGACGACTCCAGGAGCCGGAGGGCCACCTGCTCCCGGTCCTTGAGCAGTCCGAGCGCGTCCCGCAGTCCGTCCAGGGAAGCGTCTTCCGTCACGGTCGTCATGACTGTTCCTGCCTTGTCGCGGGTTACCGGCGGTCAAGTCTTATGAGACTGCTTGTCAGTAAGGCCGTCAATCCCTTGCGCACGACTTGTTGACCCCTTGTCCAGCAACGTGTGAGCCTGCCCTCATGGCGACGCACGAGCTTTACACGAGTCCACCTGCGGATCTCAACTGGCAAGTCCCGTCGGCCAGTTCGGCCCGCTTCAGCTGGGAGTACGACGAAGGGCGCGAGCGGCTCCTCGCGCTCTACCAGAAGGGCAAGGACAAGCAGTGGGACGGTGCCAAGCGCATCGACTGGGCCCTGGAGGTCGACCCGCTCGACCCGCTCGGCACCCCCGACGAGTCCATGACGCTCTACGGCACGCCCCACTGGGCGAAGATGACCGACCACGACAAGGGCGAGCTGCGCAAGCACTACGCCTCCTGGCAGTTCAGCCAGTTCCTGCACGGCGAGCAGGGCGCGATGGTGTGCGCGGCCCGCATCGTCGAATCGGTCCCCGACCTGGACGCCAAGTTCTACTCCGCGACCCAGACCATGGACGAGGCACGGCACGCCGAGGTCTACGGCCGCTTCCTGCACGACAAGATCGGCATGCTCTACCCGATCAACGACAACCTCCAGGCGCTGCTCGGCGACACCCTGCGCGACTCCCGATGGGACATGCCCTACCTCGGCATGCAGGTCCTCATCGAAGGCCTCGCGCTCGCCGCGTTCGGCATGATCCGCGACACCACGGACAAGCCGCTGCCCCAGCAGATCCTCACCTACGTCATGCAGGACGAGGCCCGGCACGTGGCCTTCGGCAGGATGGCGCTGCGCGACTACTACCAGCAGCTCAGCGACGCGGAGCGGCGCGAGCGCGAGGAATTCGTCATCGAGGGCTGCTACTTGATGCGCGACCGGCTGCGCGGCACCGAGGTCCTGGAGAACTTCGGCATCCCGAAGGCGCAGGCCGACGAGTACAGCGAGCAGTCCGAGTTCCTGGCGATATTCCGGCAGTTGCTGTTCTCCCGCATCGTGCCGTGCGTCAAGGACATCGGCCTGTGGGGCAAGCGTCTGCAAGAGGCGTACGTCGACATGGGCGTCTTCGAGATGGGCAACGCCAACCTCGACCAGCTCATGGCGCAGGACGAGGAGATCGCCGAGAAGCTCGACGCGGAGCGCTTCGCCGCCGAGGAGCGGGAGCGCGTGGAAGAGGTGGCGGACGCGATAGCCTCCGGCGAGGCAGACTGACCACGGGTCAGTGGGCGCCGACCACCGCCTCCATCACCGCCTTGGCGATCGGCGCCGCGCTGCCGCCCCCGCTGATGTCCCCGCGGTCCGCCGACGCGTCCTCGACGACCACCGCGACCGCCACCGAGGGCTCCCCGTCGCCCGGCGCCTGCGCCCAGGAGATGAACCAGGCGTACGGCGTACCGGAGTTGTCGATGCCGTGCTGAGCGGTGCCCGTCTTGCCGCCGACCGTCACACCGGGGATCGCCGCGTTCGTGCCGGTGCCCTCCTCGACGACCTGCTGCATCATCTCGCGCAGCCGCATCGCCGTGTTCGGGTTCATCGCCTGGCGCAGGGACTTGACCCCCGTCGTGTCGACCACGTCGCCGTCATCGGTGGTCGTGCGGTCCACCAGATGCGGGGACTTGACCGAACCGCCGTTGGCCACGGCCGCCGAGACCATCGCCATCTGCAGCGGCGTCGCCCGGGTGTCGTACTGCCCGATGGAGGAGAGCGCGAGCTGCGCCTTGTCCATCGAGGTGTCGAAGTTGCTCGGGGCGACGGACGAGGGAATCCTGAGCCCGCGGTCGTTGAAGCCGAAGTCACGCGCCGTGCCCGCCATCCGGCCGAGCCCGGTGTCGACCCCGAGCTTCGCGAAGAACGTGTTGCAGGACCACCGGAAGGCGTAGCGGAGCGAGGCGTCGGCGCAGCCGTCCACCTCGTTGGTCAGCTGGGTACTGGTGCCGGGCAGCGTGTACGGGCTCGGGGACTTGGTCGGCGCGTCCAGGTCCGTCACCGTGTCCGCGTCGAGCGCCGCCGCGGCCGTGACCACCTTGAACGTCGAACCGGGCGGGTAGGTCTGGCGGATCGCGCGGTTCAGCATCGGCTTGCTCGCGCCGCCGTTCAGCTCCGCCCAGGCCCGCGCGACCTGCGCGCTCGTCCCCGACAGCCGCTCCGGATCGTACGAAGGGGCGCTGACCAGCGCGAGGATCTTGCCTGTCGACGGTTCGAGCGCGGCGACGGCGCCCCTCTTCCCGCCCAGACCGGCGTACGCGGCCCGCTGCGCCGCCGCCTTGATGGTGGTCTCCACGTGGCCGCCGGGGTTCTGCGCGCGCGTGATGTCGTTCCACAGGGGGAACGGGGCGAGCATCGGGTCGGTGCCGGAGAGGATGCCGTCCTCGGTGTTCTCCAGGAAGGTCGTGCCGTACACCTGGGAGGCGAAGCCGGTCACGGGGGCGTACAACGGTCCGTTCTTGTACGTGCGTTCGTAGCGGAGCTGCTCCCCGGTGTCCTTGGACCCGGTGACGGGCCGCCCGTCGACCAGGATGTCGCCGCGCGGCTGGTCGAACCGGACGATGGCGTTGCGGCGGTTGGCCGGGTTGGCGTCGAGGGAGTCGGCCTCGAAGACCTGGACGCGGGTGGCGTTGGCGAGCAGGGCGATGAGCAGCAGCGCGCAGAACGCGGCGGCGTGCCGGATGTACCGGGTCACGCGGCCTCCTCGCGGACGTACCGGGTCACGCGGCCTCCTCGCGGACGTACCGGGTCACGCGGCCTCCTCGCGGACGTGCCAGGTCACGCGGCCTCCCTGCTGACGGGCTGGCTGCCGACGGGCTGGCTTCGCGCCGAGTCGCTGATCCGGATCAACAGCGCCACGATGATCCAGTTGGTGACGACCGACGAGCCGCCCTGCGCGAGGAACGGCATCGCCATGCCGGTGAGCGGGATGAGCCCCGCGACGCCGCCCGCGATGACGAAGACCTGCAGCGCGACGATGGACGCGAGCCCGATCGCGAGCAGCCGCCCGAAGGGCTCCCGCAGGGCGAGCCCGGCACGGAAGCCGCGCTCCACGAGCAGGGCGTAGAGCAGGAAGATCGCGCAGAGCCCCGAGAGGCCGAGCTCCTCGCCCGCCGTGGCCAGGATGAAGTCGGACTTCGCGGCGAAGCCGATGAGGATGGAGTGTCCGAGCCCGAGGCCGGTGCCGAGCATGCCTCCGGCCGCGAACGCGAAGAGGGACTGGGCGAGTTGGTTGGGCCCCTGCCCCGCGTCGATGGAGGCGAAGGGGTGCAGCCAGTCCTCGACGCGGCTGTGGACGTGCGGTTCCAGCGAGCCGACCGCGAACGCGCCGAACGCGGCGAGCACGAGGCCGACGGCGATCCAGCCGGTGCGGCCCGTGGCGACGTACAGCAGGATCACGAAGAGCCCGAAGAAGAGCAGCGAGGTGCCGAGGTCGCGCTCCACGACGAGGACGCCGACGCTGAGCAGCCAGATCGCCACGATCGGTCCGAGGACGCGTCCGGTGGGGAGTTGGAGGCGCTTGAACCGCCAGAGGGTGCGGCCGGTGTACGCGAGGGCGTTGCGGTTGTCCGCGAGGTAGCTGGCGAAGAAGACGGCGAGCAGGATCTTGGCGAACTCGCCGGGCTGGATGGAGAAGCCGCCGACCCTGATCCAGATCCGGGCGCCGTTCACGGCGGGGAAGAAGATCGGCACGATCATGAGGATCAGTGCGGCGACGACGGAGAGGTAGGCGTAGCGCCGCAGTACGCGGTGGTCGCGCAGGAAGAGGACGGCGGCGATGAACAGGCCGACGCCGACGGTCGACCAGATCAGCTGGGCGGGGGCGGCCTCGTCGCGCGGTGTCTCCAGGTCGAGCCGGTAGATGAGCACCAGGCCCAGGCCGTTGAGCAGCACCGCGATGGGCAGCAGCAGCGGATCGGCGTACGGGGCGCGGAAGCGGACGGCGAGGTGCGCGAGGAGGGCGAGCACACCGAGCCCGGCGCCGTAACCGGCGGCGCCGGGCGGGACGGTGCCGTGCTTGGCGAGGCCGACGTCGCAGTAGCCGTACACCGAGAGCAGGACGGCGACGACGAGCAGGGCGAGCTCGGTGCCCCGGCGCCGGGGGACGGGGGCAGCGGGGACCGCGGGTTGTGCGGCGCCCGTGCTCGTTCCGGCCATGCCGGGAACGTAGCAAGCAATCGGCCCGAAGTCCGCTTATGTCGACTATGTCGGCCGAGCGGTGTGAGGGGGCGTCAGCACCAGCGCGGCGCCGGGCCGATGTTCGAGATGTAGTACGCGGCGCCCCAGGCCCAGGTCCCGTCGGTGAGCAGGTACCAGATGTTGTTGTTGACCACCCGGTCACCGCGCGTCTTGCAGAAGATGGTGACGACCTTGCCGCGCGGGACGGTGCGCACCACCTTGCTGCCGCGGGTCGGCGAAGTGCGGAGCAGGAGGCCGTTCTTGGCGGTGACGCGGCCCTTGTAGACGGGCGGGTTGTTGGTGGCGTCGTCGAGGGCGGTGGCAGGACCGGCGACGGTGAGGGCGGCGATGGCGCCGCCCGCGGCGAGCACGCCGAGCCGGGTGGCGGTGGTCCGCAGGGACATGGGGACTCCTCGGAGGGAGGGGCGGGTCGAGCGGCTCCGGGCAAGGCGCTCGCAGGCCGCAATCACACTTAAAGCGGCACAAAGCGCACCCGCAACCTCAGCTCACTCACCACGCCGTACCTCAGCTCACCACGCCGTACCTCAGCTCACCACGCCGTACCTCAGCTCACCACGCCGCACCTCAGCTCACCTCGCCGCACCTCACCTCGCGTCGCCGGAAGCGTCGGCCTCCTCGAACGGCAGCCGGAGCGAGGCCACGGCCCCGCCGCCAGGGGCCTGCGAGAACGTCAGCCGCGCGCCGAGCACCGCCGCCTGACCGAGCGCGATGGTCAGGCCGAGGCCGTGCCCCTTGGCGGACGTGGCCTCGGTGCGGAAGCGCTGCGGCCCGTGCTCCACCAGGTAGTCGGGGTAGCCGTCACCGTGGTCCCGCACCGTCACGACCGGCCCGTCGACGGTCACAAGGACCGGCGGGCGCCCGTGTTTGTGCGCGTTGGCGACGAGGTTGCCGAGCACCCGCTCCAGACGCCGCCGGTCGGTCTCCACGCAGACATCGCGTACGACGACGAGCTCGGTGCCCTCACCGGAAGAACGCACCACCCGCTCCGCCAGTGGAGCGAGTTGATGGGCGTCGAGGTCCACCCGCTCGCTCTTCGCGTCGAGCCGGGAGATTTCGAGGAGGTCCTCGGTCAGCGTGCGCAGCGCGGCGACCCGGTCCCGCACCAGCTCGGTCGGGCGACTCGGCGGCAGCAGCTCGGCCGCCGCGTGCAGCCCGGTCAGCGGCGTACGCAGCTCGTGCGCCACGTCCGCGGTGAACCGCTGCTCGGTCAGGAGCTTGCCCTGCAGCGTGGAGGCCATGGTGTCCAGGGCGCCCGCGACCGCGGCCACCTCGTCCTGACGGCGCGGGACCCCGCCGACGCTCGGCGCGGAGTGCGGGTCCTTGACGCGCGCGTCCAGATCGCCCGCGCTGATCCGCCGCGCCACCTGCGCCGTCAGGTGCAGCCGCCGCGTCACCCGCGTCACGGCGAACGCGCCGACGAGCAGCGTCGCGCCGATCGCGAGCACGGAGGAGCCGAGGATCGCCCGGTCGAGGCCGTCGATGGTGCGGGCGCCCTGCGCGTAGTCGACCTGGACGGCGATGGCGCGGCGGCCGTCGGCGGGCCCCGCCGCCCACATCGTCGGCCGCGACTCGTGGGCGGCGACCATCGTGCCGCGCTGCCCGTTCGCCGCGAGGTCGCGAAGCCCGCCGGGCAGGCCCGCCGGATCGACGCCCGCGCCGGGCCCGAGCCGGTCGCCCGCCTCGTACCGCTCGGTGACCTCCTTCAGCTGGTCGAGGGCCCGTTCGCGGGCCTGGCCGACGGTCTGGTTGGTCACCGAGACGTGCACGAGCGCGCCGAGCAGCGCGGCGAGCGCGCAGCACATGACGGTGATGAAGACGGCGGCCTTCCAGGTGAGGGTCGCCGTCCAGGCGGGGAGCCGCGGCCCGCGCGGCTGCCGGTGGCTCATCGCCCGCCGCCGGAGCCGGAGCCGGAGCCGGAGGGAGTGGGGGTGGCAGTGGGGGTGGGGCGGGGCGTGGCGGGCTTGGGGGTCGTGGGCCGGTGCGACTTGGGGCGGGACGCGTTCCCGGAGCGGACGATCTCGTCGCTCTTCGGCAGCATCGCCTTCTGGTGCGAGTCCCAGGACCAGACGGTGTGGTACTCGTACCCGGCGAGGCTGGAGATGGCGCGGATGATCAGGTCGCGCCCGGCGAGCTCGACGCCGAGCACCGCGTCGCTCATCTCCATGATCTGCGTCAGCTGCCGCCGCTCCTCGGCATAGACGCGGACGTCGAGGTTGTCGTCGGGCGTCGAGATGCCGACGATCAGGTCGTCCTTGCCGTCGCCGGTCAGGTCGCGGTAGTACGCCTTGAGGACCGGGCAGCGCCCAGGAGAGCCGTCCTCGGCGCAGTCCTTGAGCCGCTCGACCGTCTCTTTGTAGGTGCGGTCGGAGGGTTCGTACGTTCCCGGGTTCTCGGTGAAGTCCGCACGGACGACGTCGACCGGGTCCACCTTGTGCAGGTCGCCCTTCGGCACCTTCACGCCCTTGACCTTGACGCTCTCTATGGCGCCGTAGTCCTCGGCGGGCACTGAGGGCGACGGCAGGCCGGGCCAGAGGTGGGTGGGGCCTTCGGCGGTCGGCGTCGCGCCGGCGCTCCGCAGCCCGCCCGGGTCGCCGCAGCCCGCGACGGTGAGCGCGGCGAGGACGGTGAAGGCGGCGAAGGCGGCGGGCGCGAGCCGACTGCGGTGCACTGCACTCCTGCCTGCCGCGGGGTGCGGCCTGTCGTGTCACCAGGCCTGTTGTTACGACACCAGGTCTGCGTAGAGAATGATGTTGTCCGAGCGGTGGCCGTTCACGATCGGCCCGCCGCAGGTCAGCAGGCGCAGCTCGGGTCGGCCGGTAGCTCCGTACACCTTATTGGTGGGGAAGTCCTTCTTGTCGACCTGCTGGATCTCCCGGACCCTGAACGTCGCCGTGCTGCCGTCCGCGCGCGGGACCTGGACAGTGTCCCCGACCTTGACCTTCGCCACGTTCTTCATCAGCGCGGGACCGTTCGCGGTGTCGTAGTGGGCGACGATCACGGCGGCCCCCTTCTCGCCGGGCGTGACCCCGCCGGTCCACCAGCCGGGCTCGTCCGCCTTGTCCACCGGCGGCACCTGAAGCTCGTTGTCCGCACCGACGCTCAGGCCGAGCATCGACGTCGCGTCGACGCCCGCCGAGGGAATGCGCAGCCCGGTCGGCTCGGACGCCTTCAACGGAGTGACGGCCTGCTTGGCCTGGGTGGTGGCGGCGTTGTTCACCTTGACGTCGGGGGCCGGGTCGCTCTTGCCGCCCTGGCCGCAGGCGATGAGACCGATGCCGAGTGCCGCGGTCAGGGCCGCGACGGCCGCGATGCGGGTGGTGCGACGGCGCTGCCGGGCGGAGGCCGGTGCCTCGTCGGGTGCGTCGGGCTCGAAACCGTCGGGCTCGAAACCGTCGGGCTCGAAACCGGCGGGCTCGAAACCGGCGGGCTCGAAACCGGGGGAGGTGCGCACGGGGAACTCCTGTGGGGCAGTGGGGCAGCGGGGGAGGGGGAGGGTGGGACCGGGTGGGACCGGGTGGTTCAGGAGTCGGCGCGGTCAGGAGTCGGTGCGACCGCGGCGCAGCATCGCGAAGCCGAGCCCCGCCGCACCGGCCGCGGCCATGCCGCCCCCGGCCACCAGGAACGCGGGGTCCCCGGCGTCCCGCAGGTGCTCGGCACCGGCCTTGACGCCGCCCTTGGGGGCCACGGTCTTGCCGTGGTTCGTGCCATTCCCCGATTGGCCGCGCGACGCCGTCGGTTCGGGGGCCGGTGAGTCCGCGAAGGCACCCGCGGCCGGTACGAGCAGCGCCCCGCCGACGAGCGTGGAGACGGCGGCGGTGCGGAGGAGGGTACGGGGGCGGGTGGTGCTCACGGGGCGTTCCTTACGGTCGGTCGGCTGGTCGCTCCGGTGCTGATCGGGTGGACAGCTACGACGCTAGATGTCCGCTATTGCGGCAATTCGTCGTCTATGTAACAGCGGGCCGTAGCTGTGCGAGCAGTGCCGTTACGGGGCCGGAGGGATTCCCCGCGCGGAGCGGACGGATCGGCGCGAAGAAGCCTCGACTTGCGTCCGCCGCAGCCCGGTTCTTGCCGCGGGAGGCCAAGGGCTGGTCCCATGGTCGAGGGGGTGATGACGCATGACCGGACTGCGCGTCGTACCGGCTTGGCGGCATGGGAACGAGCGGTTGTACGTGTGTCTTGCGGACGGCAGGAACGTGGCCTGGTACGACCGCGACTCGTCCCGCGTGAACCTGCTGAGCGAGGACCGCGAAGAGGAGGTGCTCGACGCCCTCGCACCCTTTCTGACCGGCCAGTTCACGGTGGGGCCGCCGCCCGTGCCCACCCCCGCCGAGCTGGCTCGCCTCGCCCTCCACCCGGACGACGACCTGGCCCCCAACCGCCCCGGCGAGGCCCTGCGGATCTCTCTCGACCGCGACCCGGTGCCCGCCCGCAGGCTCCGCACCGACGCCCGGCACCGCGCGCTCGCCGCGGAGCGGACGGTCGGCGAGGCACTGGACGAGCTCGAAGGCGCGGGCTGGCGGGTGCTGCACTCCGTGCCGCTGCCCGGTGGCGCCCGCATCCACCATCTGCTGATCGGCCCCGGTGGCCTGTTCTGTGTGGGGGCCCTCGCGGTCCGCAGGCAGCGGGTGCGCATCGCCGATCCGATGGTCGCGGTCGGCCGCGCCGAGCCGGTTCCGCTGCTGCGCTCGATCCGCTCCGACGCGGGCCGCGCCTCGTTCGCGCTGACCGCCGAGGTCCGCCCCGTCCTCGCGCTGGCCGGGACCGGCGCCGCCGACCTGGCGGTGGCGGCGCCGCCACGGGACGTACGGGTGCTGCGCGAGGCGGACCTGCCGGGCCTTGCCCGCCTCGGCGGGGTGCTGAAACCGGCCGATGTGGAGGCCCTGCACGCGTCGGCCAGGGACCGCCGCACCTGGCTACAGGTCTGACTGGTCACGGGACTGACTGGTCACGGGACTGACTGGTCACGGGACTGACTGGTCACGGGACTGACTGGTCACGGGTCTGACTGGCTACAGGTCTGAGCGGAGCGTCGGCTCAGAGGTTGTCCCCCCAGCCGCCCTGGATCATGGTCTGGAAGGCCCAGGATCCGCCACGCCTGATCAGGATGTCGGCGTAGCGCAGCTGCTGCGTCTCGCCGTTCGCCGTCATCACCGAGTCGGTGAAGACGACGGCCATCGCGGGGGAGAGGAAGACGGGCGTGCGCGTCGACTCGAAGGTGATGTCATCGCTGCCGTCCCCCATCACGTGCGTCATGGTCTGCACGAACTGCTCCCGGTCCCACTGCGCCGAGCGCCCGTCTCCCGCCGCGTCGTCGCTGACCAGGTTGAGCGGGAAGACGGCCAGGTCGGCCATGCGCTCCACGTCGCGCCGTGCGCTGTGCCCGTCGTACTCGGCGAACCAGGCGTCCAGGCTCGCGCGGTCCTCGGTGGTCGGGACGTATCCGGTCTCGGGAAGGAAGGTCACGCGGTCTCCTCGTCGTCGGTTCATCAAGGTCGAGCATCAAGGTCGAGTCGCCAAGGTCGAGTCGTCAAGTTTGATTACTGACAGAGAAGATATGCCGCGATGGGGCGCTAGTCAAACTTGATTAGACGTGACGCCGGTCACAACGCGGCTCAGCGGCCCGCCCGTGCGGGCAGGGGCTGCGCGAGGTCGGGGTCGAGGAGGGGCGCGAGCAGATCGCCGTGCCGCCGCAGCCGGGGCGCGATGTCGTCCGCGGCGAGGGCCAGCTGCCCCGGCTCCTCGCAGCCCTCGACCTCGGCCCACGTCACCGGCGCGGAGACGGTCGGCTCGGGGCGGGCCCGCAGGGTGTAGGGCGCGGCGGTGGTCTTCGCGGCGGCGTTCTGGCTGAAGTCGACGAAGACCTTGCCGGGGCGCAGGCTGCGCGTCATGCGGTGCACGACGAGCGCGGGCAGCTCGCGCTCGGCCTCGACGGCCAGCTCCTTGGCGTACGCCGTGACCCGTTCGGAGGGGGTCGGCTCCAGCGGTACGAGCAGATGCAGGCCCTTGCTGCCGGACGTCTTGGCGTACACGTGGAACCCGTCGGCCGTCAGCCGCTCCCGCAGCCAGCGCGCCGCCCGGCAGCACTCCACGACGGTGGCCGGCCGCCCCGGATCCAGGTCGAACACCATCCGGTCGGCCTGCGCCGGGGTGCCTGCCCGCCACTGCGGCACATGGAACTCCGTCACCAGATTGGCGGCCCACATCAGGGACGGCAGATCTTGTACGAGGATCTGCCGCACGCCTCCCTCGGAGCGGGGCACCTCGGCCGTGTGTACCCAGTCGGGGGTCCCCGGCGGCACGTTCTTGGCGAAGAACTGCTGGCCGTCGGGCCCGTCGGGATAGCGCAGGAAGGAGACGGGCCTGTCGCGGAGGTGGGGGAGGAGGGCCTCGGCCGTGCTCGCGTAGTAGTGCAGCACCTCGGCCTTGGTGAAGCCGGTCGCGGGATACAGCACCTTGTCCAGATTGCTGAGCGGGAGCCGTCGCCCCTCCACCTCGGTGATAGGCGTCATACGATGAGAGTCCCATAAAACGCCCATAACGCCACGAAGTAAGTAATCCCACAAGAATCCCACAAGAATCCCACAAGAATCCCGCGAGAATCCCGCGAGATCCTGTCATCTTGCCCCTCCCCGCAGAGAGGTGTCGGACGTGCGATCCATATGGAACGGTGCGATCTCCTTCGGACTGGTCAGCATCCCGATCAAGCTCGTGAACGCGACCGAGAACCACTCGGTCTCCTTCCGCCAGATCCACACCAAGGACGGCGGCCGGATCCGCTACCGCAAGGTGTGCGAGCTCGAGGAGCGCGAGGTGCCGTCGGCGGAGATCGGCAAGGGGTACCAGGACGCGGACGGCTCGATCATTCCGATCACGGACCAGGACCTGGCCGCGCTCCCCATTCCGACGGCCAAGACGATCGAGATCGTCGCCTTCGTTCCGGCGGACCGCATCGACCCGCTCCAGATGGACGCCGCGTACTACCTCTCGGCGAGCGGCGTCCCCGCCGCCAAGCCGTACACGCTGCTGCGCGAGGCGCTCAAGCGGAGCCAGAAGGTGGCCATCGCGAAGTACGCGCTGCGGGGCCGTGAGCGGCTCGGCATGCTGCGGGTGGTCGACGACGTGATCGCCATGCACGGCCTGCTCTGGCCGGATGAGATCCGGGCGCCGGAGGGGGTGGCCCCCGAGACGCACGTCACCGTCCGCGACGCCGAACTCGACCTGGCGGACGCGCTGATGGACACCCTCGGCGAGGTAGACATCTCCACCCTCCACGACGACTACCGCGACGCCGTCGAGGAACTCATCGCCTCGAAGGTCGAGGGCGCGACCCCGGCGGAGCGGACTCCGGCAGCGGAGGCGGGCGGCGGCAAGGTCATCGACCTGATCGCGGCCCTGGAGAGCAGTGTGCGCGCGGCGCGTACGGCGCGGGGCGAGGCCTCCGGGGGTGACTCGGCGGACGACAAGGTGGCCGAAGTGACCCCGATCGCGCGCAAGTCGTCCCGGGCGACGCCGAAACAGGTGGGCGGCAAGAAGTCGACGGCGTCGTCCGCGTCCGCGTCGGCGTCGGCGGCTTCGGCGAAGAAGAAGGCCGCCCCCACCAAGAAGGCGACGGCGGGGAAGAAGACCGCGGCGGCCAGGAAGGCGACGGCGGGGAAGAAGACCACGGCGGCGAAGAAGACGACGACGAAGCGCCGCGCCTCAGCCTGACCGACTCCTCAGCCTGACCGGCCTGACCGACCTGTCCTCAGCCTGACCGGCCTGTCCTCAGCCTGACCGGCCTGTCCTCAGCGAGGAGGCGATGACCTCGGTGACGTACGGCAGATGCCCGTCGAGGAAGAAGTGGCCGCCGGTCAGTACGTGGCAGGAGAAGGCGCCCCGCGTCTCGCTCTCCCAGAGCCGTACGTTCTCGACCGCGACGCGCGGGTCGGCGTCGCCGGTCAGGGCGATGACCGGGCAGTCGAGCGGGGGCCCGCCCCGGTGGACGTGCTCGTCCAGGAGCCGGTAGTCGGCGCGTACCGGCGGCAGGATGAGCGGCAGCAGCTCGGGGGAGGAGAGAAGCCCGTCGGCGGTGCCGGACAAGGCCCGCATGTCCTCGACGAGTTCGACGTCGGACATCTCGCCCACTGGACGCCGGGCCGCGGCGGGCCGCCAGGGCAGCGAGGGCGCCTGCCTGCCGGAGACGAACAGGGCCGCGGGCGGCCGCCCCTCGGCGGTCATGCGCCGCGCGGTCTCGAACGCGAGAAGCGCACCCATGCTGTGTCCGAACAGGGCCGTCGGTTCGCCGTCGGCCCACCCGGGAAGCGCGGCGAGCACGGCGTCGACGACCTCGTCGGCCCGCTCGGCGAACGGCTCGCCGATCCGCTCCTGACGGCCCGGGTACTGCACGACGAGCGGTTCGACGACGCCTGTGACGGCGGCCGACAGCGGGTGGTAGGCACTGGCGGAACCGCCCGCGTGCGGGAAGCAGACCAGCCGGGTCCCGGCATCGGGTGCGGGGTGGAAGCCACGTATCCAGTTGCCCACGAGCGCTCTCCTTTCGCGTGCCGCGTACGGCGGCGATGTCCTGTGTCTGTCGTGTCTGTCGTGTCTGTCGCCGGGGGCGGACGCGTACGGCGGGCGCGTGATCGGGTCGGCCGACGTCCGCCAGCATGCCTCAAGGCACCGCCACGGTCTTGATCATGTCCGTGGACCAGGCTGGGCCGGGCCGCACCGCAGCCGCCTAGACTGGCCGCCGAGCGGAGAGAGCCGGGCCCGGCCGGTGTCGGCTTGTTCGATGAGAAGCCGGATCGACGAGAAGAAGGACGACGGTGGTGGGAGCGGGAGGCCGACAGGTGACGACGGGCGCCGACGGTCACGACGATCCGCCCGCCGAACTGCTCACGGAGGCGGCCGCCGCGTTCGGTCTGCTCGCGTCGTCCGCACGGCTGCACATCGTGTGGGCCCTCGCCCAGGGCGAGAGCGACGTGAGCGGCCTCGCCGAACGGGTGGGCGGCGCGCTGCCCGCCGTGAGCCAGCACCTGACCAAGCTCAAGCTCGCCGGACTCGTGGGCTCCCGGCGCGAGGGCCGCCGCGTGGTGTACTTCGTCGCCGACCCCGACATGGTGACGGTGGTGCGCCTGATGGTCACCCAACTCGCGTCCCGGGCCGAGGCGGCCACCGCCCCCGCCGCCCGGCGCCTCCGCGGAACCGGTGCCTGAGGGTCTCGTGCCCGGGGGACCGATGTACGGGGATTCGGTATACGGGGAGTCGGTGCACGGGGATTCGGTGCACGGGGAGTCGGTGGCCGTAGCGGAGCACGACGGCCGGACGCCCGCGCCGACGGCACTGCAGGTCCTGCGCTCCCTGGACACCGGACCGCGCGGCCTCACCGACGAGGAGGCCGACGCCCGCCTCGCCCGCCACGGCGAGAACACCCTGCCTGCCCGGCGGACCGTGCCGTGGCCCGGCCGGTTCGTACGCGGCCTGCGTGACCCCTTCACGGCCGTCCTGTTCTGCCTCGGCCTGGTCTCGGCCACCGTCGCGGCCTGGGGCACGGCCTGCGTGATCACGTTGCTCGTGGCGGTCAGCTGCGCGCTCCGCGCGACGGGTGAACACCGCGCCGACCGCGCGATGAGGTCGTTGCGCGACCTGGTGACGACGACGGCGACGGTCGTACGCCGCCCCGACCACGACGCCCCGCCGGTGCCCCGCGAACTCCCCGTGCCCCGCGAACTCCCGGTGCCCCGCGAACTCCCGGTGCCCCGCGAACTCCCGGTGGACCAGCTCGTCCCCGGCGACATCGTCCGCCTCGGCGCCGGAGACCTGGTCCCGGCCGACGTCCACCTGCTCAGGGCGCAGGGCCTGTACGTGAACGAGGCCGCGCTGACGGGGGAGTCGGCGCCGGTACCGAAAGACGCGGGGGCCGCGCCCCGGCTCTCCGCCGCCCCGCTCGACACCCCGTACGCCTGTTTCCAGGGCAGCAGTGTCACCGCGGGCAGCGGCACGGCGGTGGTGACGGCGACGGGGAGCCGGACGCGCTTCGCCGCGGGGTACACGGCACTCGCCGGGGCGCCCCGACCTGCCGGCGCCTTCGACCGCTCCGTGCACGGCATCTCCTGGATCCTCATCCGCTTCATGCTGCTCACGCCCCCGCTGGTGCTCATGGCGGACGCCGCGCTGCGGGGCCGGGGCCTGGAGACCCTGCCGTTCGCCGTGGCGGTGGCGGTCGGGCTCACCCCCGAGATGCTCCCGGTCGTCGTCACCACGTGCCTGGCGCGGGCCGCCGTCCGCCTCGCCCGCACCCACGGCGTGATCGTCGGACGGCTGCCCGCCCTGCACGACCTCGGCGCCATGGACGTCCTGTGCGTGGACAAGACCGGCACGCTCACGCAGGACCGCCCGGTCGTCGAGCGGTCCTTCGACGCCGAAGGCCGGGACGCCCCCGAGGTCCTGCACTGGGCGGCCGTGAACGCCTGGTGGACCCTCCACCTCGCCGACCTGCCCGTGCCGGACGCCCTGGACGAGGCGATCCTGGACGCCGCCGACGAGGAGGCGGTGACGCACTGCGAGGGCATCGAGGCACTGCCCTTTGACCCCGTACGCCGCCTCGCCACGGCCGTCGTGTCGCGCCCCGGCACCGGCCTCGGCGTCCACACGCTGGTGGTCAAGGGCGCCGTCGAGAACGTACTGGAGTGCTGCGCGCTGCCCGACGAGGAGCGCGCCCGCCTGCACGTCCACGCGGCCCGGCACGCGGCGGCGGGCCTGCGCCTGCTGGCCGTGGCCACCGCCGACCGCCCCGCACGGCACCGGGCCTGGGCCCCGGCCGACGTACGGGGCCTGACCTTTCGCGGCTTCGTCACCCTGCGGGACGCGTTGACGCCCGCCGCGGGCCCGGCGCTGCGGGCACTCGCGGACCGGGGCGTCACGGTCAAGATCCTCACCGGCGACCACCCGGGCACGGCGGCCCGCGCCTGCCGTGACCTGGGCCTGGACGTCGACGGTTCGGACATCCGTACCGCCGCTGACATCGAGGGACTCACCCCCGCCGACCTCGCCGAACTGGCCCACCGCACCACGGTCTTCGCCCGCTGCACACCCGGACACAAGGCCCGCATCGTGACCGCCCTGCGTGCCCACGGCCACACCACGGGATTCCTGGGCGACGGCGTCAACGACCTGCCCGCCCTGCGAGTGGCCGATGTGGGCGTGGCTCCGCACGACGCGGTACCGGTGGCGAGGGAGGCGGCGGACCTGGTGCTGCCGAGGCGGGCAGGCGGCACACCCACCGGCCTGACCGCGATCGACCACGCCGTCACCGCGGGCCGGGCCGGCAGCACGAACATCGCGACCTACCTGCGCAGCACGCTCTCCTCGAACCTCGGCAACGTCATCGCCATGCTCACCGCGGGCCTGCTGCTCCCCTTCCTGCCGATGCTCCCGGCACAGGTGCTCGCGCAGAACCTCTGCTTCGACGCGGCCCAACTCGCCTTCGCCTACGAACGCCCCGCCCGCGCGGCCCTGGGCCGCCCCACGTCCCTGCGCCCGCGCGCCTTCCTCCGCTTCATCACGGGCTTCGGCGCCCTCAACGCCGTCGCGGACCTGGCGACCTTCGCGATCCTGGCGCTCGCGGTGCCGGGCCCGACGGGAACGGAGGACGAAGCGGTGTTCCACTCGGGCTGGTTCACGGAGAACCTGCTCACCCAGGCACTGGTGATGCTGCTCCTGCGCACGGCACGCGGCAACGCGCCCCCCGGCAGCCCCGGCAGCCCCGGCAGCCCCGGCAGCCGTCGCGTCCCTGGCAGACCCGCGCCGATCACCTGGGCGGCAATGGCCCTGGCGGTCACAGGCCTCGTGCTCCCGCTCACGCCCCTGGGCCCGCTGCTGGCGATGACCCCGCTGCCACCCCTCTACTACCTGCTCCTGGCCGCGGTCCTGGCCCTCTACGCGCTGGCCCTGACCACCTTGAGGCGCACCCTGAGGCGCCGCTTCACCGCTCAGCCGTAGGACAGATCGGAACAGGCCCCGTCATCGGCGGCCCGAGCCGTGCCCTGATGGCCACCGCCACCGCTATGGCCACCGCCACCGCTATGACCACCCTCGCCACCGCTATGACCACCCTCGCCACCGCTATGACCACCCTCGCCATTCTTGCCGCCCTCAACCCCTTTGTCCTCCCTCAGAGCAGCCCACAACTCCGACGCATCGGGCTCGACGACAGCGACGCGGGCGCCGTCGTAACGCCACGGGAGCGTGACGAATCGGGTGTTGTGCAGATCGATGTCTTTCAGGGACATGGCGAAGGAGATGAGCTTGTCGGCGGAGCCCAGCCCGGGATCGACGGTCATGGAGTGAACGGCGGCATCGGCGAGCGGAAACAGTGTCCCGGGACTGAACCCTTGCCCCTTGACCTTCTTCAACAAGGCACTGACAAAAGCCTGTTGCCGCTTGATCCGCCCGATGTCGGACCCGTCGCCGATGCCGTGCCGAATGCGGACGTAGTCCAGCGCACGCTGCCCGGACACCGTCTGCACCCCTTTGCGGAATACGCGCTCGCCGGGGCTGCCGCGGTGAGGATTGAGGTCGCCTTCGTAGAGATCCTTGGGCAGGCAGACGTCAACGCCTCCGACGACATCGGTGAGTTCGGAGAACCCTTTGAAATCGACGACAACGGTGTGGTCCACCCGAAGCCCGCTCAGCTTCTCCACGGTGTTCTGCGTACAGGCGGGATTCCCCTTGGCGGTCTCCCCGACGGAATACGCGGCATTGAACATGACGTGGTGCTGAGGCTCGGTCCACTTTCCGCTGGGCAACTTGCAGGGCGGTATGTCGACGAGGGTGTCGCGCGGAATGGATACGGCGACGGCGTGGCGCCGGTCGGCGTAGACGTGCAGCAGGAAGGCGGTGTCGGACCGCCCGACGTCATCAGAGTCCCCGCCCCCGAGCGCACGGTTCCCTCCGGTCCGCGCATCGGACCCGATGACGAGCACGTTCTGCCCCTGCGAACTCCCGGCCGGAGGACGGTCCCCGGAGACCCCGTCGGCGCTGAAGGTCTGGATGCTCCCGTTCAACTTCCAGTAGACCCAGCCACCCCCACCGACACCCAGCACCACCAGGGCCCCCACGACCCCAAGCCCCACGCGCCGCCTCCTCCGCCGCCGCGCACGCCTCCGCTTACGCCGAACCCCACCCATCCGCCCACCACACCTCACTGCCGCCCCGTCGCTCCAAGGTTGTACAGTTGCGCAATATAGCAACTATAAATTCCCGCGAACCGCACGGAAGCCGGAGGACCGACAGTGATCCGCAACGCCCTGGAACCCTGGCACCTACTGATCGTGGCGCTCGTAGTCATCGTCCTCTTCGGCTCCAAACGCCTCCCGGACGCCGCCCGCTCAATGGGCAAATCCCTCCGCATCCTCAAGAGCGAGACGAGAGCCCTGAAGGAGGAGAGCGGCGAGCACCGGGAAGAGAGCCAGGGCCACAACAGCTGAGCCACACAGCCGAGCAGGGCACCCGCAAGGTACGGGAGCGGTGGTGGGTGCCCTGTCCCGGGCCGGGACAGGGCCGTATCGTCGAAACCATGATCTCGGGCAGCGGCCAGGAAGCGCGCGACGGCGGTGGGGAGTTCACAGCGGAGGGCGTGGCCGTCGTGCTGCGCGCAGCATGTGAAGCGGCCGACTTGGACGCGACAGGAGCGGAGCTGCTCCGGCTCGGCTCGAACGCGGTGTACCGACTCGCCTCCGCACCGATTATCGTCCGTATCGCTCGTGACCCGTCCGTCCTGGCCGAGATGGAACGGACGGTGGCCGTGGCCCGCTGGCTCGAAGAGGTCGACTTCCCCACGACGCGCGTGCTGCCCGACGTCCCTCGGCCCATCGCCGTACGCGGTCGAGTGGTGACCTTCTGGGAGAGCGTCCAGGAGCGGGAGGAGTACGCGGCGGTCGGAGAGCTGGCCGAGTTACTCCGTCGGCTGCACTGTCTCAAAGAGCCAGAATTGCTGGGCCTTCCGTCCTTCGACCCCCTGGCAAAGCTGTCGTCCTCCCTTGAGAGCCTGACCGCTGTCTCGGGCGATGACCGGTCTTACCTGGAAGAACGGGTGTCCAAGCTCGCCAAGGACTACGACGGGCTGGACTTCGTACTCCCCTTCGGCCTGATCCACGGCGATGCCAACATCGGGAACGTCCTGCGTCACCGCGATGGTCACGCGGTCCTCATCGACCTTGATGGGCTGACCCTGGCCCCACGCGAGTGGGACCTGATCCTGACCGCGATCTACTACGACCGGTACGGCTGGCACGGCAAGGCCGAGTACGACGAGTTCGTTCACCGCTACGGCTTCGACCTCATGTGCTGGCCCGGGTACGAGACGCTGGCAGACATACGGGAACTGATGATGGTCATGTGGGTGGGACATCAGGCCGGTACAAGTGCGCGCTTCGCCGCGGAGTTCGCGCGTCGCGTGACGTCCCTGCGTACGGGCGAGGGACGCGACTCCTGGGGCGCCTACTGATCTTGGGGCGCTTCCCGAGAGCTGACGAGTAGCTCAGCCGCTGGCTGACCTCTGACCGCATGGCTCAGCAGCCATCCACAGCCTGTGGTCCCGCGCTTCCTCGGCAAGGTCTCGTGCCGCTGTGTTCGGGCTTCTCGTGCCGAGGTTCCGGCGGAACTCGGCGAGGTAGGTGACGCACCTCGCGGACTTGAGCTGCTCACCGAGATCGAGAGCATCGAGAGCTACGCGGCATGCTTCCTCGACCTCACCCGCACACAGGTGGGCGTCGGCGAGAACCATGGTCGCGAAGAAGTCGCTGCGCACGTGGTTGCCGCTCATGGCGTTCTCCGCATGAGCCACCGCCTGGCGGGCGCTGTTGACATCCCGGAAGCAGTGGGCGGCTTCGGCGGCAAGCTCGATGTCGTCGAAGTAGCTGATCCACTCCGGCTCGTCCACGCTGTTCCGGCACCCCATGGCCTTGGCTGCGGCATTCAGCGCGGCCTCGCACCCGACGACATCACCCGCACGTGCAAGGGCGCGGGCCTCCATGGCATGAAATTGGCCCCGAAGTGTCGGCGTGGCCACCAGGGAGATTCCCATGAGAGCCGCACGGGCGAGGGTGGCGGCCTGGGTGCACCGCCCCAGGAAGGTCGCTTGGTGACTCATCGCGCTCAGGATGCTGCCCGCGAGCCGACGGTCATTGGCGTCCTGGGCGAGGCGGAGCGCTTGGAGAAAGTACCGCTGTGCCAGGCCATGACGGCATGCGTCGTACGACATCCAACCGGCGAGGAGCGTGGCTTCCGCAACGGTGGAGAAGAGCGCGCGACCTACCTGCTCGGTGTACTGGCCTCGCAGTAGCGGTGCCACGTCGTTGTTGAGGTACTGGATGACTGAATGGCGCGCGTGGTCTCCGCCGAACTGGTCGTCGAGCCGGGCGAAGAAATCCGCCGTGGTCTTGACCGCTGCCACGTCACCGGCACCGACGCGAACGCCGTTGTTGCGCGGTCGAGGGGTACCAGGCTCCGGCCCTACCAACCACCGAAGAGATGCCTCGCTCCACGCGGGCTCGGACGGTTCCGATGTGAGCAGCGGGTCGTACTGACTGAGATCCGCACGCCACAACTGCCCGACCGTCTGGATGGCGTCGTCCGGGCTGACGGGATACGCCACATCGAGTACGGCCGCGTTCTTGGACTGGCTGTGTTCCAGTCCAAGTCCTCCAGCATCCACGGAGTACGCATCGCAGATCAGCGGGCCGTAGAAGTCGTCGGGAACGCTGTGCCCGTTCTCCCAACTGGCGATTCGGCGCTTGACGCTGCTGTCCGACGGGAGCTGATGTCCACGCCGGGCGGCCGCCTGGCGCAACTCCCTGATCAGTCGCGGCTGGCTCCAACCACGACCGATGCGAGCCTCACGTAAACGGACACTGGTCGGCTTCATGGAGACGCGACCCCTTTACTCCTGTGCGCTTATGGCGTCGTCGATATGGGGTAACTCGCCCTGCCTGCGTGAATGTACGCGCTGGTGACCTCCCCTTGCAGGCAGTAATCGGAGGCCGTGCCGCGCGGGACAGATGACGGGGGATGACGCGACCTTCGTGGACGCGTCATCCCCCGTCACCTCTCGTCATCTGACCTGGTCCCATGCCGGACCACGAGTCTGGACTCACGGCGGCACTGAGCCGACGCGATTCCAGCTGAAGGTGGGACGACGTGCAGCGGATGACAAGGCGAGGCGTCGAGTGGCTGACGGCGGCAGCAGACAACCCAGCTGAGTGCCAACAGGTCTGGGCGGATGACCCGCGCATACCGACCCTCCTTTCGACCGGTCGCCTCTTCGACGTGGTGAGCGTGGGACAGCGCCTCGGCATGGAGATGTTCGACCGCTTCCTGCACAGCGCGATGCCCTTCGGACCGACGGTCGTCGACCGCAAGGCGCAGAAAGTCGGCTTCTTCCTCGGCTCCGGAAGCCGCGAGACCTTCACCTGCTGCCTCGACCGCGAAACGACTTCTCTGCCTCCGTACCGGTACCTCGACCAAGGCTCCGCAGTGGTCGTGCCCGGCCCCACCCCGCTCTCCGACGACCGCTATCAGTGGCTCCGCGCACCGATGCGCCGGCCGGAGGCCAACCCGCTGCGCCCGGTCGCGATGGCGACCGCCATGGTGGCGTCCGCCGAACTCCTGGCCAGGATCGACCGCTTCGACGAGCTGTACCGGACTCCGTGCGCGTCGGCCACCGTTCTCCACGAGGAGATGGACGACTGATGCCGATCCATCCGCCCGGTGAACGCGACGCTGCCGCGTGGTCCCCTCTCGACAGCGACGCCTGGTACGCAGCCCGAAACGCGACGGCAGCACTGCGCGATGCCCTCATGAGCGCGGGCCTGGAGAAGAACTTTCCGTACCTGCGCACGGAGTTGAATGCCTTCGGGCACGGCCGGGTCGAGCTGGGCCGCGTATCACCCGACACGGCCGAACGCGTCGCCGAACTCTTGCGCCTGGCGCTGACCGACGGCTCGGCTCAACCCTCGCCACAGGAACTCATCAATCGCCTTCCATGGTGTCAGGGTTGCCGCCCATGCGCTTGGGGTGTGGTCAGAGCAACGGGCGCCCTTACGCGTTCTTGTGAGGCGCGGCCCGTGGCCATGACGATATGCCCGTGGACAGTTGGAGTGTTCTTGCAAGTCAAGCCGTAAGTGCCCTGGTTGGCACCCTGGTTGGTGGCGCCATCACGGTTCTGGTGGCTCGATGGCAGACAACTAGGGCGATCGCTGCGCAAGCGGATCTTGCTGTCGCTCAACAAGCTGCTGCTACTCAATTGGCACATGCAGAGCGGCAACGGGAGCGAGCATCCGCCGCGGCGAGCCAATTGTTGGAGACGTTAGCCACCCTCTATGACTGGTTGCCATCCCTGCCTGACGTGTCGAGGGAGACGCCACGGCTGAGCGAGCATGCTCGGGGCCAGTGCCGTGCCGCACTCCAGGGGCTGCGCCGAGGAATGATGACCGACCTTCCCTTGATCGGTGAGACCGAAATCAGGGTTCGGTACAGGACGCTTGTGAAGTTGTCCTACGACGTTGGGTGGCGAGGCAAGGGCCAGGAGCGCGGTGCAGGAGTTGTGAGGGACATTCGCGGCTACCTGCGATACGTGCAGCTCTCGCTCGAGACCGTCGTCGACGGGACTCAAATACCCGGCCATGAGGAGCCGCCGGTTCTCGACCGCCCGGACGCCGGCGTCTGGAGGTCACCTCAAGTGTCGGACGACTGGACCGATCCTGCGGACGGTTGCTGACCTTCGGAGCTCATGGGGCCTTGTGGGTGCCGAAGGGGCCGCTGACGTGAGCAAAGCCGGGGAGCTATGCAAGATCAACACGTTGTTGCAACGTGATCACTAGTGAGCGGCTGCTTCCGACGACATCTGCCTGTAGATACGCGAAGACCCCGTCCTCAGCGAAACCGCTGATGGCGGGGTCTTTGGGCACCTCATACAAGGTGCCCCCGGCAGGATTCGAACCTGCGCACACGGCTCCGGAGGCCGTTGCTCTATCCCCTGAGCTACGGGGGCGTATCGACCCGCTTGCGCGGCGACGGGTTGAACCCTACCAGCTCTTCGGGGCTCCCCATGAACAGGTATTTCGTTGCCCCTGAGGGAGGCTCGGCCGGGTCTGCGTGCCTCTTCTGCGGGGGGCCTCGCCGGGCGCCTCGCGCGGGCCGGAAGTAGGGAAAACCGGGACGCGGCCGGGGGTGCGGACCTACTCTCGAGGTGTGTCAGGCGTGCCCGGCCGCGTGCTTGTTGTGGACGACAACAAGGTCATTCGGCAACTGATCAGGGTCAACCTCGAGCTGGAGGGCTTCGAGGTCGTGACCGCGGCCGACGGTGTCGAATGCCTGGACGTCGTGCAGCAGGTCCAGCCCGATGTGGTCACCCTCGACGTCGTGATGCCCCGGCTCGACGGGCTGCGGACCGCGGCGCGGTTGCGGTCCGACGCGCGGACCCGCCATCTGCCGATCGTCGTCATCAGTGCGTGTACGCAGTACGAGGTCGAGAACGGTCTTGAGGTCGGCGTCGACGCCTTCCTCGCCAAGCCCTTCGAGCCCAGCGAACTGGTCGGGGTCGTGCAGCAGTTGATGGACGGGGCGAGCGGGGCCAGTGCCGGGCTCGATCGCCAAGGGCATCAGAGCTGTCCGGCGCACCAGGGGCATGGACGCGAGCGCGAGCGCGGGTCCGTGGGAGGGGCCCTGGGGAGCGAGTGCCGGGCGCACGGGTCCGGAGCGGGCTCCGGCGGTGGCGCCGGAATGGGCGGCTGCACCGGCGAGACCGAGCGCGCCGCGCACCCCGGAGGCTGAGCCCCCCGACGCTGAGCCCCCCCGACGCTGGGCCCACCCCTGAAGGCCACCGGCCCGCCCCGTCCACATCCCGGACCATCCGCCAAACCGACTCGCGTCCCCACCCCCCTCCTCCCATACGCTGGTGCCGTGACCCCCGTCGAGCTCTCCCGCACCGTGCTGCGCGCCATGCGCCATGCCGTCGATGCCGGGGAGCTTCGGGGGGATGTCGCGGCCGTCGGTGAGGGGCGCGTGCGGGTCGAGCGGCCGCGGCCCGGGGGGTGTGGGGACTACGCCACCAACCTCGCCCTGCAGATCGCCGGTGCCGCCGGACGGCCGCCGCGGCAGGTCGCCGAGGTGCTGTCCGCGCGGCTCGTCGACGAGCCCGGTATCGCCGGGGTCGACATCACCGGGGGCGGGTTCCTCAACATCACCCTCGCGGGCTCGCCCGGCGCGGCGGCCGAATCACTCGTGCGCGGCGTGCTGGCGCAGGGGCGCTGCTACGGGCACATCCACCCCGACACCGGACAGCTAGCCCAGATCCACGTGCCGCACGAGGTCCGCGCCGTCGTCGTCGCCGACAGTGTCCGGCGGATTCTGCGCTCGCAGGGCGTCCTCGTCCGCGTCACGTGCGACGCCGCACCGGAGCCCGCCTGGACGAAGGCAGGGGCGGACGGTCTCGACGTACGCGTCGACGGGCACGGACAGCCGCCCGAGCCGCTGCCCACCCTGCGCCCCGTCCCCGCCCCCGCGGAAGCCACCCTCCGCCTCGGTCGTGACGCCGGTCGGTGGGCGCTGCTCCATCCCGCCGCCCACGATCATCCCCGCGTCACCCCCGAGCAGGGCGGCGACGCGCACCTCGTACAGCGGGAGAGCAACCCCCTCTTCCGCGTCCGGTACGCGCACGCCCGCTGTCGGAGGCTCATGCGCAATGCCGCCGACCTCGGCTTCGGCGCCGTCCCCGGGGACGGCGAGGTCGACGCGACCGAGCTGCTGCGGCAGATCGAGGCCTACCCGGCCGTTCTCGCCGCCGCGGCCCGCCACCGCGCCCCCGACCGCCTCGCCCGGCACCTCGTGGTCACCGCCGACGAGATGCTCGCCCTGCAGGGGACCGTCCTGCCGCTGGGTGACGAGAAACCCTCGGCCGCCCACCGCGCCCGGCTCGCGCTCGCCGAAGCCGCCGGGACGGTGCTTGCCGGTGGCCTGTCCCTGCTCGGCATCAGCGCACCCGAACATCTGTGACATCCGTGAGCACGAAGACGCGAGCACGAAGACGTGAGCAAGAAAAGGCGTCCGACGTGATGAATGCTACGGATGTGACATACGTGAGAGACGAGACGACAGAGCCATGAGCCGTTCCGCACACCCCGCCGGCCCCCGCCACGCCGACGTGTACCCCGAGGGCCACTACAGCGCCCCGCCCGCCGACCTCAACGCGCTGGACCCCAAGGTGTGGTCCCGCACCGTCACCCGCGGCGCCGACGGCGTCGTCAGCACGGGCGGCATCGCGGTGACCCGGCTCGCCGAGGAGTTCGGCACCCCCGCGTACTTCCTCGACGAGGCCGACTTCCGCGCCCGGTGCCAGGCCTGGCGCGACGCCTTCGGCGACGACGCCGACGTCTTCTACGCCGGGAAGGCGTTCCTGTCGCGGGCCATCGTGCGGTGGCTGCACGAGGAAGGGCTCAACCTGGACGTGTGCAGCGCCGGTGAGCTCGCCACCGCCCTCGACGCGGGCATGCCCGCCGAGCGCATCGCCTTCCACGGGAACAACAAGACCCCCGACGAGATCGAGCGGGCCGTCCTTGCCGGTGTCGGGCGCATCGTGCTCGACTCCTTCCAGGAGATCGTGCGCGTCGCGCACATCGCGGAGCGGCACGGCAAGCGCCAGCCCGTGCAGATCCGGGTGACCGTCGGCGTCGAGGCGCACACCCACGAGTTCATCGCCACCGCGCACGAGGACCAGAAGTTCGGGCTCGCGCTGGCCGACGGGCAGGCCGCGGAGGCCGTGCGCCGGGCCCTCAAGCTCGACGGGCTCGAACTCATCGGGATCCACAGCCACATCGGGTCGCAGATCTTCGACATGGCCGGGTTCGAGGTGTCCGCGCGGCGCGTGGTGCAGCTGCTCGCCGAGGTGCGGGACGAGCACGGCGTGGAGCTGCCCGAGATCGACCTCGGCGGCGGCCTCGGCATCGCGTACACCTCGGACGACGACCCCAGCGAGCCGCACGAGATCGCGAAGGCGCTGAACGAGATCGTCGCGCGCGAGTGCGCTGCCGCGAAGCTCCGTACGCCCCGCATCTCCGTCGAGCCGGGGCGCGCCATCGTCGGCCCGACCGCCTTCACCCTCTACGAGGTCGGCACGATCAAGCCCCTCGAAGGGCTGCGGACGTACGTGTCCGTGGACGGCGGCATGTCCGACAACATCCGCACGGCGCTGTACGACGCCGAGTACAGCGTCGCCCTCGTCTCCCGCTCCTCCGACGCCGAGCCCGTCCTGGTGCGCGTCGTCGGCAAGCACTGCGAGAGTGGGGACATCGTCGTACGCGACGCTTTCCTTCCGGCCGACCTGGCGCCCGGTGACCTGATCGCCGTGCCCGCGACCGGTGCGTACTGCCGCTCAATGGCGAGCAACTACAACCACGCGCTTCGCCCGCCCGTCGTCGCCGTCAAGGACGGTGCGGCGCGGGTGATCGTCCGGCGTGAGACGGAGGAGGACCTCCTCCGTCTCGACGTCGGATAATGAGCCGGACATCGAGTCGGACATCGAGTCGGGCAATGAATCGCATAATGGAATAGACGTCTCACGATCCGGACGATGGACAGAAAGTCCGTTCCGGTGGGTGAGACTGGTTCCACCGTAGATGTATGAGAAGTGAGGTCGGATGATGCGTACGCGTCCGCTGAAGGTGGCGCTGCTGGGCTGTGGGGTCGTCGGCTCAGAGGTGGCGCGCATCATGACGACGCACGCCGACGACCTCGCGGCCAGGATCGGCGCCCCGGTGGAGCTCGCCGGGGTCGCCGTCCGCCGCCCCTCCAAGGTGCGTGAGGGAATCGATCCTTCGCTGATCACCACGGATGCGACCGCGCTGGTCAAGCGGGGCGACATCGACGTGATCGTCGAGGTGATCGGTGGGATCGAGCCCGCCAGGACCCTCATCACCACCGCCTTCGAACACGGTGCGTCGGTCGTCTCCGCGAACAAGGCGCTCATCGCGCAGGACGGCGCCGCGCTGCACGCCGCCGCCGTCGAGCACGGTCGGGATCTGTACTACGAGGCCGCCGTCGCCGGGGCGATTCCGCTGATCAGGCCGTTGCGCGAGTCCCTCGCCGGAGACAAGGTCAACCGCGTCCTCGGCATCGTGAACGGGACCACGAACTTCATCCTCGATGCCATGGACACCACCGGTGCCGGCTATCAGGAGGCCCTCGACGAGGCCACCGCGCTCGGGTACGCGGAAGCCGACCCGACCGCCGACGTCGAAGGCTTCGACGCCGCCGCCAAGGCCGCCATCCTCGCCGGGATCGCGTTCCACACGCGCGTGCGCCTCGACGACGTGTACCGCGAGGGCATGACCGAGGTCACCGCCGCCGACTTCGCGTCCGCGAAGCGCATGGGCTGCACCATCAAACTGCTCGCCATCTGCGAGCGGGCGGCCGACGGCGGGTCCGTCACCGCGCGCGTGCACCCCGCGATGATTCCGCTCAGCCATCCGCTGGCCTCGGTGCGCGGCGCGTACAACGCCGTCTTCGTCGAGGCGGAGGCCGCGGGGCAGCTGATGTTCTACGGACCCGGCGCCGGTGGCTCGCCCACCGCGTCCGCCGTCCTCGGCGACCTCGTCGCCGTCTGCCGCAACAAGCTCGCCGAGGCCACCGGGCCCGGCGACTCCGCGTACACCCAGCTGCCCGTGAGCTCCATGGGCGAGGTCGTCACGCGCTATCACATCAGCCTCGACGTGGCCGACAAGCCGGGCGTGCTCGCCCAGGTCGCGACGGTCTTCGCCGAGCACGGCGTATCGATCGATACGGTCCGTCAGACGGGCAAGGACGGCGAGGCCTCCCTCGTCGTCGTCACCCACCGCGCGCCCGACGCCGCCCTCACCGGCACCGTCGAGGCGTTGCGCAATCTCGACACCGTGCGTGGTGTCGCCAGCATCATGCGGGTTGAAGGGGAGTAAGCAGCAATGACCCACCAGTGGCGCGGAATCATCGAGGAGTACCGGGACCGTCTTCCGGTCTCCGGCACCACGCCGGTCGTGACGCTTCGCGAGGGCGGTACGCCGCTCGTGCCCGCACAGGTGCTCTCCGAGCGCACCGGCTGCGAGGTCCACCTCAAGGTCGAGGGTGCCAACCCCACGGGGTCCTTCAAGGACCGCGGCATGACCATGGCGATCACCAAGGCCAAGGAGGAGGGCGCGAAGGCCGTCATCTGCGCCTCCACCGGCAACACGTCGGCGTCCGCCGCCGCCTATGCCGTACGCGCCGGGATGGTCTGCGCCGTCCTCGTGCCGCAGGGCAAGATCGCGCTCGGCAAGATGGGCCAGGCGCTCGTCTACGGCTCGAAGATCCTGCAGGTCGACGGCAACTTCGACGACTGCTTGAACCTGGCTCGAGCCCTGTCGGAGAACTACCCGGTGGCGCTGGTCAATTCGGTGAACCCGTTCCGCATCGAGGGCCAGAAGACCGCCTCGTTCGAGATCGTCGACGCGCTCGGTGACGCCCCCGACCTCCATGTCCTTCCCGTCGGCAACGCCGGCAACATCACCGCCTACTGGAAGGGCTACAAGGAGTACGCGGCCGACGCGGTGTCGACCCGTACCCCCCGGATGTGGGGCTTCCAGGCCTCCGGCTCGGCGCCCATCGTGCGCGGCGAGATCGTCAAGGACCCCTCCACGATCGCCACGGCGATTCGCATCGGCAACCCCGCGTCCTGGCAGCACGCGCTCGCCGCGCGCGACGAGTCCGGCGGCCTCATCGACGAGGTGACGGACCGTGAGATCCTGCGCGCCTACAAGCTGTTGGCGTCCCAGGAGGGTGTCTTCGTCGAGCCCGCGTCCGCCGCGTCCGTCGCCGGTCTGCTGAAGGCCGCCGAGCAGGGCAAGGTCGACAAGGGCCAGAAGATCGTCTGTACCGTGACCGGCAACGGCCTCAAGGACCCGGACTGGGCCGTCGCGGGCGCCCCGCAGCCGGTCACCGTCCCGGTCGACGCCGCCGCCGCGGCCGAGCGTCTCGGCCTCGCGTAACCGCGGGGCCTCGCGTAACCGCGGGCAGAACCCGCAACTCCGTACAGGGGGTGGCACAGGGGGCTTACGACACGCATCGTGCGCCTCCTGTGCGCCCTATGTCGCCACGGAACCTTCCTTCGATAGGCTGTACCGAACCCGCCCACCGCATATGCCGGTGCCGCCGTTGTTCGCGGCCTTCGGGTGTTCCGTACATGTGGCACGTACTGAAAAATACGGAGCCTCAAAAACACGCAGCTCAAGGAGAGTCATCGAGCGATGGCCGGTCCCGCTTTCCGCGCCGCCGCCGTCCGGGTGCGCACCCCCGCCACCAGCGCCAACCTCGGCCCGGGCTTCGACGCCTTCGGCCTGTCGCTGGGGCTGTACGACGACGTGGTCGTCCGGGTGGCCGACTCCGGACTGAACATCGACATCGCGGGGGAGGGCAGCGACAACCTCCCGCGCGACGAGTCCCATCTGCTCGTACGGTCCTTGCGCACCGCCTTCGACCTGCTCGGCGGACAGCCGCGCGGCCTGGAGATCGTCTGCGCCAACCGCATCCCGCACGGCCGTGGCCTCGGCTCGTCCTCCGCCGCCATCTGCGCCGGTATCGTCGCCGCGCGCGCCGTGACGATAGGCGGCGAGGCCAGGCTGGACGACGCCGCGCTGCTCGAACTCGCCACCGAGATCGAGGGCCACCCCGACAACGTCGCCGCCTGTCTGCTCGGCGGCTTCACGCTCTCCTGGATGGACGGGGGAACGGCGCGGGCGATCCGGATGGACCCCATCGATTCCGTCGTTCCAGTGGTTTTCGTACCGGGAAAGCCCGTACTCACCGAGACGGCGCGCGGCCTGCTCCCGCGCACCGTCCCGCACGTCGACGCGGCTGCCAACGCGGGCCGCGCGGCCCTGCTCGTCGAGGCCCTGACCAGGCGCCCCGAGCTGCTGCTCGCCGCCACCGAGGACCGTCTGCACCAGGAGTACCGCGCCCCGGCCATGCCGGAGAGCACGGCCCTGGTGGAGCGGCTGCGCGCCGACGGCGTGCCCGCGGTGATCTCCGGCGCGGGCCCCACGGTCCTCGCGCTGGTCGAAGACAGTGCGGCCGACAAGGTCGCACGCCTGGCGGGGGAGAGCTGGGCGGCCAATCGCCTGGCGCTCGACGCCAAGGGAGCGAGCGTGCTGCCGCTTGCGCCCTGACGCAGTGAACACAGGGATTTCGGGGTGTCCCGATCCCGAGAGGGGGAATGTTTGTTGGATCCGGTAGTGTTAATCTCAAGTCTGCACCCGACCTCACCATGGCGAGGTGCTTTGTGTCCCCGTCCGGGACAACCATTCTTCCGGGAGCCCCCCAAACTGCTCTGTGCCTTGCACTGAGCGGTCCTGAGCACGCTCCGGAACCGGCGTGACCGAGCCGAGTGACACCGCACCTCAGTGGCACCGCACCGGGAATCGCCATCACCAATGAATTCTTCCGCCGCGTTGGCGGACCACCGCCCCGGCACGGTCCACAGGAAAGCAAGGACCGACCGCCGGACAGCACAACCGGTCGCCGAGCCAGACAGGCCGACGCCCGCTCCAGGGAAGGACCCTTCGTGAGCGACACCACCGATCTGATGGGCGTGACTGCCGACACGCCCGCCACGGACGCCTCTGCGGCGCCTGCCACCGGTGCTTCGGCCGGGTCCCGGCGGCGCCGCGGCACCGGCCTCGAGGGCATGGTGCTGGCGGAACTGCAGCAGGTCGCATCGGGCCTTGGAATCAAGGGCACCGGGCGCATGCGCAAGAGCCAGCTGATCGAGGTCATCAAGGAGGCGCAGGCAGGGGGCGGGGCCCCGGCGAAGAGCGCCGCGGCCTCCGGGGACACCACCGAGACCAAGCCCAAGCGCCGGGCCACCTCGAAGGCCCGTACGGGCGAGGACGCCGCCGAGCCCGCCGGTAAGGCGAGCGCCGCCAAGGCCGAGGGCGCCAAGGCCGACAAGGCCGCGGCCCAGCAGCAGATCGACATTCCCGGTCAGCCGGCCAGCGACGATCAGTCGGCTGCGGGCGAGCGTCGTCGGCGCCGTGCCACCGCAGAGGCGGGCAGCCCGGAGACGGTCACCGCCGACGCGAAGGCCGAGTCGAAGGCCGACGCCAAGGGCGACACGTCCGAGGCCAAGGGCGACAAGGGCGGCGACAACTCCGGCGACAACAACGCCGAGGGTCGCCGCGAGCGCCGTGACCGGCAGGGCCGCGGTCGTGACCGCGACCGTGACCGCCGCGGCAACAAGGGCGACGACCAGCAGGCCGGCGGTCAAGGCGGCGGTCAGGGCGGCGGCCAGGGCGGTGGCCGTCCGGAGCGCCAGGACCGGCAGGACCGGCAGGACCGTCAGCAGCAGGGTGGCGGGGGCCGTCAGGACCGGCAGGACCGCCAGGACCGTCAGCGTGACAACGGCCCGCAGGATGACGACGACTTCGAGGGTGGCCGTCGCGGCCGTCGCGGCCGCTACCGCGACCGTCGCGGACGTCGTGGCCGCGACGAGCAGGGCTTCGGCAACGAGCCGCAGGTCTCCGACGACGACGTCCTGATCCCCGTCGCGGGCATCCTGGACATCCTCGACAACTACGCGTTCATCCGTACGTCGGGCTACCTCCCCGGTCCCAACGACGTGTACGTCTCCCTCGCCCAGGTCCGCAAGAACGGCCTGCGCAAGGGCGACCACGTCACCGGCGCCGTGCGCCAGCCCAAGGACGGCGAGCGCCGCGAGAAGTTCAACGCGCTCGTCCGCCTGGACTCGCAGAACGGCATGGCGCCCGAATCCGGGCGCGGGCGCCCGGAGTTCAACAAGCTGACGCCCCTTTACCCGCAGGACCGGCTCCGTCTGGAGACCGACCCGGGCGTCCTCACCACCCGCATCATCGACCTCGTGGCGCCCATCGGTAAGGGTCAGCGCGGTCTGATCGTGGCCCCGCCGAAGACCGGCAAGACCATGATCCTCCAGGCGATCGCCAACGCGATCACCATCAACAACCCCGAGTGCCACCTGATGGTCGTCCTGGTCGACGAGCGTCCGGAAGAGGTCACCGACATGCAGCGGTCGGTGAAGGGCGAGGTCATCTCCTCGACCTTCGACCGTCCCGCCGAGGACCACACCACGGTCGCCGAGCTCGCCATCGAGCGCGCCAAGCGTCTGGTGGAGCTGGGCCACGACGTCGTCGTGCTGCTCGACTCGATCACGCGTCTGGGCCGTGCGTACAACCTCGCCGCCCCGGCCTCCGGCCGCATCCTGTCCGGTGGTGTCGACTCGACGGCGCTGTACCCGCCCAAGCGCTTCTTCGGCGCCGCGCGCAACATCGAGGACGGCGGCTCGCTGACCATCCTCGCGACCGCGCTCGTCGACACCGGTTCGCGCATGGACGAGGTCATCTTCGAGGAGTTCAAGGGCACCGGCAACGCCGAGCTCAAGCTTGACCGCAAGCTCGCCGACAAGCGCATCTTCCCGGCGGTGGACGTGGACGCGTCCGGTACCCGTAAGGAAGAGATCCTGCTCGGCAGCGACGAGCTCGCCATCACCTGGAAGCTGCGCCGCGTGCTGCACGCGCTCGACCAGCAGCAGGCGATCGAGCTGCTCCTGGACAAGATGAAGCAGACGAAGTCGAACGCCGAGTTCCTGCTGCAGATCCAGAAGACGACCCCGGCGCCGGGCAACGGCAACGACTAGTCGTCCGCACCGTTCGTACCGTTCATAAAAGGGCCGCCCCGTCACAGCTGTGACGGGGCGGCCCTTTTGTTGCGTCTGTGACCGGCGAGACCTTGGCCACACGCATAAGAGATTCTCACGGTCACGGGCCGTGGCCCAGCGCCGAGGGTGACGGAAAAAGGCGCAGGTGGGGGCTGAAATCGGAGGGTAGGGGTACACGGTCCGTGATCGGTGGTACCCGGGGCGCGCACAGGGCGCTGTGCAACCCTTCAACCGGATTCGCCGTCTGACAAGTGACGACAGACCGCGCCTGGCCCTGAAAGCAGGGGGTAACCGACCGACGAGGACTTGAGGAGCGCATGACCGACGAGAGCATGTCCGCGGGCACGGCCGAGGGGAAGACCCAGCGCCCCCGCGGCGGTGGCGGCCGGCGTCGCAAGCCCCGCAAGCGCAGCAAGGCGCTCGTCATCACGGCGTGGACCGCGGCCTCGGTGGTCGTCCTCGGCGGAGCCGGTGCCGGCTTCCTGTACTTCAAGCTCAACGGCAACATCAAGGGCGTCGACATCAACGCCGCGCTCGGCACCGACCGCCCCCTGGACGTCGACAACGGCTCCCAGGACATCCTCGTCCTCGGCTCCGACTCGCGCTCCGGCGACAACGCCAAGTACGGCAAGGACGAGGGCGCGGCCCGCTCGGACACCGCGATGATCGTGCACGTCCACAAGGGCCACAAGACGGCCAGCGTCGTCTCCATACCCCGCGACACCCTGATAACCCGGCCCTCGTGCAAGAGCGAGGGCGACAGAACGGACCCCGGCGGTCCGCGGCAGATGTTCAACACGGCGTACGAGGTCGGCGGCCCCGCCTGCGCCGTCAAGACCGTCGAGAAGATGTCCGGCATCCGGATGGACCACTACGTCGAGGTCGACTTCACGGGCTTCAAGAAGCTCATCAACACCCTCGGTGGCGTCGACATCACCACCAAGAAGGCCATCCACGACAAGGACAGCCACCTCGACCTGGAAGCCGGCAAGCACTCGCTCACCGGCGAGCAGGCCCTCGGCCTCGTCCGCACCCGGCACGGCGTCGGCGACGGCAGCGACCTCGGCCGCATCCAGCTCCAGCAGGCCTTCATCAAGGCGCTGCTCGACCAGGTCAAGGACGTCGGGGTCTTCGGCAACCCGAAGAAGCTGTACGACCTGGCGAACGACGCGACCAGCGCCATCACCACCGACTCCGACCTGAACGACGTGAAGTCCCTCGCGAGCTTCGCGAACGGCCTCAAGGGCATCGGCGCGGGCGACATGAAGATGGTCACGCTGCCCATCGAGTACGACCCAAACGACCTCAACCGCGTGCTTCCCCTGGAGAAGGCCGACCGGGAGGTCTGGGACGCCCTCAGGGCCGACAAGCACATACCCAAGTCCGCCACCGACCAGTCGGCGGGCGACAAGGGCGAGGCGGGCGACGTGGTCACCAGCCACTGAAGGCCCCGTGGGGAATAGATCGGCACCTACCCCGGTTTTGGGAGATACGGCCGGTCCTGGCAGACTGGTACGTCGGCCCCGGTTCACGTACGAGCAATCCGCGTGTACGACCCGGCGCCCTCCCGAAACTAGGAGACACCTTGAAGCGCGAAATCCACCCCGAGTACTTCGAGACCCAGGTCAGCTGCACCTGCGGCGCGGAGTTCACCACCCGCAGCACGATCTCCAGCGGCACCGTCCGTGCCGAGGTCTGCTCCGAGTGCCACCCGTTCTACACGGGCAAGCAGAAGATCCTCGACACCGGTGGCCGCGTGGCCCGCTTCGAGGCCCGCTTCGGCAAGGCTGCGGCTGCCAACAAGTAGCGAGCCACTGCGCCGGTCGTCGGCCGCCCTCGCGAGGGGGCGGCCGGGACCGGCGCTTTTGCCGTCCCGCAGCCAAAACGCCTAGAGCCACCGCGTAGAAAACCAGGAGCCCCCGAATGTTCGAGGCGGTCGAGGAACTGATCGGCGAACACGCCGATCTCGAGAAGAAGCTCGCCGACCCGTCGGTCCACGCCGACCAGGCCAACGCGCGCAAGCTGAACAAGCGCTACGCCGAGCTGACCCCGATCGTCACGACGTACCGCTCCTGGAAGCAGACCGGGGACGACATCGAGACGGCGCGCGAGTTCGCCGCCGACGACCCCGACTTCATCGCCGAGGTCAAGGACCTGGAGCGGCAGCGCGGGGAGATCACCGAGAAGCTGCGGCTGCTGCTCGTGCCCCGGGACCCGTCCGACGACAAGGACGTCATCCTGGAGGTCAAGGCGGGCGCGGGCGGCGACGAGTCGGCCCTGTTCGCCGGCGACCTGCTGCGCATGTACCTGCGGTACGCGGAGCGCGTGGGCTGGAAGACCGAGATCATCGACTCCACCGAGTCCGAGCTCGGCGGCTACAAGGACGTGCAGGTCGCCGTGAAGACCAAGGGCGGCCAGGGCGCGACCGAGCCGGGGCAGGGCGTCTGGGCGCGGCTGAAGTACGAGGGCGGCGTGCACCGCGTGCAGCGCGTGCCCTCCACCGAGTCCCAGGGACGCATCCACACCTCCGCCGCCGGTGTCCTGGTGACGCCCGAGGCCGAGGAGATCGACGTCGAGATCCACGCCAACGACCTGCGCATCGACGTCTACCGCTCCTCCGGGCCCGGCGGCCAGTCCGTCAACACCACCGACTCCGCGGTACGCATCACGCACGTGCCCACCGGAGTGGTCGCTTCCTGCCAGAACGAGAAGAGCCAGCTGCAGAACAAGGAGCAGGCGATGCGTATTCTGCGCTCCAGGCTCCTCGCGGCGGCCCAGGAAGAGGCGGAGAGCAAGGCCGCGGACGCCCGCCGCAGCCAGGTCCGCACCGTCGACCGCTCCGAGAAGATCCGTACGTACAACTTCCCGGAAAACCGGATCTCGGACCACCGCGTCGGTTTCAAGGCGTACAACTTGGACCAGGTGCTCGACGGCGAACTCGATCCGGTCATCCAGGCCTGCGTCGACGCCGACTCCGCAGCCAAGCTCGCCGCCGCGTAAGCCACCCCCCGTACGACCCTTCACGACCCGTCCCGGAGGACCAGCGTGCAGCAACATATTGGGGGGCGACCCCCGAACCCCCGCAGCGTGCTGCTCGCGGAAGTGGCCCAGGCCACCCAGCGCCTCGCCGACGCGGGCGTGCCCTCGCCGCGCAACGACGCGGAGGAGCTCGCCGCCTTCGTGCACGGCGTGAAGCGCGGTGCGCTGCACTCCGTCAAGGACGCCGACTTCGACGCCCGCTACTGGGAGACGGTCTCCCGGCGCGAGGCCCGCGAGCCGCTGCAGCACATCACCGGACACGCCTACTTCCGGTATCTGGAGCTGCAGGTCGGCCCCGGTGTCTTCGTACCGCGACCGGAGACCGAGTCGGTCGTCGGATGGGCCATAGACGCCGTGCGCGCCATGGACGTGGTCGAGCCGCTGATCGTCGATCTGTGCACCGGTTCGGGCGCCATCGCCCTCGCGCTCGCCCAGGAGGTCCCGCGCTCGCGGGTGCACGCCGTGGAGCTCTCCGAGGACGCCCTGAAGTGGACGCGGAAGAACGTCGAGGGGTCCAGGGTCAAGCTCTCCCGGGGCGACGCCCGTGACGCGCTCCCCGAGCTCGACGGCCAGGTCGACCTCGTCATCTCCAACCCGCCGTACATCCCGCTCACCGAGTGGGAGTATGTCGCCCCGGAAGCCCGCGACTACGACCCGGAACTCGCGCTCTTCTCCGGGGAGGACGGCCTGGAGCTGATCCGCGGCATCGAGCGCACCGCCCACCGGCTGCTGCGACCGGGCGGGGTCGTCGTCATCGAGCACGCCGACACCCAGGGCGGCCAGGTCCCGTGGATCTTCACGGAGGAGCGGGGCTGGGCCGACGCGGCCGACCACCCCGACCTGAACAACCGCCCGCGCTTCGCGACCGCCCGCAGGGCGATGCCGTGACCCAGACTTCAACTGAGCAGTTCGTGTACGAGGAGGCCCGCTAAATGGCACGGCGATACGACACCAACGACGCGACCGACCGTACGACCGGTCTGCGCGAGGCCGCGTCCGCCGTCCGCCGTGGCGAGCTGGTCGTGCTGCCCACCGACACCGTCTACGGCATCGGTGCCGACGCCTTCACCCCGGAGGCGTGCGCCGACCTGCTCGACGCGAAGGGCCGCGGGCGCAACATGCCCACCCCCGTGCTCATCGGCTCGCCGAACACGCTGCACGGCCTGGTCACCGACTTCTCCGAGATGGCCTGGGAGCTCGTCGACGCCTTCTGGCCCGGCGCCCTGACCCTCATCGCCAAGCAGCAGCCGTCCCTGCAGTGGGACCTCGGCGACACCCGCGGCACGGTCGCCATCCGCATGCCGCTGCACCCCGTCGCCATCGAGCTGCTCACCGAGGTCGGCCCGATGGCCGTCTCCTCCGCCAACCTCACCGGGCACCCCGCCCCCGAGGACTGCGACTCCGCCCAGGAGATGCTCGGCGACTCCGTCTCCGTCTACCTGGACGGCGGCCCGACGCCCGGCATCGTCCCGTCGTCGATCGTCGACGTCACGGGCAAGGTGCCGGTCCTGCTCCGCGCGGGCGCCCTTGACGCGGACGAGCTGCGCAAGGTGGTACCCGACCTCGAGGTGGCGAATTGACAGCCCCTGAGACGGGGCGTGGCATAGCGGGCTTCCCGGGATCCGCGGGCTCCTTCCGCATCCTCCACGTCAGCACCGGCAACGTCTGCCGCTCGCCGATCACCGAGCGGCTGACCCGGCATGCCCTGGCCGACCGCCTCGGCGACCCCCTCACCGGCGGCCTCATCGTGGAGAGCGCGGGCACCTGGGGGCACGAGGGCGCCCCGATGGAGACCAACGCCGAGGCGGTCCTCGCCGACTACGGCGCGGACCCCACCGGCTTCATGGGCCGCGAGCTCCTCGACGACCACGTGATCCGCGCCGACCTGGTCCTGACCGCGACCCGCGACCACCGGGCGCAGGTCATTTCCATGGGGCACTCGGCGGGACTGCGCACGTTCACGCTCAAGGAGTTCACGCGGCTCGTGCGGGCCATAGACCCGACGACGCTGCCGGACCCCGACGGGGACGGCGTGGTCGAGCGTGCGCGGGCCCTGGTGCGCGCCGCGGCGGCCCTGCGCGGCTGGCTCCTCGCGCCCACCGTGGAGGCCGACGAGGTGTACGACCCGTACGGTGCGCCCCTGCCGTTCTTCAGATCGGTGGGCGACGAGATCAACCAGGCGCTCGACCCCGTGGTGACGGCGCTGACCGGGGTGCCCGCGCACATGTAGCGGCGGGCCCGCGCGGAGCGGCCCGCGCAGGCCTACATTGGATCTGAGGTCACCCCCGCACCGGCCCCGGAGCCCACGATGACGGTCAGCACCGCACCCTCCGCCCCCGCGGCGTACACGGATCTCGACGCGCTGCGCCGGCAGGACCCCGAGCTCGCCGAGGTCCTCATCGGCGAGAGTGCCCGGCAGGCCGACGGTCTCCAGCTGATCGCCGCCGAGAACTTCCAGTCGCCCGCCGTGCTCACCGCGCTCGGCTCGCCGCTCGCCAACAAGTACGCCGAGGGCTATCCCGGCGCCCGCCACCACGGCGGCTGCGAGCTGGTCGACGCCGCCGAACGGATCGCCGTCGACCGTGCCAAGGCCCTGTTCGGCGCCGAGCACGCCAACGTCCAGGCGCACTCCGGGTCCTCCGCGGTCCTCGCCGCGTACGCCGCGCTGCTGCGCCCCGGCGACACGGTCCTGGCGATGGGCCTGCCGGACGGCGGTCACCTCACGCACGGCTCACCCGCGAACTTCTCCGGCCGCTGGTTCGACTTCGTCGGCTACGGAGTGGACGCGGGCAGCGGCCTGATCGACTACGACCAGGTGCACGCCCTCGCCCGCGCGCACCACCCCAAGGCCATCGTGTGCGGCTCGATCTCCTACCCGCGGCACATCCAGTACGCCGCCTTCCGCGAGATCGCCGACGACGTGGGCGCCTACCTCATCGCCGACGCCGCGCACCCCATGGGCCTGGTCGCCGGGGGAGCGGCGCCCAGCCCCGTGCCGCACGCCGACGTCGTCTGCGCCACCACGCACAAGGTGCTGCGCGGCCCGCGCGGCGGCCTCCTGCTCTGCGGCGCCGGGCTCGCGGAGCGCATCGACCGGGCCGTGTTCCCGTTCACCCAGGGCGGCGCCCAGATGCACACGATCGCGGCGAAGGCCGTGGCGTTCGGCGAGGCGGCGACACCCGCCTTCACGGCGTACGCCCATCAGGTGGTCGCGAACGCGCGCGTCCTGGCCCAGGCGCTGGCCACCGAGGGCTTCGCGATCGCCACCGGCGGCACCGACACCCATCTGGTCCTGGCCGATCCGACCCCCCTGGGAGTGGACGCGCAGACCGCCCGCGGCCGCCTCGCGGCAGCCGGAATCATCCTCGACACCTGCGCTCTGCCGCACACCGGAACCCGCGGCCTGCGCCTGGGAACGGCCGCCGTCACCACTCAGGGCATGGCCGGAGTGGAGCTGTCACGCGTCGCGGGCCTGCTGGCCGCGGCGGTGCGCGAGAACTCGAACGTACGAGAAGAGGTACGCGAACTGGTAGGAGGATTCCCGCCGTACCCGGGCTGATCCCGGTGAAAGGCCCTCGGGACGGGGTGGCCGCGTCAGGGACAGGCCGGTACTCGTGCAACCATCGTCGCTACCCGGAAGTCCCCAACCGTATGCGCGCAAAGCTAGGGTGTGGGGCTGAGATGGCCAGCGATACCTGTGGGGAAGCCCGTGCGTGAATACCTGCTGACGCTCTGCATCACGGCCGCGGTGACCTACCTGCTGACCGGCCCGGTGCGGAAGTTCGCGATCGTGGCCGGTGCCATGCCGGAGATCCGCGCCCGCGACGTGCACAGGGAGCCCACGCCCCGGCTCGGCGGGATCGCGATGTTCTTCGGTCTCTGCGCCGGTCTGCTGGTCGCCGACCACCTGCCGAGCCTGAACACGGTCTTCGAGAACTCCAACGAGCCGCGCGCCCTGCTGTCCGGGGCCGCGCTGATCTGGCTCATCGGTGTTCTGGACGACAAGTTCGAGATCGACGCGCTGATCAAGCTCGGCGGCCAGATGATCGCCGCGGGCGTCATGGTCATGCAGGGGCTGACGATCCTGTGGATCCCGGTCCCCGGCGTCGGCACGGTCTCGCTCACCTCCGGCCAGGGCACGCTGCTCACCGTGGCGCTCGTCGTCATCACGATCAACGCCGTCAACTTCGTCGACGGTCTCGACGGCCTCGCGGCGGGCATGGTCTGCATCGCCTCCGCGGCGTCCTTCATGTACGCCTACCGCATCTGGTACGGCTACGGCATCGAGGCCGCGGCGCCCGCCACGCTCTTCGCCGCCATCCTCATGGGCATGTGCCTGGGCTTCCTGCCGCACAACATGCACCCCGCCCGGGTCTTCATGGGCGACTCCGGCTCGATGCTCATCGGTCTCGTCCTCGCGGCGGGCGCGATCTCCGTCACCGGCCAGGTCGACCCGGCGGCGATGAAGCTGAACTTCGGCGGCGGCCGCGATGCCACGCACGCGATGCTGCCGGTCTTCATCCCGCTCCTGATGCCGCTGACCATCATCGCGATCCCCTTCGCCGACCTGGTCCTCGCGATCGTCCGGCGCACCTGGAACGGCAAGTCGCCGTTTGCCGCCGACCGCGGCCACCTCCACCACCGGCTCCTGGAGATCGGGCACTCGCACAGCCGCGCGGTGCTGATCATGTACTTCTGGTCGGCCCTCATCGCCTTCGGCACCGTCGCCTACTCGGTGCACTCGACGAGCATGTGGATCCTGCTGCTCATCGTCGCGCTGAGCGCCGTGGGTCTCGTGCTGCTCCTGCTGCCGCGCTTCACGCCGCGCACCCCGCGGTGGGCCGAGGCCTTTGTGCCGCCGCGCTACCGCCGTCGCCGTGCGGAGCGCAACGCCGCGGCTGTGGCGCTGGAGGCGGAACAGGATGCGAGGGAAACGGAGTCGAAGGATCCCGTCGGCGCCGGTGTCAACGGAGCGACCGCGGTCGGCGACCGTTCACACCTCTCGGAGAGGCGAGAAGCCGGTACGTCACGTTGACGCCCGACTTGAAATCGCCCCATTACCAGACAAGTTGCCGCTCCGGATGCACAGACGCGCGGATTACCTCTCATGTGTGACAGCGAGCACACTCAGCAGGTAAAGACCTCATCAAATAGTTTGTGATACCGTTCACGAAACCCCGGGATAGAGCCGAAGGACCGTAGTGCGACGGTCCATTGGCCCGAGGGACCCTCTCGACCCGGGTCTACGCTCGTCCATGACGACACCCTGCCCCCATCAGTAAGCGGAGCTGCCGCCATGCCGTCTCAAGACACCCGAACTCTCCTCCAATCCGCTGTACCCACAGCTGCCGTCGGCGCGATCGTCGCCGTGGTCAGTGGTGTGGTCGCGGGTGGCAAGGGGGCCATCGGGGCCGTCGTCGGCACGCTGGTCGTGATCGTGTTCATGGGGCTCGGGTTGTACGTCCTGCAACGGACGGCTAAATCTCTTCCGCATCTTTTTCAGGCGATGGGGCTGATGCTCTACGTCGCCCAACTTCTGTTGCTGCTCGTTCTCGTGGGCCTGTTCAAGGACACGGACCTGTTCAACCCCAAGGCGTTCGCTCTCGCGCTCATCATCGCGACCGTCGTGTGGATGGTCGGCCAGGCTCGCGCGCATATGAAGGCCAAGATCCTTTACGTCGAGCCCGACTCCGACAACAGCGACAAGCCGGAGAAGTCGGGGTCGTCGCAGTGAAGGGTAGGGGCGGGATAAATGGCCGTTCGAGATCCTGCTATCGTCCGGTGCCAACTGCGGCACTGCGGGCGCGGGCATCTGAGCTGACGCCTGCACGATCGCGAGGCTCGATGCCTGAATGCCGCTCACACTTCCGAAACACCAGTCCGGTGCCGACCCGCGGCTGCGCGCCGCGCCGACACGACAACGAGGTTGCCGTACCTATGCGTCACGCCGAAGGAGCCCGCGGTGAGTGCTGACCAAACTGAGCTCGCCTTTGACTGGAGCTGTCGGATCATGTCCGACAACGGCTGTGGCTTCCCGGCTCCGGGCCTGCACTCGTTCCTCTTCAAGCCGATCGCCACCGTCGGCGGGGTCGAGTTCAACAAGGTGATGCTGCTCGCCCTGCTGACCACGCTCGTCGTCGTCACGTTCTTCTACGCGGCCTTCGGCAAGGCCAAGGTGATCCCGGGCAAGCTGCAGATGATGGGCGAGGCCGGCTACGACTTCGTACGCCGCGGCATCGTCTACGAGACCCTTGGTAAGAAGGAGGGCGAAAAGTACGTCCCTCTGATGGTCTCGATGTTCTTCTTCATCTGGATCATGAACATCTGGTCCGTGGTTCCGCTCTCGCAGTTCCCGGTCTCGTCGGTCATCGCCTACCCGGCCGTGCTCGCCGGCATCGTCTATCTGACGTGGCTGCCGCTGACCTTCAAGCGCCATGGTTTCGTGGGCGGTTGGAAGAACGTCACCGGCTACGACAACTCGCTCGGTCCGATCAAGTGGCTCGTCTCGTTCATCGAGCTCTTCTCGAACCTGCTCGTGCGTCCCTTCACGCACGCGGTGCGACTGTTCGCCAACATGTTCGCCGGTCACCTGATGCTGGTGATGTTCACCGTCGCCTCCTGGTACCTGCTGAACAGCTACATGATCCCGGCCGCCGGCGTCTCCTTCGTGATGACCGTGGTCATGATCCTCTTCGAGCTTTTCGTGCAGGCCGTTCAGGCGTACGTGTTCGTGCTCCTCGCCTGCTCGTACCTCCAGGGTGCTCTCGCCGAGCACCACTGAACCAGCCTGCCTCCACAAGCCCCATGATCGTCCGGTGGCCAACCCCCACCGGCCAGTGAAAGAGAAGGAAGTAACGGCATGTCCGCTGCTCTCGACATGGTCAACCTCGCCGCCGAGAAGGGCCTGCACGGCTCCACCGGTTCCATCGGCTACGGCCTCGCCGCGATCGGCCCCGGCATCGGCGTCGGCATCGTCTTCGGCAAGGGCACCGAGGCCCTGGCCCGTCAGCCCGAAGCCGCTGGTCTGATCCGTGCCAACCAGATCCTCGGCTTCGCCTTCTGCGAGGCGCTCGCCCTCATCGGCATTGTTCTGCCGTTCGTTTACGGCCAGTGATCTAACCCCTCACTGACCACTTTCGACGAAAGGCATTGATGTGATCGCCAACCTGGTTCAGCTGGCGGCCGAGGAAGAGCAGAACCCGCTCATCCCGCCCGGCCCCGAGCTGCTCGTCGGCGCCATCGCCTTCGCCATCGTCTTCTTCTTCTTCTGGAAGAAGCTCCTCCCGAACATCAACAAGGTTCTGGACGAGCGCCGGGAGGCGATCGAAGGCGGTATCGAGAAGGCCGAGGCCGCTCAGACCGAGGCCCAGAGCGTGCTTGAGCAGTACAAGGCTCAGCTCGCCGAGGCCCGGCACGAGGCCGCGCGTCTGCGCCAGGAGGCGCAGGAGCAGGGCGCCCAGCTCATCGCCGAGATGCGGGCCGAGGGCCAGCGTCAGCGCGAGGAGATCGTGGCCGCCGGTCACGCCCAGATCGAGGCAGACCGCAAGGCCGCCGCGCAGTCGCTGCGTCAGGACGTGGGCCAGCTGGCCACCGACCTGGCCGGCAAGCTCGTCGGCGAGTCCCTTGAGGACCACGCCCGGCAGAGCCGCACGATCGACCGCTTCCTCGACGAGCTCGAGGAGAAGGCCGAGGCTGCTCGATGACAGCGCACGGAGCTAGCCGCGAGGCCCTGGCCGCCGCGCGCGAGCGCCTCGACGCGCTGACGGACAGCACCTCGGTCGACGCCAAGCGGCTCGCGGACGAGCTGGCCGCCGTCACGGCGCTGTTCGGCCGCGAGGTCTCGCTGCGTCGGGTCCTGACCGACCCGGCGCAGTCCGGTGAGGCCAAGGCCGAGCTCGCGGGACGCCTGCTGTCCGGCCAGGTGAGCGGCGAGACCGCCGACCTGGTGGCCGGCATGGTGCGCTCGCGCTGGTCGTCGTCGCGCGATCTGGTGGACGCCCTCGAGGAGCTCGCCAACCTCGCCGACCTGACCGGCGCGCAGAAGACCGGCGCCCTGGACAACGTCGAGGACGAGCTCTTCCGGTTCGGCCGGATCGTCTCGTCCAGCACCGAGCTTCGGTCCGCGCTCACGGACCGCGCCGCGACCGGTACGGCCAAGAGCGAGCTGCTGCGCAGCCTGCTCGGCGGCCGCGCCGAGGACGTCACGGAGCGGCTGATCGAGCGCCTTGTGACCGCGCCGCGTGGACGTAGCCTGGAAGACGGACTGGAGTCCCTCTCCAAGCTGGCCGCGGACCGCCGCAACCGTATGGTCGCCGTCGTCACTTCCGCTGTTCCGCTCTCGGACCAGCAGAAGGAGCGCCTCGGCGCCGTCCTGGCCAAGGTGTACGGACGCCCGATGCACCTCAACCTCGACGTGGACCCCGGGGTCCTCGGCGGGATCACGGTCCAGGTGGGCGACGAGGTCATCAACGGCAGCGTCGCGGACCGCATCGCGGACGCCGGTCGTCGCGTGGCAGGACAGTAAAAGAACAAGCATGACCTACGGCCCTAGTTGGGCCGTGCAGAGGATTCCTGGGGGCTGACCCCAGACCCCCCAAGAAAACTTCGGGCCCAACAAGGAGAGCAGGGAACCCAGATGGCGGAGCTCACGATCCGGCCGGAGGAGATCCGGGACGCGCTGGAGAACTTTGTCCAGGCGTACAAGCCGGACGCGGCCTCGCGCGAGGAGGTCGGTACGGTCACCGTCGCCGGCGACGGTATTGCCAAGGTCGAGGGCCTCCCCTCGGCGATGGCGAACGAGCTGCTGAAGTTCGAGGACGGGACCCTCGGTCTCGCGCTGAACCTGGAAGAGCGCGAGATCGGTGCCGTCGTCCTCGGCGAGTTCAGCGGTATCGAGGAGGGCCAGCCGGTGCAGCGCACCGGTGAGGTGCTCTCCGTCGCCGTGGGCGAGGGCTACCTCGGTCGCGTCGTCGACCCTCTCGGCACCCCGATCGACGGCCTCGGCGAGATCGAGACCAGCGGACGTCGCGCCCTTGAGCTGCAGGCCCCCACGGTCATGCAGCGCAAGTCGGTGCACGAGCCGATGGAGACCGGCTACAAGGCCGTCGACGCGATGACCCCGATCGGCCGTGGCCAGCGTCAGCTGATCATTGGTGACCGCCAGACGGGCAAGACCGCCCTGGCCGTCGACACGATCATCAACCAGCGCGACAACTGGCGCTCGGGCGACGTGAACAAGCAGGTGCGCTGCATCTACGTCGCCGTCGGTCAGAAGGGCTCCACCATCGCCTCCGTGCGCGGTGCCCTCGAAGAGGCCGGCGCGCTCGAGTACACGACCATCGTCGCCGCCCCGGCGTCCGACCCGGCCGGCTTCAAGTACCTGGCGCCGTACACCGGTTCGGCCATCGGCCAGCAGTGGATGTACGAGGGCAAGCACGTCCTCATCATCTTCGATGACCTCTCGAAGCAGGCCGACGCCTACCGCGCCGTGTCCCTGCTGCTCCGCCGCCCGCCGGGGCGCGAGGCCTACCCGGGTGACGTCTTCTACCTGCACTCGCGTCTGCTCGAGCGCTGCGCGAAGCTCTCGGACGAGCTGGGCAAGGGCTCGATGACCGGTCTGCCGATCGTCGAGACCAAGGCGAACGACGTGTCGGCGTTCATCCCGACCAACGTCATCTCCATCACCGACGGCCAGTGCTTCCTGGAGTCGGACCTCTTCAACGCCGGTCAGCGCCCCGCGCTGAACGTCGGTATCTCCGTCTCCCGAGTCGGTGGTTCCGCGCAGCACAAGGCGATGAAGCAGGTCTCGGGACGACTGCGCGTGGACCTCGCCCAGTTCCGTGAGCTGGAGGCGTTCGCCGCCTTCGGTTCCGACCTGGACGCCGCGTCGAAGGCCCAGCTCGAGCGCGGCCAGCGCATGGTCGAGCTGCTCAAGCAGCCGCAGTACGAGCCGATGGCCACCGAGGACCAGGTCGTCTCCGTGTGGGCCGGCACCACCGGTCGCATGGACGAGGTGCCGGTCAACGACATCCGCCGCTTCGAGCGCGAGCTCCTCGAGTACCTGCACCGCAAGGAGCAGGGCCTCATGACCTCCATCAAGGAGGGCGGCAAGATGTCGGACGACACCCTGCAGGCCATCGGCGACGCCATCGCGGAGTTCAAGAAGCAGTTCGAGACCTCGGACGGGAAGCTTCTCGGCGAGGACGCTCCGGCCGCTGCCAAGTGACGTAAGGAAGGGACCTGACTCATGGGAGCCCAGCTCCGGGTCTACAAGCGTCGCATCCGATCCGTCACCGCGACCAAGAAGATCACCAAGGCGATGGAGATGATCGCTGCCTCGCGCGTCGTCAAGGCGCAGCGCAAGGTGACGGCCTCCACCCCGTACGCGACCGAGCTCACCCGCGCGGTCACGGCGGTCGGCACTGGCTCGAACACGAAGCACCCGCTGACGACCGAGGCGGAGACGGCGACCCGTTCCGCGGTGCTGCTCCTCACGAGCGACCGCGGACTGGCCGGCGCCTTCAACTCCAACGCCATCAAGGCCGCGGAGAAGCTCACCGAGCGCCTCGAGGCCGAGGGCAAGGAGGTCGACGCGTACATCGTCGGCCGCCGCGGTCTGGCCCACTACAACTTCCGCGAGCGCAAGGTCGTGGAGTCGTGGTCGGGCTTCACCGACGAGCCTTCGTACGCGGATGCCAAGAAGGTCGCGGTGCCGCTGATCGAGGCGATCGAGAAGGAGACGGCGGAGGGCGGCGTGGATGAGATCCACATCGTCTACACCGAGTTCATCTCGATGATGACGCAGACGGCCATCGAAAGCCGGCTGCTGCCGCTCAGTCTCGAAGACGTCGCGGAGGAGTCGTCCACCAAGGGCGAGATCCTTCCGCTGTACGACTTCGAGCCGTCGGCGGAGGACGTCCTCGACGCCCTGCTGCCGCGCTACGTCGAGAGCCGTATCTACAACGCGATGCTCCAGTCGGCTGCCTCCAAGCACGCCGCCACGCGCCGCGCGATGAAGTCGGCGACCGACAACGCCGGGGATCTGATCAACAGCCTCTCCCGGCTTGCCAACGCGGCCCGCCAGGCCGAAATCACCCAGGAAATCAGCGAGATCGTCGGCGGCACAGCAGCGCTGGCCGACGCGACCGCGGGGAGTGACAAGTAATGACGACCACTGTTGAGACGGCCGTTGCCACGGGCCGCGTCGCCCGGGTGATCGGCCCGGTCGTCGACGTGGAGTTCCCCGTCGACGCGATGCCGGAGATCTACAACGCCCTGCACGTCGAGGTCGACGACCCGGCCACCGAGGGTGCGAAGAAGACGCTGACCCTCGAGGTCGCCCAGCACCTGGGTGACGGCGTGGTCCGCGCGATCTCGATGCAGCCCACCGACGGCCTGGTCCGCCAGGCGCCCGTCACCGACACCGGCAAGGGCATCTCGGTGCCGGTCGGCGACGTGACCAAGGGCCGGGTGTTCAACACCCTCGGTGAGGTCCTGAACGACGACCCGTCCACGGTCGCCGAGGCCGAGCGCTGGACGATCCACCGCAAGGCCCCGGCCTTCGACCAGCTCGAGTCCAAGACCGAGATGTTCGAGACCGGCCTGAAGGTCGTCGACCTTCTCACCCCGTACGTCAAGGGTGGAAAGATCGGTCTGTTCGGTGGTGCCGGTGTCGGCAAGACCGTGCTGATCCAGGAAATGATCGTCCGTGTGGCCAAGCTGCACGACGGTGTCTCCGTCTTCGCCGGTGTCGGCGAGCGCACCCGTGAGGGCAACGACCTCATGGTCGAGATGGAGGAGGCCGGCGTTCTCGACAAGACCGCGCTGGTCTTCGGCCAGATGGACGAGCCGCCGGGCACGCGTCTGCGCGTCGCCCTGGCCGGTCTGACCATGGCGGAGTACTTCCGCGATGTGCAGAAGCAGGACGTGCTGTTCTTCATCGACAACATCTTCCGCTTCACGCAGGCCGGTTCCGAGGTCTCGACCCTGCTCGGCCGCATGCCCTCCGCGGTGGGTTACCAGCCGAACCTGGCCGACGAGATGGGTCTCCTCCAGGAGCGCATCACGTCGACCCGTGGTCACTCGATCACCTCGATGCAGGCGATCTACGTCCCCGCGGACGACCTGACCGACCCGGCCCCGGCCACCACGTTCGCCCACCTCGACGCGACGACGGTGCTTTCCCGTCCGATCTCCGAGAAGGGCATCTACCCGGCCGTGGACCCGCTGGACTCCACGTCCCGCATCCTGGACCCGCGCTACATCGCGCAGGACCACTACAACACCGCCATGCGTGTCAAGGGGATCCTCCAGAAGTACAAGGACCTCCAGGACATCATCGCGATCCTCGGTATCGACGAGCTCAGCGAAGAGGACAAGCTCGTCGTCGCCCGTGCCCGTCGCGTGGAGCGCTTCCTGTCGCAGAACACGCACGCCGCCAAGCAGTTCACCGGCGTGGACGGCTCGGACGTCTCCCTCGAGGAGTCGATCACGGCCTTCAACGCGATCTGCGACGGCGAGTACGACCACTTCCCCGAGCAGGCCTTCTTCATGTGCGGTGGTCTTGAGGACCTCAAGAAGAACGCCAAGGAGCTCGGCGTCTCCTGAGCTCAGTAGCTCTTGACGGAGAGGGGCGGGCACGTCCCGCGGGGGCCGTGTCCCGCCCTTCTCCGTACGCCCACTAGAATTTGACCCAACACCCGGCTGAACCGCCGGGTGGTGACCCGAGGAGCCACCCTTGGCTGCTGAGCTGCATGTCGAGCTGGTCGCAGCGGACCGCAGTGTCTGGTCCGGTGAGGCCACCCTGGTCGTCGCGCGCACCACGTCCGGCGACATCGGCGTCATGCCCGGTCACCAGCCGCTTCTCGGTGTGCTGGAATCGGGCCCTGTGACCATTCGTACGAGCGACGGCGGCACTGTCGTCGCCGCTGTCCACGGAGGATTCATCTCCTTCGCGGACGACAAGCTGTCGCTGCTGGCCGAGATCGCGGAGCTCTCCGACGAGATCGACGTCCAGCGTGCGGAGCGGGCGCTGGAGCGCGCGAAGTCGGACGCTGACGCGTCCGCCGAGCGGCGCGCCGACGTCCGACTGCGTGCGGTGGCACCGCGCTGACCCCAGCGCGCGGCGTAACGTGACTCAGCCGCGGCCAGGTCCGGGAAGGTTCCGGACCGGGTCGCGGCTGAGGCAATGCGGGTGCAATGTATTGGTCCGTTGTCGGTCCTTCGACCGACGGTAGAGGCGAGGAGGTCGGTGCCGATGATCCTCACTCTGCTCGTGTGCGGACTTGCTTTGATCGTGCTGGTATTGGTGGGGCTCTTCGTCTTCGGACTGCGGCGCCGGCTGATCCAGCGCTCCGGTGGCACCTTCGACTGCAGCCTGCGCTGGGACGCCCCGGAGAAGGGCGACACCTCCGGCAAGGGCTGGGGGTACGGGGTCGCCCGTTACAACGGTGACCGGGTCGAGTGGTACCGGGTCTTCTCGTACGCTCCCCGCCCCCGGCGCATCCTGGAACGCTCGGCCATCGAGGTCGTCGACCGCCGCGCCCCGGACGGCGAGGAGGAGCTGGCCCTGCTCTCCGACGCCATCGTCCTGGGCTGCCTGCACCGTGGCGCCCGCCTGGAGCTGGCGATGGGCGAGGACGCGCTGACGGGTTTCCTGGCGTGGCTGGAGGCGGCCCCGCCGGGCCAGCGAGTCAATGTGGCCTGAGCGCCCACGCGACATGGAGAAGCCGGGAAGACAGGGGGCGATCCTGTCTTCCCGGCTTCGTCTTAGGGGGACGGCGCGTACTACTTCAGGCCGTCATTGATGGCAGACACCAACTCACCGTTGGCGGTGTCTCCACTGAACTCCCAGAAGAACGCGCCCCCGAGCCCCTGCTGCTTGGCCCAGCTCATCTTCGCGCGCACCGTCGCCGGGGTGTCGTAGGACCACCAGTTGCTGCCGCAGTGGGCGTACGCCGTGCCCGCGACCGTGCCGTTGGAGGGGCAGGAGTTCTTGAGGACCTTGTAGTCCTCGATGCCCGCCTCGTAGGTGCCGGGTGCGGCCCCCGTCGCCGTGCCGCCCGGGTCCTTCTGCGTGACGCCGGTCCAGCCGCGGCCGTAGAAGCCGATGCCGAGCAGGAGCTTGGCCGAGGGCACGCCCTTGGCCTTCAGCTTGGAGATGGCGGCGGCGGAGTTGAAGCCGTCCTTCGGGATGCCGGGGTAGGACGTGAGCGGGGAGTGCGGGGCCGTCGGGCCCTTCGCGTCCCAGGCGCCGAAGAAGTCGTACGTCATCACGTTGTACCAGTCGGCGTACTGCGAGGCGCCGCCGTAGTCGGCCAGGTCGAGCTTGCCGCCGTCGGAGCCGTCAGCGGAGATGGCGGCGGTGACGAGGTTCTTGGAGCCGAACTCGGTGCGGAAGGCCTGCATCATGTTCTTGAAGACGGCCGGGCCGCTGGTGTCGCAGGACAGACCGCAGGCGTTGGGGTACTCCCAGTCCAGGTCGACGCCGTCGAAGATGTCGGCCCAGCGCGGGTCCTCGACCAGGTCATGACAGGACTTGGCGAAGGCGGACGGGTTCTTCATGGCGTCGGTGAAGCCGCCGGACCAGGTCCAGCCGCCGAAGGACCAGAGGATCTTGACGTTGGGGTACTTGGCCTTGAGCTTGCGCAGCTGGTTGAAGTTGCCGCGCAGGGGCTGGTCCCAGGTGTCGGCGACGCCGTCGACGCTCTGGTCGGCGGTGTAGGCCTTGTCGGTCGCCGCGTAGGCGTCGCCCATGGTGCACTTGCCGCCCTGGACGTTGCCGAAGCTGTAGTTGATGTGCGTGATCTTGTCGGCCGAGCCGGAGGTCGCGATGTTCTTCGCGTGGTAGTTGCGCTGGTAGACGCCCCACTCCGTGAAGTAGCCGAGCTTGACCTTGTCGCCGGGGCCGGGGCCCGGGTCGGTGCTGCCCGTGGTGCGGACCTTCACGGCGCCGCTGGCGGGGCCGGTCTGGTCGGCGGTGTCGCGGGCCTGGACGGTGTAGGAGTAGTCGGTGCCCTTGGTCAGACCCGTGTCGGAGTACGAAGTCCCCGTCACCGTCGTGACCTTGGCGCCGTCGCGCAGGACGTCGTAGTTCTTGACGCCCTTGTCGTCGGTGGCGGCCTTCCAGTCGAGCTTCACCGAGGTGTCGGTGATGCCGGAGGCGGTCGGCGTGCCGGGGGCGCTCGGCGGGTTGTCGCCGGGGACGCTGCCGCCGTCACAGCTCGCGCCGTTCAGCTCGCACTTGGAGGGGGAGCCGGAGCCCGAGCCGTTGAACCCGAAGGAGACCGAGGCGCCGGGGGCGAGCGTCCCGTTCCAGCCGAGGTTCTTGGCACTCCAGCGGTTGCCGGAGTTGGTGACGGTGGCGTCCCAGGCGGAGGTCACCTTGGTGCCGGAGGGGAAGTCCCAGGCGACGTTCCAGGAGCTGATGCTGGTGGTGCCGGTGTTCTTGATCGTCCACTTGCCCTCGAAGCCGCCGCCCCAGTCCTGGGTCTTGGCGTACGTGGCGGTGGCCTCTGGCGCCGCGTCGGGGGCCGCCTCGGCGGACCCGCCGAGGGCGACCAGGGTGGCGAGCGGCAGCAGCAGAGTGGTGAATCCCGCCACGGCTTTGTGTCTGACTCTGAGTCTCGAGCGAGCGTTGCTGTCTGTGAAGCGCACGAGGTGCTCCTCGGGTGAGTTCCGGGGGTCTACGGGGTTGGGACCCTGCGCCGCCCGTGAGCACGTGGACACGTGGGGGAGTGCTCACCGCAGTGCGGCGAGAATAGAAAGGTCTGGACCATCGGTCAAGAGGTCTGAACCATTGGCCGGATCGCGACGGCCTTCCGCCCGGCCCGCGGATCAGACTCCCAACTCCTGTGCCAGGACGGCGGCTTGCACTCGGCTGCGCAGTTCCAGCTTGCCGAGCATCCGGCTGACGTGCGTCTTCACCGTCGCCTCCGCCATGGTGAGACGGTCGGCGATCTCCGCGTTCGACAGCCCCTTGCCGATGCACGAGAGCACCTCACGCTCCCGGCGGGTGAGGCAGTCCAGGATCGCGGGGTCCGGCGCGTTCTCGCCCCGTACGGCAGTCGCCGGGGCGGCGAACTCGGCGATCAGACGGCGGGTGACCGCGGGCGCGATCAGGCCCTCGCCGCGCGCGACCGTGCGGACGGCTTCGATGAGGTCTCTCGCCTCGGTGTTCTTCAGGAGGAACCCGGAAGCGCCCGCCCGCAGCGCCCCGAAGACGTACTCGTCGAGGTCGAAGGTGGTCAGGACCAGCACGTCCGCGAGGCCCTCCGCGACCACCTGACGCGTCGCCGACACCCCGTCCAGGCGCGGCATCTGCACGTCCATCAGGACCAGATCGGGGCGGAGTTCACGGGCGAGCGCGACGGCCTCCTCGCCGTCCGCCGCCTCGCCGACGACCTCGATGTCGGGCGCGCTGCGCAGGATGAGCACGAGTCCCGCGCGCACGGCTGACTGGTCTTCGGCGACCAACACCCGGATCATTCCTTGGCTCCTTCGTCCGCGGGGTCGACGGGCAGGGTCGCGAAGACGTTCCAGACCTTGCCGTCAGGGCTGCTCTCGGGGCCCGACTCGAAGGCGCCGCCGAGCAGTTCAGTACGTTCGTGCATGCCGACGAGGCCCGCTCCGGAGCCCGGGGCGCGGGGCCCGGACGGATCACCGTACGGGCTGGTCACGCGGATCGTCAGGGCGCGGGGTGGCTGGGCGAGGGAGACCGTGACGCGGCCCGCCGAGGCGTGCTTGAGGGCGTTCGTCAGGGACTCCTGCACGATCCGGTACGCCGCGAGCTCCACCGGCGTGGGCAGCTTCGGCCCCTCCGGGGGCCTGGCGTCGTCGAGCGTGACGTCCAGGCCGTCCCTGCGGGCGCCCGCGAGCAGGGCGCCGAGGCCGTCGAGAGTGGGCGCGGCGGCGGGTTCGAGGTCGCCGCTGTCGTCGCGCAGGATGCCGATGAGGCGGCGCATCTCGGCGAGCCCCTCGACGCTGTTCTCCCGGATGACGCCGAGCGCGTCCTTGCTGGTCTGCGCATCGTCCAGGGAGAGCGCGGCCGTGGAGTGGATGGCGATCGCGGAGAGGTGGTTGGCCACCATGTCGTGCAGTTCACGGGCCATCCTGGCGCGCTCGGCGGAGACGGCCTGGGCGCGGTCCATCTCGGCGAGCAGCGCGGTCTGTTCGGCCCGCAGCTTCGCCGCCGCGGTCGCCTCGCGGTGGTTGCGCACCAGCACGCCGGTGGCGGCCGGGGTGAAGGAGACGATGCCGGCCGCCACCCCGAGGAGCACGGCCTGCGGGTCCTGCCACCAGGCGAGGAAGCCGACGGTCAGGGCCACGGTGATGAGGCCGGAGGTGATCGGGATGCGCCGGGCGGCGGCGGGCGTCCCGTAGACGACGGCGGCGTACATGACGTCCGTGAACATCAGGATCGACGCGAGGTTGCCCGCCGTGAACTGGTCGGCCACCAGCGCGATCGAGGCGGTGACCAGGGCGAACTGCGGTCTGCTGCTGCGCAGCAGTTCGCAGCCGGTCAGGACGAGCAGGGGCACGAGCGCCCAGGTGTCGCCGAGGGGCCGGTCGGTCTGGGATTCCAGTCCCAGCGCCCACAGCGCGAGCCCGCACAGCAGGCTGCCCACGGCGATCTGCACGTCGACGCGTTGCGGGCGGGGGAGGGTCACGACCATGCGTCCATCCAACACGGCGCGCCGGTCCCGTGCCTGATCCTGAGGGAGGAACCGGGCGCTACATCGAAGGATGCAGTCGCGATTCCTCACTGACGACGACGTTCGGCCGCCGTGGCGCCGGGACCCTTGAAGGGAGATCGACGGAGCGACTGGAGGAGTGAGCCGTGATCGTCACACTGATCATCATCTGTGAGGTCGGCTTCTGGGTGCTGCTCGCCGCGGGGCTCGCCCTGCGCTACGGGGCGAAGATGCCGCGGACGAGCATCGGCGTGCTGCTGTGCGAGCCGCTCCTCGAAATCGTGCTCTTCGTCGCCACCGTGATCGACCTGAAGAACGGCGCCGAGCCGGACTGGAAGCACGGCCTGGCCGCCGCCTACATCGGCTACTCCGTGGCCCTCGGCCATTACACGGTCAAGTGGGTGGACGTCTGCGTCGCCCACCGCTTCGCGGGCGGCCCGCCGCCGTCCACCCCCAAGTACGGCGCGGCCCGAGCCGTGCACGAGTGGAAGATCGCCGCCCGCTGGGTGCTCGCCGCGCTGATCGCCATGGCGCTGCTACAGGGCGCTGTCTGGTACGTCGAGGGTGACGGGGACGTCGGTTCACTGCGGATGTGGCAGCAGAAGATGCTGTGGGTGATCGGCATCAACGTGATCATCGCGGGGACGTACACGCTCTTCCCGAAGAAGGCGCCCGCCGCGCCGCCCGCCGAGCGGCGCGAGGACCTCCTCAGCAAGCGCTAGCGCTCGCCGCCCGGCACCCACAGGACGTCCCCGACCGACTTGTTCGCCGTACGGGCAAGGATGAAGAGCAGGTCGGAGAGGCGGTTCAGATACGTGGCGGTCAGCGGGTTCATGGTGCCGCCCTCCTCACCGGCTCCGTGGACCTCGAAGGCCGCCCAGGTGGAGCGCTCGGCCCGCCGCACCACCGTGCACGCCTGGTGAAGGAGCGCCGCGCCGGGAGTGCCGCCGGGCAGGATGAAGCTGCGCAGCTTCTCCAGCTCCTCCAGGAAGCGGTCGCAGTCGCCCTCCAGCTTGTCGATGTAGGACTGCTCGACGCGCAGCGGCGGGTACTTGGGGTCCTCGACGACGGGCGTGGAGAGGTCGGCGCCCACGTCGAAGAGGTCGTTCTGGACCCGGACCAGGACCTTCACCACCTCCGCGTCGAGCTGCCCGAGCGCGATCGCCGTGCCGATGGCCGCGTTGGCCTCGTTGGCGTCGGCGTACGCCGCGATCCGCAGATCGGTCTTGGCGGTGCGGCTCATGTCGCCGAGGGCCGTGGTGCCCTTGTCGCCGGTCCTGGTGTAGATGCGCGTCAGATTGACCATGCGGCCAGCGTAGTTACGCTCCGGCCTTCTGGAAGACACGTGTGCCCACCGTCACGGACAGCGCCACGAAGCCGAGCGCCATGAGGACCCCGTACAGCATGGTCGTCGTCGCGTACGCCCCGACGTACCCCGCCCGCACCGCGTCGACCAGATAGCGGAACGGCATGAAGTGGGAGAGCACGTCCAGCCAGGTGGGCGCGAGCGCCATCGGCAGCATCAGGCCCGAGAGCAGCATCGAGGGCATGCTCACCGCGTTCACGGCGGGGCCGAACTCGTGCGGCTTGCCGACCTTCATGGCCAGCGCGTACGAGAGGGCGGAGAGCCCGGCGGTCAGGAGCGCCACGAACGCGAAGCCGATGAGAATGCCGCCGAGCGGCGCCCTGAGTCCCATCAGGAGCGCGGCGAGGACGAGCAGCACCGCCTGGAAGACGAAGAGCGCCGCGTCGCGCAGGATCCGGCCGAGCAGCAGCGCGAGGCGGCTCACGGGCGTCACCCGCATCCGCTCCACCACGCCGAACTGCTTCTCGATGATGAGCGCGAAACCGCTGAACGTGGCCCCGAACAAGCCGAGTTGGAGCAGCAGCCCCGGTACGAGCACCTGCCAGGAGTCGCCCTGCGAGCCGAGCGGCAGATCGGTGAGCAGCGGGCCGAAGAAGAGCAGGTAGAGCAGGGGCGTGAGGACGCCGAAGAGGATCTGGAACGTGGAACGCAGGGTCTGCCGGGCGTACCGCCCGAAGATCAGCGCGGTGTCGGAGAGCAGTGCAGGCATGGTGGGGTCCCGGATCGTGGCGGTCAGACGGCGACGGGGGTCGTGTCCTTGGGGGCGGCGGCGCGCCCGGTGATGGCGAGGAAGGTGTCCTGGAGCGTGGCGTCGATCGACCCGCCGTACCGCAGCTTCAGCGCGCTCGGCGTGCCTTCCGCGACCACGGCGCCCTTGTCCACGACGACGAGGCGGTCACAGAGCGCGTCGGCCTCGTCGAGGTAGTGCGTGGTGAGCAGGACCGTCGTGCCGTGCTCGTCCCGCAACTGCCGCACCAGCTGCCACAGGCTCGCCCGGCTGCCCGGGTCGAGGCCGGTGGTCGGCTCGTCGAGGAAGAGCACGTCGGGGCGGTGGGCGAGCCCCATGGCGATGTCGAGCCGTCTGCGCTGGCCGCCGGAGAGCGCGGCGCAGGGGCGATCGAGGAGTTCGGTCAGACCGAGGTCGCGCGCCAGTTCCGCGGCGCGCGCCTCGGCCCGGGGCTTGGTCAGGCGGTAGAGGCGGCCCTGGGTGATCAGTTCCTCGCGGACGGAGATGTTCGGGTCGACGCCGCCGGACTGGGCGACGTACCCGATCTTGTTCCGGACGCCCGCGGGGTCCCGGGCCAGGTCGCAGCCCGCGACGGTGGCGGCGCCGCCGGTGGGCGGGAGCAGCGTGGTCAGCATGCGCAGGGTGGTGGTCTTGCCCGCGCCGTTCGGTCCGAGGAGGCCGAGGATCTCGCCGGGCTCGACGCGCAGGTCGATGCCGTGCACGGCTTCCACGGGGCCGTTCTTGGTCTGGAAGGTCCGGGCGAGACCGGCGGTACTGATGATTGCCATGGCGACCACAAAAACAGAGTCACTGAAATTTTGCAACGTCCCCAAAATTGCTCGTGCCGCACATATCCATGCGGCGCAAAATTTGTGACGCGCCAACGATGCCTACGATGGGTGCATGGCTGAGGGGCTCAGAGAGCGCAAGAAGCGGCAGACCAAACAGCGGATCTCGGACATCGCGACCGGGCTCTTCCTGGAGCGCGGCTTCGTCACCGTGACCGTCGCGGAGGTCGCGGACGCCGCGGACGTCTCCGTCAACACGGTCTACAACTACTTCCCGGCGAAGGAGGACCTCTTCCTCGACCGGGGCGGCGACATCGTCGACCGCCTCTCCCGCCACGTGCGCGGGCGCCGCGACGGGGAGTCGGCCGCCGACGCCGTCCTGCGCGAGCTGCGCGCCGACGTGGAGGCCGTGTCGCCGACCGTCGGGCTCTTCCCCGGCTGGGCCGACTTCATGAAGGTCATCACCGAGGCGCACGCCCTGCGCTCCCGGCTCTGGGCGATCCAGCAGGAGGCCCTCGACCGCCTCACCGAGACCCTCGCCGAGGAGACCGGGGCAGGCGGGGCCGCCGGGTCCGACCCGCTGCCCGGACTCGTCGCGGGCCAGCTCTCCTGGGTGCACAGCACGCTCATGGCCTGGATCGGCGACGAGATGTCCAAGCGCCGCGAGCCCGCCGAGGTCTCCCGCGAAGCGCTCGGGCTGCTCGACGAGATGGAGGAGCTGCTGAGCGAGAAAGTCCTCAACTACGCGGTGCGTGGCGCGTAATGCCTCGTACCGGTGTGACGTCCGTCATCTGAGACGTGACGCGTATCTCTTCACCGCCACAGGCACGCTCACGAACGCTAACGTGCGCCGAAGAGGCATACGTAAACAGCGTGTAAGCCAAGCGTGATAAGCGGTAGGGGAGTCGGAACAGTGGCACGGAAGCTCGCCGTCATCGGAGCCGGACTCATGGGGTCCGGTATCGCTCAGGTCTCCGCTCAGGCGGGCTGGGACGTCGTCCTGCGCGACGTCACCGAGGAGGCACTGACCCGTGGCACCGACGGGATCAAGGCGTCGTACGACAAGTTCGTGAGCAAGGGCAAGCTCGCGGCCGACGACGCCGAGGCCGCGCTCGCCCGCATCGCGACCACCACCGACCTGGACGCCGTCGCCGACGCGGACATCGTCGTCGAGGCCGTCTTCGAGAAGCTCGAGGTCAAGCACGAGATCTTCCGTGCGCTCGACAAGATCGTGCGCGACGACGCCGTGCTCGCCTCTAACACCTCCGCCATCCCGATCACGAAGATCGCGGCCGTGACGGAGCGTCCGGAGCGGGTCGTGGGCGCGCACTTCTTCTCGCCGGTGCCGATGATGCAGCTCTGCGAGCTGGTGCGCGGCTACAAGACCAGCGACGAAACGCTCGCCCGTACCCGGGAGTTCGCCGAGTCCGTCGGCAAGACCTGCATCGTCGTCAACCGCGACGTCGCTGGCTTCGTGACGACCCGGCTGATCTCCGCGCTCGTCGTCGAGGCCGCCAAGCTCTACGAGTCGGGCGTGGCCACCGCCGAGGACATCGACATCGCCTGCAAGCTCGGCTTCGGGCACGCCATGGGACCGCTCGCGACCGCCGACCTGACGGGCGTCGACATCCTGCTGCACGCCACGAGCAACATCTACACGGAATCCCAGGACGAGAAGTTCGCGCCGCCGGAGCTGATGCGCCGGATGGTTGACGCCGGTGACATCGGGCGCAAGAGCGGGCAAGGGTTCTACAAGCACTGAACCAGCACTGACGTACGCCGTCTGACGCCCCGTCTGACGCCTCGGCGCCGCACGGGTCACCCCTCGGAGTGAATTCGGTATCGGTTCGCTTACAGACGGCAACTTCCTCGCCCACGTGGCAGTCAGTTGCAGTGACATACGCAGACGCCTTACGTATCGGGCGTCACAGCAGACACAGCACTCTCGGGGAGCGCATATATGCACATCAGGGGCGACCAGGCCCAGCTGGTCGTCGGGGGACGCCTCGACGTACGCAGCGCGGCGGACGCCCGCACGGTCCTGCACTCGGCCGTCGACGACGGCGCCGGCGACCTGGTGCTCGACCTGTCGGAACTCGACTCGTGGGACGCCACGGGACTCGGCGTCATCATGGGCGCCCACCGCCGTGCGGGGCGCTGCGGACGCAGACTCGTCCTGCGCCACGTACCGCCCCAGATGCAGCGCCTCCTCGTCGCGACCCGGCTGCACCGGATCCTCGCCATCGAGGGTGGCATCGGAGTCGAATCGCTTCCCAGAGCCTGACGCCTGACCTGACGCCTGACCTGACGCCTGAAGAGCGCACAATCCTCACGAACCTGTGACGTCTCGGACGGGGCGGTACCCCGCCCTCCCGGAGATACTGAGCAAAGGTCTAGGGTTCGGTCGCCCACCGATATACGAACCCGCACGGGGGCACCGGACCAGAAGCGACAGTGAAGTGTGCACGAAGGCCGGAGGGGGCTCTGCACACCACGCATCTGGGGGGCTAGGACCATGGACCCGATGAACCGGGGACCCGAAGAGTACGGCCACGACGGCAACGACGACGACGCGGCGCGCCCCGGGCGGCCGCCACGCGACCCCATGACGCCCGACTTCGGCCAGCAGGCACCCGCACTCGCCCGCACCATCCAGCTCGTCTCGGGCGACTTCCTGCTCACCGTCAACCCCGTCGACGGCAGTGAGATCGAACCCTGCCCGCCCGGGGAACGCCCCGAGCGGCCCGCCAAGCGGACCGAGGCGGCCCGCGCCGAGCTGCGCCGGGCCTCGGCGCCGCCCGTGCCGCCGGGACCCGCACTGCCCCGGCTGCCGCTCCTGGAGCGCCAGGAGGAGCGCGAGCGCCTCGCACGCCTCCTCGCGCGCGGCCGCTCCGTACGGCTCACCGGACCTGCCGGATCGGGGCGCACCGCGCTCCTCAACGCCGTCGCCGACGACTGCGCGGACCTCGCCCCCGACGGCGTCGTCCGCCTCTCCGGCTACCGCAGGACACCCGGAGAGCTGCTCCACGACCTCTTCGCGGCCGTCCACGACGCGCCGCTGCACCGCCCCGAGCGCGCCCTGCTGCTCGACCTCGTCCACGACATCGGCGCGGTCGTCGTCCTGGACGACCTGGAGTTCGGCGGCGCCGGACTCGACGAGCTGCTCGACGCGACACCCGAGTGCGCCTTCCTGATCTCCGCGACGCCCGACGTGGCGGCGCCCTCGCCCGACTCCCACCTCGAAGAGGTCTTCCTCGGCGGCCTCGGCCGCGGCGGCGGCCTCGAACTCCTGGAGCGCGCCGTCGGCCGCGTCCTCGACGACGAGGAGGCCAACTGGGCGGGCGACCTCTGGTTCGAGTCCGAAGGGCTGCCGCTGCGCTTCGTGCAGGCGGGCGCCCTGCTCCGCCAGCGCGACCAGCTGCGCGCCGACCCGCACGCCTTCGAGGAGTTCGGCTACTTCGGGGACACCCCCGTCGACGCGCCCTTCGACGCCGACGGCGCACCGGACGTGCCGCTGCCCTCGCTCGCCGACGGAGCCGCGCCCGCGGCCCTGCTCGCCTCCCGGCTCAGCCCCTCCGCCCGCGCCACGCTGACGTTCGCCGTCGCCCTCGGCGGCGAGCTGCCGCACCAGGCCCACCTGCCCGCCCTGGTGGGCCACACCCACGCCGACGCGGCCCTCGCCGAGCTGGTGAGCTGCGCCCTGGTCACCCCGGTCGGCGCGCACTACCGCCTCGCCGCCGGGGTGCGCGCACAGCTGGAATCCGTCGGGTACGCGGACGACGCGCCCGCCCACGCCCTGTCCGCCGCCCAGCACTACGCCTGGTGGGCCGGGCACCCCTCCGTCACCCCGGAGCGCGTCGCCGCCGAGGCCGACGCCGTGCAGGCCGCGCTGGCCGCCCTGGTCGCCACGGAGAGCGGCGCCGCCGTCCTGCTCGCCCGCACCGCCGCGCCCGCCTTCGCGGGCGGACTCGCCTGGGCCGCCTGGGAGCGTGCCCTGCGATCCGGCCAGGAAGCGGCGCGCAACGCGGGCGAGGTCGCCGAAGAGGCGTACTTCCACCACGAGTTGGGGATCCTCGCGCTCTGCGCGGGGCAGCTCGACCGGGCCCGCGCCGAGCTCGAGGCCTCCATAGGGCTGCGCGGCGTGCTCGCCGACAAGCGCGGCATGATCTCCGGGCGCAGGGCCCTCGCGCTGGTCGCCGACCGCTCGGGCGCCGCGCTGCCCGGTGGGCGCACCGCCGCCGCCGAGGAGGTCCCCGACGCGCGCTACGAGGAATCCGCGTCGCCCCCCGGCGGCATCCCCGCCGCCTTCGCGCTCCCCGAGCCGCCCGCGGAACCGGACACGCTGGTCACCAGCAGGGTGACGCCCGTCGTCACCGGCGCCGGTTCGGGTCCGGCGCCGAGCCGCCGCTCCATCATCAGCGGCACCCGGCGCAACCTGATCGCGGCGGGCGCCGGAGCCCTGCTCGCCGCCGTGCTCGGCACCGTCGTCACGCTCGGCGCCACGTCCGACAACGACTCGCCCGACGGCGACAAGGTCACGACGGAGCAGTCGGCGACGGAGGACGACGGCGACAACGGCCTCACCGCCGACAAGCCGCAGAAGGACTCCACGAGCCGCCCCGACGACCCGGGCAGGGACGGCGTCACCGGCACCGCGGACGACCCGACGCCGAGCGGCAGCAGCGAGCCCTCGGGCAAGCCGAGCGACAGCGGCGAGCCGTCGGACGAGCCGACGAAGCCCACGGACAAGCCGACGAAGCCGACCGACAAGCCCACCAAGCCCACGGACAAGCCGACGAAGCCGACCAAGCCGCCGACGGACCCGCCGACCACTCCGCCCACGGACCCGCCGACGACGCCTCCCACCGACCCGCCGACGACACCGCCCGAGAGCGAAGACCCGCCCACCTCGCCCGACATCTCCGACTCGGCGAGCAACAGCACGATGAGCTCCCCGAGCGACTCGGGCGGCGCGTCGGCGGGCTGAGGGACACGCGTACGCGAAAGAGGGCCGGATCCATGAGGACCGGCCCTCTTCCGTACCCGGACGTACCCAACCGTCCCCGAACGAGAGGTCAGAACAGCCGCAGTTTGTCGTCCTCGATGCCGCGCAGCGCGTTGTAGTCCAGGACCGCGCAGCCGATGCCGCGGTCCGTGGCGAGAACGCGTGCCTGCGGCTTGATCTCCTGGGCGGCGAAGATGCCCTTGACCGGCGCCAGGTGCGGGTCGCGGTTCAACAGCTCCAGATAGCGGGTGAGTTGCTCGACGCCGTCGATCTCACCGCGCCGCTTGATCTCGACGGCGACGGTCTGTCCATCGGCGTCGCGGCAGAGGATGTCCACCGGGCCGATCGCGGTCATGTACTCGCGACGAATGAGCGAATACCCCTCGCCCAGTGTCTCGATCCGGTCGGCGAGCAGCTCCTGAAGGTGTGCTTCCACGCCGTCCTTGATGAGGCCCGGGTCGACGCCGAGCTCGTGCGAGGAGTCGTGCAGGATCTCCTCCATCGTGATGATGAGCTTCTCGCCCGCCTTGTTCACGACGGTCCACACGCCGGTGTCGTCCCCTGTCCCCTCCTTCAAGGTGCAGGGCGGGGACATCCAGTTGAGCGGTTTGTAGGCCCTGTCGTCCGCGTGGATGGAGACGCTGCCGTCCGCCTTCACAAGGATCAGGCGGGGGGCCGAGGGGAGATGGGCGGTGAGCCGACCCGCGTAGTCCACGGAGCATCGGGCAATGACGAGACGCATGGGGCGCAACGCTACTCGACTCGGGGCGGTGCACGCGATTCGCCCGGCACGCTCCCGGGACCGCCCGCCCCCCGCGCGACTTGTCCGCCGATGAACCCGTTCGATCCTGGCCGGTTATGCGCCCAATCTCCTGGTGCGGTCACCGCGCGTTGCCTACCGTAGAAGCGAGAGGTCGTCATCCGTGCACGCTGCGTAGGCGGACTCCATCCCTGTCCGTAGGCCCCCGCTCCCCGGGGGTGCGAGAGGAGAACCCATGTCGCTCGACGTCTCACCGGCACTGTTGGAACAGGCCGAGCGAGGCGAGGTCGACGAAGCGGAATTCGTCGACTGCGTCCGGACCTCCCTGCCTTACGCATGGGAGATGATCAGCTCCCTGGTGGCCCAGCTGAAGGTCGACGGCGGCGAGTTCGCCGACAATCAGACTCCGCCGCCGGACGAGCAGGCCCGTGGCCAGCTGCTGCGCGCCCTCGCGAGTGACGCCATTCGCGGGTCCCTGCAGCGGCACTTCGGTGTGCGTCTGGCCTTCCAGAACTGCCACCGCGTGGCCGTCTTCCCGCTGGATTCGTCAGTGGACGACCGGCTCGCCCGCTTCACCTCGATCCGCGGCCAGCTGCTCAACCAGTCACCCGAACTCCGGGACTGCTGACGAATGTTGCCGCTGCTCCGGACGCGGGAGGTGTTTCAGTCCGGAGCGGCGGCTCCGCAGCCGACGGGTGATCTCAGCCGACGGCGGATCTCAGCCGAGCTGGGGCAGTACTTCGGCGCCCAGCCTCCGTACGTTCTCTTCGGTGGCCGAGAGGTCGCCCGAGCCCTCCACGAGCAGGGCGAAACGCGTGATGCCGGTGCGCTCCGAAGTGGCGGCGAGCCGGTCGGCGCACACCTGCGGGGTCCCTACGGGGTGCAGCCCGCAGAGCAGTTCGGTGTAGGCCAGCGGATCCCGCATGGCGCGGTGGCGGCCGTCCACGGTCACATGGGCGTCCAGCCCCTGCTTCAGCCAGCCGGGCATGGCTTTCTGTAACGTCTCGGCCGCCTCCAGACGCCGGTCCGCGATCTGGGCGACACCGGCGGAGACGTGCGGTGCCGAGGCGATGTCCTCGGGGCTGTGCCCCGCAGCACGTGCGTGCCGATTCCACAAGGCCACCATTTCGGCCTTCTCGTCGTCGCCCACGTGCATGCCGAGGAGCATCGGCAGGCAGCGCTGCGCGGCGAGCCGCACACTGGACGGCGAGGTGCAGGCGACGATCACTTCGGGACCGCTCTCGCCCACGCCGTTCAGGGCTTCCTGCGGGCGTGGCACGACGGCCACCTCGCGGAAGGCGTACCGCTCGCCCCGGCTCTCGACCCGGGCCTCGCTCAGCCACTTGAGGAGCAGATCGAGGGAGTCGGGGAATCCTTTCTCGTACGCTTCGAGGCCCGCCCCGAAGACCTCCAGGTCCACCCACGGACCGCCGCGTCCGACGCCGAGCGAGAACCGGCCGCCGGATGTCAGGTGCAGCAGCGCGGCCTGCTCGCCGAGGGCCACGGGGTGCGAGGTCGGGAGCACGCTCACGGCTGTGCCGACGTGGATCCGCCGCGTTCGCCCCAGGAGCAGCGCCGCGAGGGTCACCGCCGAAGGGCACGTGCCGTACGGAACGAAATGGTGCTCGGCGAGCCAGACGGATTCGAGCCCCGCCTCCTCGGCCACCTCGGCGGACCGCACCGCCCGGTGCAGCGCCTCCCCCTGACCCTGGCCGGGAAACTGGGCGGCCAGAACAAAACTACCTACACGCATCGAACTCCTGCCTCCTTGGCGCCGACGCAGGCACTCCCCCTACGGGCAACAACGTGTGACACGTGCCAAAGGCACGGCCTGGCATGAAGATTGTTTGATTTTCCGTGCAGCGGACGGGCTGGGAGCCGTCGGAGGTCGACGGGTACCCCCCGGCGTGGCGCGTAGGCTGGTCACACTCCTGACCGCCGTACAGCCCGTGAGGTGTTTCGTGTCCCCGCGTCGCAACCGCCCCAAGGGCGCCGGAGAGCTGAGGGCGTCCGCGGACGCGGAGCCGTCGGGCCGCTACGGCGGCTTCCAGAACACCGAGGCGTGGCAGGGCGAGCAGTGGAGCGTGCGCCATGTCGCGGGGGCGAGCGCGGCCGGCAAGCGGTACCGCTGCCCGGGCTGCGACCAGGAGATCCCCTCGGCCCTCGCGCACGTGGTGGCCTGGCCCGAGCACTCGGGCGTGGAGGAGCGCAGGCACTGGCACAAGGCCTGCTGGAACGCGAAGGACCGCCGCACCACGCGGGTGCAGCGGTCCCGTAACGCGCCGAGGTACTGACGGCCCGTCGGCTTTTACCGGCTATACGTCTACCGGCTATGCGTCTTTCACCGGCTATACGTCGCGCTTCTCCAGGAGCGCGAACGCGCCCGCGACGGCGGCCGCCGTGATGACGACGAGCAGCGCCAGCTGTGAGCCGCCGCTGGCGCCCGTGTCGTCCGCGCCGAAGATCTTGGCGAGGGCGGTGATGGCGTTGTAGTCGTTCATCTTCTCGCCGAGCGGCTGCGTGCTCTTCCAGATCATCAGGAACCCGCCCAGGATCGCGGGCAGCAGCACCACGCCGAGCATCGCCGTGATGGCGCCCGCGGAGTGCCGCAGTATCGAGCCGACGCAGAGCGCGAGGACACCGAGGAGCGAGACGTACAGACCGCCCTTGAAGACCGAGCCCGCCCACGGCAGGTCGCCCGCCTCAGGGCCGCTGTTGGCGGCCGACGCGGCCAGGCCCACCAGCAGGATGGATCCTGCCGAGACCACGAAGGCGACCACGAAGAAGATCAGGATCTTCGCGGTGAGGACGCGGCTGCGCTGCGGGGACGCGGTGAACGTCGGGCGGATCATGCCGGTGCCGTACTCGGACGAGGTGACCAGGACGCCGAGCGTGATCAGGCAGATCTGGCCGAGCATCAGGCCGAAGAAGGCCGGGACCGTGAACGGCATGTCCGCGTAGTCGGCCGGGCTGGTGTTGGCCACGGCGAGCAGGCCGATGCCGATGACCAGGAGCAGGAAGATGCCCAGGGTCCACATCGTGGAGCGGACCGACTTTATCTTCGTCCACTCGGAGGCGAGGGCGTTGCCGAGGTGGGTCTTCTTGACCGGGATCGGCGAGGTGTAGGCGTTGGCCATCGCCTGCTGCCAGGCGGAGGGCGGCGCGGGGGCGGCGGGCGCGGGGGCCGTGGGGGCGCCCTGCATCGGGGCGCCCCGCGCGGGGGCACCCGCCTGTGCGTACGCCTGCTGGGGCTGTGCCTGCGGCTGCGGCTGCTGCTGCGGCGTCGGAGGCGTGGTCATCGCTGGTCCTCGCTGTCGCGCTTGGTCATGTCGGGGGCGGGGGCGGCGGGGGCGGCGGCGGGGGCGGCGGGAGCGGCCGGGGGAGCCGCAGGAGCCTGCTGGGGCGCCGTGGCGTAAGGGTTCGGCGTTCCGCCGGGCGCGCCCTGCGGCTGCGGCATCGCGAAGGGCTGGCCGCCCTGCTGGGGCGGCGGCGGGGCGTACCAGCCGGGCTGGCCCTGGCCGGGCACCGGCGCCTGCGGCCCGCCCGGCGGCAGCGCGCCGGGCGGCATCTGCTGCTGGAGGCCCGCCCGCTGGTCGACCGTGGAGCGGTAGTCGACGGCGCCCTGCGTCATCCGCATGTACGCCTCTTCCAGCGAGGCCTGGTGCGGGGAGAGCTCCCACAGGCGGGCGTTCGCGCCGTGCGCGATGTCGCTGATGCGGGGGAGCGGCAGACCGGTCACGCGCAGCGCGCCGTCCGCCTCCGGCATCACCTGGCCACCCGCCTCGGTCAGCGCGGCCGTCAGCTTCTCGCGCTGCTCGGGCTCGCTGTCCGGCGTCCGCACCCGCGCGAAGTCCGCGGAGTTGGCCGAGATGAAGTCCGTGACACTCATGTCGGCGAGCAGCTGGCCGCGGCCGATGACGACGAGGTGCTCGGCGGTGAGCGCCATCTCGCTCATCAGGTGGGACGACACGAAGACGGTGCGTCCCTCGGCCGCGAGCGACTTCATCAGGTTGCGGACCCAGAGGATGCCCTCGGGGTCGAGGCCGTTGACCGGCTCGTCGAAGAGCAGCACCTGCGGGTCGCCGAGGAGCGCCGCGGCGATGCCGAGGCGCTGGCCCATGCCGAGCGAGAAGCCCTTGGAGCGCTTCCTCGCCACCTCCTGAAGGCCGACGACGCCGAGTACCTCGTCGACCCTGCGGGCCGGGATGCCGGAGAGCTGCGCGAGGCAGAGCAGGTGGTTGCGGGCGTGCCGGCCGCCGTGCACGGCCTTGGCGTCGAGCAGCGCACCGACCTGGCGGGGGGCGTTCGGGAGCTTCCGGTAGGGATAGCCGCCGATCGTCACCTGCCCGCTGGAGGGTGCGTCGAGCCCGAGGATCATGCGCATCGTCGTCGACTTGCCGGAGCCGTTCGGCCCGAGGAAGCCGGTGACGGTACCGGGCCGCACCTGGAAGGAAAGGTTGTACACGGCTGTCTTGGCGCCGTAGCGCTTCGTCAGGCCGACTGCCTCGATCATTCTCCGCACCCATCGAATGGTTCAGGACGTCGGGGCACACGCCCCCGTAAGGGTTAGGAGGATAACGGGGAACTGACGGTTCCAGCCAAGAGCGAGTAAAACAGCCGAGCTCGGCCGGGCGGAACCGGGAGCTCCGTCCACGGAAGCACCCAGCCCTCCTCGGCGAAGAGAAGGGTGCCCCGGGCACGCAGTTCGGGGTCGGCGGCCGCCCGGCGCACCCAGGTCGCCGCGTCGGGCCCGAGCAGTTCGCGCAGCCGCGGCGACGCGTCGAGCAGGGCGTCGAGCAGCACCGCCTGGTCGCCGCCGCCGGGCCGCGGCGCTCCGGTGACCGGGTCGGCGAGGAGGCCGCGCGCGCTGACGTAGACGTACGCCTCGCCGAGCCGCTCGCCGGACGGCAGGCTCATCCCGTACGCGTCGCCGGGGAGCCGCACCCGCCGGTAGTTGGGGAGTTCCGTGGCGTCGACCGCGGCCAGCTGGGCCTCGTCGAGCCAGGACACCACCAGGGCGGCCCGCGCCTCGGCGGAGCTGTAGGGGGCGGCCGCCACGTACCCGGCGCGGCCGATGTGCGCGGAGCAGCCGATGCCGATGCCGCGCAGCCGCACGGGCACCATCGGCACCCCGCCGGGGACGCCGAGCCGGGCGAGCTTGTGGGAGAGCTGTCCGGGGGAGGCGTTCGAGCCGACGGCGAGCACGGGCAGGCGCCCCGCGACGGGTGCCCGGCCGAGACCGGTGAGGACCTCGTCCAGCGAGCGGTGGGGCCGGTGGCCCGCCCCGTCGACGGTCCACGCGCCGAGCCCGCCCCGCTGTGCCAGGAGCGGCAGCAGTTCGGCGTCGGTCAGCAGGGAGGGCACGGTGACCGGGAGGCCGGGGTAGGTGAGGGGTTGCAGGGCGGGCACCCCGTCGAGGCCGAGCGCCGCCAGTCCGCGGTCCTGCGCCGTCACACGCCTCCCTGCGCCCGTATGTCTGCGGGATGCTGCGGTTACGCGTCCCTCTTCTTCAGCAGTACGTACCCACCGATCAGCGCCGCCACCACCCACACCGCCATGATCGCGAGACCGCCCCACGGCCCGTACGGGGTGTCGTCGTCGAACGGCGACTTGACCTGCATGATCTTGCTGCCGGCCTGGTCGGGCAGGAAGCGGCCGATCTTCTTCGTCGCCGATACGTTGCCGAGGATGCTGGAGATCAGGAAGAAGAACGGCATCAGGATGCCGAGGGAGAGCATCGGGCTGCGCAGCATCGTCGCGACGCCCATCGAGAACATCGCGATGAGCGCCATGTACAGGGCGCCGCCGATCACCGCGCGCAGCACGCCGGGGTCGCCGATGTGGGCCTTGTACTGGCCGAGCATCGCCTGGCCCACGAAGAACGTGAGGAAGCTGGTGACCAGGCCCACCACGAACGCGAGCAGCGTCGCGACGCCGATCTTGCTGAACAGGAACGTGGCCCGCTGCGGCACCGCCGCGAGCGAGGTGCGGATCATGCCGGTGCTGTACTCGTTCGAGACGACGAGCACCCCGAAGACGATCATCGCGAGCTGGCCGAGGGACATCCCGGCGAAGCTGATGAAGGTCGGGTCGAAGGTCAGCCTGTCCTTGGCGTCCAGACTGTCGTAGTCGTTCTTGGACAGGATGCTGATCAACGTGCCGAGCGCGACCGTGACGACGACGGCGAGGCCGAGCGTCCAGACGGTCGACGAGACCGAGCGGATCTTGGTCCACTCCGACTTCAGAACCTGCGTAGCGGCCATCGCTCAGACGTCCTTCCGCTGCTGCCAGCCTTCGCCCCAGCCGGTGTCCGCCGGCCCGGTGGCGCTCGGCGGCGGACCGCCGCGTTCGTGGTCCGCGTGCGCGTGGTACTCCACGGACTCCGCGGTGAGCTGCATGAAGGCTTCCTCCAGCGAGGCCTGCTGGGGGCTCAGTTCATGGAGGACGAGCCCGTAGGCAGCGGCGAGCTCGCCGAGCCGCTCCGCGGCCGCCCCGTCCACCTCCAGGGCGCCGTCACCCGCCTCGACGGCGGTGACGCCCGCCTCGTGCAGCACGTCGAGGAGGCGTTCGCGCTGCGGGGAGCGCAGCCTGACGTACGACCGGGAGTTCTGCCGGATGAAGTCGGGCATCGACAGATCGGCGAGGAGGCGGCCCTGGCCGATGACGACGAGGTGCTCGGCGGTGAGCGCCATCTCGCTCATCAGGTGCGAGGAGACGAAGACCGTACGGCCCTGGGCGGCAAGGGATTTCATGAGGTTGCGGATCCAGTGGATGCCCTCGGGGTCGAGGCCGTTGACCGGCTCGTCGAACATCAGGATCTCGGGGTCGCCGAGCAGCGCGCCCGCGATGCCCAGGCGCTGGCCCATGCCGAGCGAGAAGCCCTTGGCCTTCTTCTTCGCGACGGCGGTCAGGCCGACGGTGTCGAGGACCTCGGTGACGCGGCTGCGCGGGATGCCGTTGCTCTGCGCGAGGCAGAGCAGATGGTTGAAGGCGCTGCGGCCGCCGTGCATCGCCTTGGCGTCGAGCAGGGCGCCGATGTACTTGAGGGGGTCCTTCAGCTGGGAGTAGTGCCTGCCGTCGATGCGGACGTCACCGGCCGAGGGGTTGTCGAGCCCGAGCAGCATGCGCATGGTCGTGGACTTCCCGGCGCCGTTCGGGCCGAGGAAGCCGGTGACCATGCCGGGGCGCACGGTGAAGGTCAGGTTGTTGACGGCCACCTTCTCGCCGTACCGCTTGGTCAGCCCCTCGAGCTCGATCATGCGCCAACGCTAGAACGAGACAAAGCCCCCTGCCACTCGGTGGCGGGGGGCTTCGCTGCTCCGACGGATCGCTTCAGCGGGTCTGCTGCGCGGGAACGCCACGCGAAACAGGCTCGTCGTCGGCGGGCGTACCCGCCGCCGCGACCGCCGCACCCGTCAGCGTCGCCAGCATCTCGCGGACGTTGGTCAGCTGAGCGTTGATGGAGTCGCGTCGGTTCGTCAGCGCCGCGAGCTCGCGCTCGGACTCGCTGCGGATACGGTCCGCCTTGGCGTTCGCGTCGGCCACGATGTCCTCGGCCTGGCGCTGCGCCGTCTCCACCGTCTGACGGGCCCGGCGCTCCGCGTCCGTGCGCAGCTTCTCCGCCTCCAGGCGAAGCTGCTCCGCGCGGTGCTCGATCTCCGCGAGACGCTTCTCCGCCTTGGCCTGACGCGACGCCAGGTCGCGCTCGGACTGCTCGCGGCGCTTGGCGAGGTTCGTCTCGAAGTCCGCGGCGGCCTGGGCGGCCTTGGCGCGCGTCTCCTCGAAGAGGGCGTCCGCCTCCTCACGCTTGGACTGCGCGTCCTTCTGGGCCTCGGCCCGCAGCGCGCTCGCCTCGCCCTTGGCCTTCTCGACGATCCGGACGCCCTCGTCCTCGGCCTTGGCCTTGCGCTCGGTGGCGAACGACTCGGCGTCGTTGCGCACCTGCTGGGCGGCGGACTCGGCGAGCTCACGGTGCTGCTCGGCCGCGCGACGGGCCTCCTCGCGCAGGTCCTTCGCCTCCTCCTCGGCGAGGCGGAGGATCTTCTCGACGCGGGCACCGAGACCGGCGTACGACGGCTCGGCGTCGGCAACCTGGGCCTGGGCGTTCTGCGTCTCGAGGTGCAGCTCCTCGATGCGCTTTTCCAGAGCAGTGATACGGGCGAGAGCGCTGTCACGGTCGGAGACGAGCTTGGAGATACGTTCGTCCACCTGAGCGCGGTCGTACCCACGCCGCACAAGCTCGAAGCCGTAGGGGGAAGTGTCGCTCATGGGGTTCCTGTCGAATGAGACCGGTGAGGTGATAGAGGGAATCCTAGGGGTCCAAGCGGCGTGTCATCGAGCAGATGCCCGTTTGATCTGGAGAATGACACCCCTTTTGAGTGGCTAACCGCCGGAGCACTTGCCAGCGACAGGGCCAAAGGTCCTTACGGAGCACGGGAGATGCTCCTTTGGCTAGCCCTCTGACTGCTTGCCACCCGAACGGGTCGACCCCGCCGCAGCACCGGCCTTGACGCCGCTCGCGCCGGAGCCGCTGTTGGGCCCGGTCTTCGCACCGCTCGACGGGGCCTCGAAAGACTCCAACGCCTCCAGCACGTCCTGGACACGGGAGATCTCCGCATTGATGTCCGAGCGGCGCCGGACCAGGACTTCGAGCTCGCGCTTGCCCTCCTCGACCGTCTGCGTGGCCTCCGCCTCCGCCTCGGCCTTGATCCGCTCGGCCTCGCGGGTCAGCGCGGCCTTCTTCGTCTCGGCCTCCTTCAGGAGCGCCTCGGCCTTCTTCACCGCGGAGATACGGACCTTGCTCGCCTCGGAGTTGGCGTCGGCGACCATCTCCTTGGCCTTCGCCTCGGCCTCCGCGAGCTGCTCCTCGGCGGCCTTCACCAGCGCGTCGCAGCGCTCGCCCGCGGACTTCATCGCCTCGGCGGACTCGCGGCGGGCGCGGGCGTGCAACTCCTCGATCTCGGTGGTGAGGCGGTCGCGCTGCTCCTCGGAGCGCTCCCTTATGGCGGTCGCGTCGCGGCGGGCCCCGACGAGCAGTTCGTCCGCGTCCGTACGGGACTTCTCCACCAGGGAGTTGCCCTGGACCGTCGCCTCGGCGACAAGGCGCTCGGCCTCCTGGCGGGCCGCGCCGACCATCGTGTCGGCCTGCGCCTCGGCGTCCGTGGTCGCCTTGAGCGCCTTCTCCTGCGCGTCCGAGGTCAGCTTCTCGGCCTCCGACGCGGCCTCCGTGATGAGCGTGTCGACCTGCTCGGCGGCTTCCTGACGGCGCTTGTTGGCGGCCTGCCGCGCCTCGTCGAGGGTCCGCTCCGCCTCGTCGCGCGCCTGGGACGTGAGCCGCTCGGCCTCCTGGGCCGCCTCCGCCTTGACGCGCTCGGAGTCGCTGCGGATCCGCTCGGCGTGCTGCTGCGCGGAGTTGACCGTCTCGGAGGCCTCGGCGCGCAGCCGCTCCGCGTCGCCGGAGGCATCCGAGATGAGCTTCTCGGCCTTCGCCACCGACTCGGCCCGCACCCGCTCGGCCTCGGCGGCCGACTCCGCGCGGAGCCGCTCGGCCTCGGTCGTGGACTCGGCCCGGAGCCGCTCGGCCTCCTCGATGGCCTCCGTACGGACGCGCTCGGCCTCCGTGGCCGTGTCGTTCTGCAGCTTCTCGGCCTCGCTGCGGGCCTCACCGATCAGCTGGTCGGCCTGGCTCGCGGCGTCGCCGCGGATGCGGTTGGCGTCCTCGCGGGCGTCGGCACGCGTGCGGGACGCGTCCTGCTCGGCCTGCGCGATGGTGTCCGACGCCTCCGTGCGGACCCGCTGGGCGTGGTCCGAGGCGTCCGAGCGCATCCGCTCGGCCTCCGAGATGGCCTCCGCGACCGTGCGCTCGGCAAGGGACTGCGCGGCCTCCGAAGCCTCCGTCGCCTCCCGCCGGGTGCGGTTGGCGTCCTCGGTGGCGCGCTCCCGCTCGGCGTACGCGTCGGAGCGGACGCGGTCGGCCTCCTCCTGCGCCTCCGTCCTCGTACGCTCGGCGGCGTGCTCGGCGGCCGAGCGCAGGCCCGTGACCTCTTCCTGCGCCGCCTCGTGCAGGCCTGCCACGGAGTCCCGTACGGACTGGGCGTGCTGGTCGGCGGCCGAGACCAGCTCGCTCGCGCGGCGGTCGGCCTCCTCGACGAGGCGGACCGCCTCGGTCTGCGCCTCCTCGACGCGCTTGCGGGCGGACGCGAGGAGCTCCTCGCTCTGCTCGCGGGCGCGCTCACGCTCCTGATCGGCCTCCGCGCGCGCGGAGCCCAGGGTCTCCTCGGCCTCGCGGCGGCGGCGGACGGCCTCCTCCTGGGCGGCGGACAGCGCCTCCGCGGCCTCCGCGGCGACCCGCTCGGCGGCGGCAGCGGCCTCCGCGCGGACGCGGTCGGCGGTCTCCTGCGCCTCGGTCTTGAGCCGCTCGGCCTCCGCGGCGGCCTCCGAACGCAGGCGTACGGCGATGTTCTCGCCCTCCGCGCGGGCGGTCGAGGCATCGGCGGCGGCCTCCGTGCGCAGCCGCTCCGCCTCGGTCTCGGCCTGCGACTGGAGCGTGCGGATCCGCTCGGCGGACTCCGCGCGAAGGCGGTCCGTCTCGTCCGTGGCCTCCTTGCGGATGCGCTCGGCCTCGGCGCGGGCGTCGGTCAGCGCCTGCTCGGCGGCGGCCAGACGCTCCTCGGCCTCCGTGCGCAGCCGCGTCAGCTCGTCGGCGGCCTCGGCCTGACGTGCCGCTATGGCCCGCTCGGTCTCCTCGCGCAGCGCCCGCGCGGCCTCCTCGGCCCCGGACTTCGTCGCCTCGGCCTGCTCGGCGGCCTCCTCGCGGTGCCGCTCGGCCTCCTCGCGGGTGCGCTCCAGGGTCTCCTCGGCCTGCGTGCGCAGCGCCGTGGCGCGCTCCACGGCCTCGGTGCGGACCCGGTCGCTCTCGGTGGCCGCGGCCGTGCGCAGCTCGTCCGCGTCGGCCTTCGCCTTGGCGAGCAGCTCCTCGGCGGACTTGGCCGCCTCCTCGATCTGCTGAACCGCCTCGCGCCGCGCCTCGCCCCGGATGCGCTCGCCCTCGGTGACCGCGTCGGCCCGCAGCTGTTCGGCCTCGCCGCGCAGCCTGCGCGCCTCCTCCTGCAGCTCGACGGTCTTGGCGCGGTACTCCTTGGTGTCGTCCTTCGCCGTGCCCTTGAGCTCCTCGGCGATGTCGTGCGCCTCGGCGCGCAGCCGGTCCGCCTCGGTCTCCGCCTCGGTGCGGATCCGCTCGGCCTCCTCGGTGGCGGCCTTCGTCGTCTCCTTGGCGTCCTTCGAGGCCTTGTCGAGGACCTCCTCGGCGGTGCGCGCTGCCTTCGCGAGCTGGCCCGCGGTCTCCTCGGCGGTGATCGTGCGCGCCTTCTCGGCGGCGTCCGCGATCAGCTTCTCGGCCTCCGCACGAGCGTCGGCGACCAGCTGTTCGGCCTCGGACTTGGTGGCCTCGGCCTCCTTCGTGGCCTCGCTGACCAGCCGGGCGACCTGCTCCTTGGCGGTGCGCGTGCGCTGTTCGTTCGCGCCTTCGGCGGCCGAGAGCTGCTTGCTCGCGGTGTCCTTGGCCTCGGCGAGCACCTTCTCGGCCTCGGCGCGCGCCTCGCGCAGCGCCGTCTCGGCCTCGCTCATGCGCTGCTCGGCGGCCCGGCTCGCCTCGGCGGCCCTGCGGCGCGCCTGCTCGGACTCGGTCGCCGTGGTGGAGCGCAGCTGCTCGGCGTGGTCGGTGGCCTCCTGGGCCTGCGTCGACGCGGCGTTCAGGAGGCGCTCGGCGTCCGTGCGGGCGCGGCGCAGGACCGCCTCGGCCTCGGCGCGGGCGGCCTCGGCGTCCTGGGCCAGGCGCTGGCGGGCCTCCTCGGCGACGCGGGCGGCCTCCGCGCGGGCGGCGGCGAGGGACTGCTCGGCCTCGGCGCGCGACTCGTCGAGGAGGCGGCGGGCCTGCTGTTCGGTACGGGCCCTGAGCTGCTCGGCCCAGGCCACGTTCTCGTTGACGTGCGACTCGACGGTCTGCCGGCGCTCGTTCAGCTCCTGGTCGAGCTGCTGGCGCCGCGTCACGGCCTCGGTGTGCAGCTCGGACTGGAGCCTGGCCTGCTGTTCGGCGTGCTCCTGGAGGATGCGCTGGGTCTGTGCCCTGGCGTCCCGCAGCTCGCGCTCGGCGTCGGCGCGCAGCTGTTCGGCCTGGATCTGGGCATTGCGGAGCAACTGCTCGGCCTGATACCCGATGTCCGCGCTGTCGTAGGCAGGGCGGGACGCGAGGTTGCGGCGCGCCTCGTGCAGCTTGGCGCGCAACACCTCGACCTGGTAGCCGAGGTCCTCGGCGTGCTGGACGGCCTTCTCCCGCTCGGTCTTCAGCCGGTCCATCTCGGCCTCGAACCGCGACAGACTGTCGGTCTCAGCCCGCGAGTTCTCTTGGCGTTCGTAGCCCCGCACTGCGCGGTCCCATCCTTCCCCAAGCTCTACGAGCAGGGGATACCCCAACCCTGGTCGCAAGTCTCTCCAACGAGCCCCGTCCATCCGCCGGACGGGGCCCCCGGGGGAATGGTGTCAGATCAACAGCGGAGCATGGGCTGCTGCCCCGACGCTCGTCCCCCGAAACCCGGACCCCGGCACTCGGCCGCCCAGAAGTTCGGACGGCCGCCCCTCACCCTACCGGCCCAGATATACGGAGGTCAGTGCTCCGGTGTCTCGGAAGGTGCCGAAGTGACAAGTTCCGTGAGGACGCCGTGGCAGTCCTTCGGGTGCAGGAAGGTGATACGTGACCCCATGGAGCCGATCCGGGGCTCTTCGTAGAGCACGCGCACGCCCTTGTCCTTGATGGCCGCGGCGTCGCCGTCCACGTCAGCGGTGCCGAAGGCGATGTGGTGGACGCCCTCGCCGTTCTTGGCCAGCCACTTGCCGACCGCGGAGTCGTCGCGGGTCGGCTCCAGGAGCTGGAGGTAGGAGGCACCTCCATCGCCGGTGTCATTGATCTTGAGCATGGCCTCCCGCACGCCCTGCTCTTCGTTGACCTCGCTGTGGGTCACCTCGAATCCGTACGTCGCGCGGTAGAACTCGACGGTTGTGTCGAGGTCGAAACAGGCGATCCCGATGTGATCGATTCGCGTCAGCATGTTTCAAGTGCAGCGCTTGACCCAGTGATTACGCAACGTGCGCGCGATCACACCTGCCGCCCGGTGACGGCGGGGGTACTGCTCAGTACATTCAGATAAACCCTCGTTAACTCCTCTCCTCCCAAGGGGTCGTCGCACATGGCAGGAACGACCGGCACCACCTCAGTGATCGTCTCGGGCGCACGCACGCCCATGGGCCGCCTCCTCGGCTCCCTGAAGTCCTTCTCGGGTGCGGACCTGGGGGGCTTCGCGATCAAGGCCGCGCTCGAGCGCGCGGGCATCGGAGGCGACCAGGTCCAGTACGTGATCATGGGCCAGGTGCTCCAGGCCGGGACAGGGCAGATCCCGGCGCGCCAGGCCGCCGTCAAGGCGGGCATCCCCATGAACGTCCCCGCACTCACCATCAACAAGGTGTGCCTGTCGGGCCTCGACGCCATCGCACTCGCCGACCAGCTCATCCGCGCGGGCGAGTTCGACATCGTCGTGGCGGGCGGCCAGGAGTCGATGACCAACGCCCCGCACCTGCTCCCCAAGTCCCGCGAGGGCCACAAGTACGGCGCGATCGAAATGATCGACTCCATGGCCCACGACGGCCTGACCGACTCCTTCGACGGCGTCGCGATGGGCGAGTCCACGGAGAAGCACAACACCCGCCTCGGCATCGGCCGCCCGGAGCAGGACGAGGTGGCCGCCCTCTCCCACCAGCGCGCCGCCGCCGCCCAGAAGAACGGCCTGTACGAGGCCGAGATCACGCCGATCGAGATCCCGCAGCGCAAGGGCGACCCGGTCCTCTTCTCCCAGGACGAGGGCATCCGCGCGGAGACCACCACCGAGTCCCTCGGCAAGCTGCGCCCCGCCTTCGCCAAGGACGGCACGATCACCGCGGGCACGTCCTCGCAGATCTCCGACGGCGCGGCCGCGGTCGTGGTCATGTCCAAGGCCAAGGCCGAGGAGCTGGGCCTGGCCTGGATCGCGGAGATCGGCGCGCACGGCAACGTGGCGGGACCCGACAGCTCGCTCCAGTCGCAGCCGTCCAACGCGATCCGGCACGCCCTGAAGAAGGAGGGTCTGCAAGTCGCCGACCTCGATCTGATCGAGATCAACGAGGCCTTCGCGGCCGTCGCGGTGCAGTCAATGAAGGACCTCGGAGTGTCCTCGGAAAAGGTGAACGTCAACGGCGGCGCCATTGCCCTGGGTCACCCGATCGGGATGTCCGGCGCCCGTGTCGTGCTGCACCTCGCCCTGGAACTGCGGCGGCGCGGCGGCGGCGTGGGTGCGGCCGCGCTGTGCGGTGGCGGTGGTCAGGGCGATGCCCTGATCGTGAAGGTGGCCAAGGCCTGACCCGTACGTCGGTCCTCCCGTACGCGGTCCTCTCCCGTACGTACTGAACGGAGCTGTGATGCAAGACGTCCCCTCCCTGGTGGCGCAGGCCCGCGAGGGCAGGCCGCGGGCCGTGGCCCGGCTGATCTCACTGGTCGAGGGGGCGTCGCCGCAGCTGCGCGAAGTGATGGCCGCGCTGGCTCCGCTCGCAGGCAACGCGTACGTGGTCGGTCTCACGGGATCCCCCGGTGTCGGCAAGTCGACATCGACGTCCGCGCTCGTGAGCGCCTACCGGCGGACCGGGAAGCGGGTCGGCGTCCTCGCCGTCGACCCGTCGTCCCCCTTCTCCGGCGGCGCCCTCCTCGGCGACCGGGTGCGGATGTCGGACCACGCGTCCGACCCCGGCGTCTACATCCGCTCCATGGCCACGCGCGGCCACCTCGGCGGGCTCGCGTGGGCCGCGCCGCAGGCCATCCGCGTCCTGGACGCGGCGGGCTGCGACGTGATCCTCGTCGAGACCGTCGGCGTCGGACAGTCCGAGGTGGAGATCGCCTCGCAGGCGGACACCTCGGTCGTGCTCCTCGCGCCGGGCATGGGCGACGGCATCCAGGCGGCGAAGGCCGGAATCCTGGAGATCGGCGACATGTACGTCGTCAACAAGGCCGACCGCGACGGCGCCGACGCGACCGCCCGCGAGCTGAACCACATGCTGGGCCTCGGCGAATCCCGCGGCGCCGGCGACTGGCGGCCGCCCATCGTGAAGACGGTCGCGGCGCGCGGCGAGGGCATCGACGAGGTCGTCGAGGCGCTGGAGAAGCACCGGGCGTGGATGGAGGAGCGGGGGGTCCTCGCGGAGCGCCGGGTCGCCCGCGCCTCCCACGAGGTCGAGACGATCGCCGTCACGACGCTGCGGGAACGGATCGGCTCCCTGCACGGCGATCTCCGACTGTCCGCGCTCGCGGAACGGATCGTGGCGGGGGAACTCGACCCGTACACGGCGGCCGATGAGCTGGTCGAGGGGCTGACGGAGAGCTAGGTCGCTTCCGATGGGCTTTTCGGCGGTTCGTGAAAAAGAGTGTCCAGGCGGCACCCCGGCGGATACCGTGACCCCCGTGTTCCTCCTCTTGGCATAGGGCCCGCCCCGCCCGCGCTCGCCACGCACGACCGTGGCCCACGCGGGACTCCGGCGACCCCTTGTGCCTCTTCGAGTCCAGAGGAACCCTTCCGTGTATCTCGCCGTGCTGCGGACCCCGCACGCCCTCCGCGCCTTCGCCACCGTCCTGCCCGCCCGCCTCTCGTACGGGACGGTCTCCCTCTCCCTGATGCTTGCGGTCAGGGACGCCTCCGGGTCGTATGCCGTCGCGGGGGCCGTCACCGCGCTGTTCGGGGCGGCCAACGTGCTGCTCTCGCCGGTCCGTGCCGCGCTCGTCGACCGGCACGGGCCGCGCCGCGTGCTCGCCCCGATGGTCTCTCTGTACGCCGGGCTCCTCACCGCCCTGACCCTCGCGACGTGGCGGCCCGGCACGGCCCCGGTCTGGCTCGGCGTCCTCGCCGCGTGCGCGGGAGCCTGTACGCCGCCGCTCGGCCCCGTCATGCGTACCGTGTGGGCCGAACTCCTCGACGGTGACCGGCGGTTGCTGCAGCGCGCGTACAGCCTGGACGGGGTGGCCGAGGAGCTGCTGTTCGTCTCGGGGCCGCTGCTCGTGGGGCTGATCGTCCAGGTCGGGCCCGCCGCCGCGGGCATCGCGGCCAGCGCCGCACTGATCTGGACCGGCACGCTCGCCTTCCTCGCGTCCCCGGCGGTCCGGGGGCAGCGGAGGCGGCGCGGCGGGGCTTCCGGAGGCGGCGGGCGCGCCGTGGGGCGCAAGCTGGCCCAGCCTGTCGTCGTCGTTGCCGGGGTCGGCCTCTGTGTGGGCGCCCTCGAACTGCTCTTCGTGGCCTTCGCCGAGGGAGTGGGGCGGCCGGACGCCGTGGTCTGGGTCCTGGCCGCGTTCTCCGCGGGCAGCGCCGTGGGGGGCCTGCTGCACGGTGCCGTGTCCTGGCGCTCGTCGGCGCGGTCCCGGCTGCCCGTGCTCGCCGTGGCCCTCGGCCTGCTCTCGGCCGCGGCCGGTCTCGCGCCGGGGCTGCCCGCCCTGGTCGGCGTGGCGGCCTGCGCCGGACTCTTCGTCGCCCCGGCCCTGACCACCGCCTACCTGATCGCGGACGAGTCCGTGGCGCCGGAGCTGCGCACCCAAGCGGGCGCCTGGGTCAACACCGCGGTCAACGCGGGTCTTTCGGTCGGCGCGGCCGCGATCGGCGCGATGGTGGGCAGGGCCCCGCTGGCCTGGTGCTTCGTGGGAGCCGCCGTCGCCCCCGTCCTGGGGGCGGTCGCGACGCTGCGGACGCCGCGACGCGCCGAGGGCGGCGTCGATGACGCCGCCCCTGTGGCCCGAGTGGTCGCTGTACGTCAGTCGTCGGAGCCGTCGTCGTCCTGACCGTCGTGGTCGTCGTGGTCCTGGCCGGCGTGGTCGTGGGTGTCCGTGCGGTCGGCCGTGACCTTGCCGGTCTTCAGGTCGACGTCGTACTCGGACTCGGCGCCCTTGGCGCCGGTCGTCTCCACGTTCCAGGCGACCGCCTTGCCGTCGTCGTCCAGGTCCACGGAGGTCACCGTGCCCTTGTCGGCACCGGCCCGCGCGGCGTCCGCGGCGCTGACGGACGCGTCCTTCAGTGCGGAGTTCACCCGGGCGGCGTCGGCGGCGTCGTCACCGTCGTCGTCCTTGTCGACCCAGGAGCCGAGCACCTTGCCGGTGCCGGGGTCGACCTCGACGTTGTGCCAGGTGCTGCCCTTCAGGACGTCGACGTCCCAGACCAGGCCGCCGTCCTCGTCGTCGAGCTCGGCGGAGACCGCGGTGCCCTTGGTGTGCGCGAGGGCGGCCTTGATGGCGTCGGCGGCCGTCACCTTCGCGGCCTTCGCCTCCGCGGTGTTCTCCGCGGCGTCGTCAGCGTCGTCGGAGTCGTCGTGCGCCTCGTCCTTGCGGTCGTCGTCCTTGCCGTCCTGGTCCTTGCGGTCGTGGTCCTTGAGCTGGACGCTCGACTTGCTCGCGGCGCTGTCGTCGTCACCGCCGACCGCGAAGGCGGTGGCGGTGCCGCCTCCGATCAGGGCCGCGGCGGCGACGGTGGCGATCACGATGTTGCGCTTCATGAGGGTCCTCCCGAGAACTGGGCGGTACGGGTGGCGGCCGGGGGGCCGCTGCCGTTCGCTTTCGACATGGACCAATCTGGCTGAGCGATCCTGAACCCACGCTGAAGCCGCCTGAAGAACTCTTCAGCTTCGCTCTGCCACCCTGAACGCATGCGCCCGCCCGTCTCCCACCACCGCCCTGCCGGAGGCGCTACGCGCCACACCTATCGAATCTTGATCGTGGAGGACGAAAAGCGACTCGCCCTGTCGCTGGCCAAGGGCCTCACCGCCGAGGGCTACGCCGTGGACGTCGTCCACGACGGCGTCGACGGGCTGCACCGCGCGAGCGAGGGCACGTACGACCTGGTGATCCTCGACATCATGCTGCCCGGCATGAACGGCTACCGCGTCTGCTCCACGCTGCGCGCCGCGGGCCACGACGTGCCGATCCTGATGCTCACCGCCAAGGACGGCGAGTACGACGAGGCGGAGGGGCTCGACACGGGCGCCGACGACTACCTCACCAAGCCCTTCTCGTACGTCGTCCTCGTCGCCCGCGTGAAGGCGCTGCTGCGCCGCCGCGGCTCCGCGGGCCCGTCCCCGGTGCACACCCTCGGCGACCTCAAGGTCGACACGGCCGCGCGCCGCGTCTTCCGTGGCGAGGACGAAGTCACCCTCACCGCGAAGGAGTTCGCGGTCCTTGAACAGCTGGTCCTGCGCACCGGCGAGGTCGTCTCCAAGGGCGACATCCTGGACCACGTCTGGGACTTCGCGTACGAGGGCGACCCCAACATCGTCGAGGTGTACGTGAGCACGCTGCGGCGCAAGCTCGGCGCGACCCTGATCAAGACCGTGCGCGGCGCGGGCTACCGCCTGGAGGCCCCGCGATGAGGAAGATGAGGAAACTGCTCGGATCCGTACGGGCCAGGGCCACGCTCGGCGCGAGCCTGGTCGTCGCCCTCGCGCTGGTCGCCGCGGGCGCCGCCGTACTCCTCTCGCTACGGACCAATCTCGTCGACCAGGCGGGCTCCCGGGCCGATTCCGCCGCCCGCAAGGTCGCCTCCCAGCTCGTCGCGGACCGGCCGTACGACGAACTCGACCTGCCGGACGACGAGGAAGAGCCCGTCCAGGTCGTCGATGACGAGGGCAGGCTGGTCGTGGCGAGCGACGACCTGGAGAAGATCAGCGGAACCGGCGTCGACGCGGTCAGGCCCGGCCCCGCCTCCCGGGCACCGAAGTCCGGGAGCGCCGAAAACGGAGAGAAGGGGGAGAAGAGGGAGAAGGGGGAGAAGGAGGAGAGTGGTGAGGGCTCCTCCGATGGCGGTGAGGTCGACGACGAGACCAAGTTCACCGACGGCTCCGCCACCGTCGACGGCGAGACCTCCGACTTCCGCTTCGCCGCCGTCGAGGTGAGCACCGAATCCAAGGGCGACCTCACCGTCTACGCCGGCGGCTCGCTCTCCAGCGAACAGAGCGCGGTCTCAACGGCGTTGACGTCCATGCTGATCGGGTTTCCGCTGCTGCTCGCGGTGGTCGGCGGCGTCACCTGGCTGGTGACGCGGCGCGCCCTGCGCCCGGTGGCGGCGATCACCGCGGAGATGTCCGCGATCACCGCGTCGGAGGACCTGGCACGCCGGGTGCCAGAGCCGGACACGCACGACGAGATCGCCCGGCTCGCCCGCACCACGAACGAGACCCTCACCGCACTGCAGACCTCGGTGGAGCGTCAGCGGCGCTTCGTGGCGGACGCCTCGCACGAGCTGCGCAGCCCCATCGCCTCCCTGCGCACCCAGCTCGAAGTGGGCGCGGCGCACCCGGAGTTGCTGGATGTGGACGGCGCCGTCGAGGACACCGTGCGGCTCCAGGAGCTCGCCGCGGACCTGCTCCTGCTTGCCCGTCTCGACGCGGGGGAGAAGCCGGGAGGGGCCAGGCTCGACCTGGCGGCCTTCGTCCGCGAGGAGGTCTCGCAGCGGACCCGGGACCGCGTCGACGTGCACACGGATCTGCGGAGTGTCGAGGTCGCGGGCTCGCGCGGCCAGTTGGCGCGGGTGCTCGGCAACCTGGTGAACAACGCTCAGCGGCACGCGCGCTCCCGCGTCACGGTCACCACGAGGAACGACGGCGCCTGGGCGGTCCTTGAGGTGGCCGATGACGGCAGCGGCGTGCCGGCGAGCGAACGGGAGCGGGTCTTCGAGCGGTTCGTGCGGCTCGACGACGCGCGGACCCGCGACGAGGGCGGGGCCGGACTTGGCCTCGCCATCGCGCGGGACGTTGCGGTACGGCACGGCGGCACGCTCGTGGTGCGGGAGGCGCCGTCCGGTGGTGCGCTCTTCGAACTCCGGCTGCCCAGCCCTCAGTCGTCGGCGGAATGAGGGGTGCCGCGGCCGGTCGTGGCGGAGCGGGTCAGGGCTTGCCGCGCTGGGAGCGCAGGTGTTCCGCGATCGGGGTCAGGGCCTTGCGCAGCTCTTCGAGCGCTTCGGCGGAGATGAGGTCCACGAAGTGCCGCCGCACGGAGGCGACGTGGTGTGGAGCCACCTTCTGCATGGTCTCCATGCCCTCCTCGGTGAGTACGGTGTAGAGGCCTCGCCGGTCGGACTCGCAGTTCTCACGGCGCACCAGACCCGCGTTCTCCATACGGGTGATCTGGTGGGACAGGCGACTCTTGGACTGCAGGGTGGCGGCGGCAAGATCGCTCATCCGCATCCGCAGCTCTTCCGATTCGGAGAGATACACGAGAATGTCGTAGTCGTTCATGGTCAGGTTGAACGGCTGAAGGTCCTTTTCGAGCTGATATGTCAGCATCCGGTTGACCTCCACGTGGGTGCGCCAAGCGCACTGTTCCTCGTCGGTCAGCCACTGCGGGGCCGTCTCGGTCTCCATGGAATCGATTCTACCTAAGAAGTTGAAAGGTGAACGAATGGTGGGATGTGACGCGCCTCGCAACCCCTGCCTCTCGGAGGGGCACAGGCGTTCGCCGTCACACTCCGCAGACTACCGCTCACAGCCCGAAGCGACGCTGGAGGTCCCCCAGTTGTCCGGGAAGGCGCGGTGTCCCCGGCTGCTGACCCGGTTGGCCCGGGGTGCCTCGCCCGCCCGGCACGCCCGCCTGGTTCGGCACCGCTCCCGCCGCCTGCTCGGGCATGAGCGCCTCCGAGGACTGGAGCAGCACCGTGCCGGCGCCCACGAACTCGAACTGGTGCTCCTCGCCCGAAGTGCCGCCGATGCCGGTCAGTGCTCGCACGCCCCCGATCACGCCGGTGAGATACCCGTGGTCGTAGTGATGGCACGGTGAAGGGCAGTCCGCCCAGCCCACGAGCGCCTGTGGATCTACGCGGATCGGGGGCTCCATGAAGATCACGGGCCCGTTCGAAGCGGCGACGAACTTGCCCGTGCCGATGAGCGTCAGAAAGCCCGGAACGATGGATTGCTTCAACGCGAGAGTTGGCTGAAAAGCGAGGAGGTTGCCCGAGCGAATGGTCAGGTTGCCCTCGTTCAAGTCATACGAATTCACGTCGAAGGCCCGGTCGGCGAGGAGCATCTTGCCCTGCCCGTCCGCCACGACCCAGTCGCTTGCGTGCAGCGGCGAATGAAAGCTGGTCCGGACCATTCGGTCGAGGCGGCCGTGCCCGATGCCGTTGAAGTCGATGCGCCCGTAGTAGGCGATCATCTTCCCCTTCTGCAGGAACCACTGGCTGCCCTTGAGCTCCACGCAGAAGGTGTACGGGCTGACGTTGTCGTCGCTCGGCAGCGTCATGGGGTCGAAGACGGCGGGCGCTCCCGCGGGGGTCGAGACGTTGGGGTTCACAGCTTCTCCTCCGAAGCCTGGACGTACACCGCGCCGCTTCCCGACAGCTCCAGCTGGAAGGCCTCTCCGGAGCCGCGGCCCACCATGTCCCGCCAGCCGAGCGCCGTCGAGAGCTTGTTGCGCACGTCGCCGTGGTGCGCGACATACGCCTGTGGGTCGACGTGCACGGGGCGCTGCGGGGTGATCGGCACCTCGATGACGCCGCCGTGCGCCATGACGGCGACCGCGCCGTGGCCTTTCAGGGTCGTGGTGAACAGGCCCTGGCCGCTGACCTGTCCGCGCACCATGCCCATGACGCCGCCCTGCGCGCCCAGGAACATCGTGCCCTGCTGGAGCGTGCCGTCGAAGGCGAGCAGGCGGTCCGCCTCCACGAAGAGGGTGTCTCCGGAGAGGCCGATCACCTGGATGTGGTGACCGCCGTGCCCGAAGAGGACGGTGCCACTGCCTGCGACGGTCATCAGGGGCGTGGCCTCGCCCGCGACCCGGCGCCCGATCATGGAGGCCAGGCCGCCCTGGCCGCCCTGGAGGTTGGGGGTGAAGGTGACATCCCCTTGGTAGGCGAGCATGGCGCCGCGCTGGCTGAAGATCTTGACGCCCGGCTGCACCGTCGCCTCGACCACCTTCGAGTTGATCTCCCGGAACGGCATCTCAGACGTCCCCCGCGATCGTGGTGCGCTCACTGGGCTGTACGTAGACCAGGCCGTCGCCCTCGAAGCGGATCTGGAAGGCCTCTCCGCCGCCCTCGCCCATGAACGTGCGGAAGGTGACGCCGGACTGGAAGCTCTGGTGGACGTCGCCCTGGTGGGCGATGTACGCCCCCGGGTCGACCATCAAGGGGTACTCCCGGGAGACGCGCAGCACCACCGCGGGCCCGTCGGAGACGATCGCGGCCTGGCCCGTGCCCTCGACGGTCGTCGTGAACAGTCCGTTCCCCTGGGTCGCGCCGCGCAGGCCCGTGAAGCTGGTGCCGGTGCGCAGCCCCGCGTCGGTGCAGAGCAGATTGCTCGCCTCGACATGGAGCTTGTCGCCGCGCAGCCGCACGAGATTGATCTCCGTGGCGCGGTCGGCGAACCAGCAGGTGCCGTGCCCCTTCACCTCCATCACCGTCATCTGTTCGCCGGTGACGCGGCGGGTCACCATGCCCCGGATGCCCTCGCCGCCGCCGGTCATCTTCTTGAACTCCATCTGGCCGTCATAGGCGACCATCGAGCCGTTCTTCGCCTTCACGGCATCGCCGGTCATGTCGACGGCGAGCACTCTGCTCCCTTGGAGCCGGAATGTAGCCACGAATCGACGGTAGCCGCCGCGTACCCGCCCAGAACAGGGTGAAGGCCCCTGAGCGAACCCCGAGAAGACCCCGATGTCACAATGGGGTCGCTTGTGCGTCCGTTCACAAGATCGGCGCCGCCCGGCCCTGCCTCCTCCCGCCGCCCCACCCACCGAAGGTGACCCGTGGACATCAAGACCGCCTCCGCCCTCCGCCGCCTCCGCCTGGTCTCCGTGCCCGAGGGCATTTCCTGGATCGTGCTGTTGGTCTGCACGATCATCAAGTACACGGTCGCCGAGAGCTTCAACGTCGCCCCGGTGCTCGGCCCGATCCACGGCGTGCTCTTCATCCTGTACGTGATCTTCTGGCTCGACGCGTGGAACCGTACGAAGTGGGACGCGAAGACGGGCATCCTCTACTTCGCGTACTCCTTCATCCCCGGCGGCGGGTTCATGGCCGAGCGCAGGCTCAAGCGTGAGGCCGAGGCCGCGGTGATCGCCTCGTGCGCCCGCAACGAAGGAATCGTGAACGCATGATCGTCGCCTTCTCCGTGACCCCGCTGGGGGTCGGTGAGGACGTCGGCGAGTACGTCGCCGACGCGGTCCGTATCGTCCGCGAGTCCGGACTGCCCAACCGGACCGACGCCATGTTCACCTCCGTCGAGGGCGAGTGGGACGAGGTCATGGACGTCGTCAAGCGCGCCGTCGCCGCCGTCGAGGCACGGGCCCCGCGCGTCTCTGTCGTGATGAAGGCGGACATCCGCCCCGGCGTGAGCGACGGCCTCACCTCCAAGGTCGACACGGTGGAGCGTCACCTCGGCGCATGAGCCGCCGACACCTCGTCGCCGGTCCCTGCACGTGCAGCGGCACAGAAAGCCCCCGCCCTTCCGGGCGGGGGCTTTTTCGTGCGCCATCACTTGAGCGAGCGGCCTGAGTGACTTGAGCGAGCGACTTGAGCGACTGCTCAAACACCTGTACCTTCCGTTTTGAGCACTCGCTCAAAACGACGCTGACGTGGGGGTTAACGGTGAGCCTGTACATCGAGGCACGGATACGCGCCGATCTCGACGACCTCTGGGCGCGCACCCAGGAGCCCGACCGGCACCAGCGCTGGGACCTGCGCTTCACCGAGATCGACTACCTGCCGCGCCAGGAGGGCGAGCCCCAGCACTTCCGGTACGCCACGCGCGTGCTGCCCTTCCTCGCCATCGCGGGCACCGGCGTCTCCGCGGGCGAGAAGCGGCGCCCCGACGGCACGCGGACCTCGGCCCTGCGCTTCTCCTCGCCGCACCCCCTCTCCCTCCTCGAAGAGGGCAGCGGCTACTGGCGCTACGTACCGGCGCCGGACGGCGACGGCATCCGCTTCCTCACCGGGTACGACTACCGGCCGCGCTGGGGCCGCTTCGGAAAGGCCGCCGACCGCGTGCTCTTCCGGCCCCTCATGGGCTGGGCGACCGCCTGGTCCTTCGACCGGCTCCGGCTCTGGCTGGAGCGGGGCATCACCCCCGAACGCGCCCTGTGGAACGCGGTCGCCGAGGCCGCCGCGCGCGTCCTCTGCGTCCTCGCCGCCGTCCTCCTCGCCCCCATGACCGCCATCGCCGCGGCGGCCCTGATGCTGTTCCTGCCGCCCCTGCCCACCACCCCGGCCGCCCGCCGCTGCCTGCGCACCCCACCGGAACGCGCCCGCGCCCCGCACGTCCTCGCGACGCTCACCACCCTCACCACCGCCAAGGAGCAGCGCTCGTGAAGCAGCACGCCTCGATCTTCCGCACGGTGCTCGGCGCCGACTTCGACCGGCTGCACCCGCAGATCCAGCGCCGCTTCTCCGTGGGCCTCGCGAGCGGCGAGGCCTGCACGGGGCGGGGCGTGATGGACCGCGTCTGGCACGGCAGGGGCTTCGTGAAGCCGTTCCTCGCGCTCGGCGGCACCCGCAACATCCTCCTTCCGCGCCAGGGCAGGAACGTCCCCTTCACCATCGAGAACGTGCCGTACACCGACACGTACGGCCGTGAGACGGTGACCTTCGTGCGCACCTTCGAACTGCCCGGCGGCCCCCGCCGCTTCGACGCCCAGATGGTCCTCGGACCCCAGGGCGACCGCGTGCTCGACTACCTCGGCACGCACCAGCACCTCGCCAGCGACCTGCACCTGCGGGCCGAGCCCGACGGCTCGCTCCTGATCCGCTCCGGAGAGCACCGCTTCCGGGAAGGCCCGGTGGACTGCCGCGTGCCCGAACTGATCGGCGGCGACGCGGAAGTGCGGGAGTCCTACGACGACGCGGCGGGCCGGTTCCGCATCCGGGTGCGGGTCACCAACCGCCGCTTCGGGCCGCTCTTCGGGTACGAGGGCTCCTTCACGGCGGCGTACACCGACGTCCGTATGTGCGGGGTGCGCCCCGGGCTGCGGCCCGTCCGCGAGGAGGTGCGCGCGTGAGCGCCGCCAAGGACCCGGCCAAGAGCCAGGAGACCCGGACCAAGCTCCTCGAAGGCGCGCTGCGGACGCTTACCGAGCAGGGCATCGCCAAGGCGTCGGCGCGGAACATCGCGGCCGCCGCCGGGGTCAACCAGGCGCTCGTCTTCTACCACTACGGCTCCGTCGACGACCTCCTTGCGGCGGCCTGCCGGCACGGCACGGAACAGCGGGTCTCCCTCTACCGGGAGCGCCTCGCCGGGATCGAGTCCTTCGCCGGACTGCTCGCCTTCGGGCGGGAGATGCACGAGCGGGAACGCGAGGCGGGGCATGTCGCCGTCCTCGGCCAGCTCCTCGCCGGGGCGCAGACCCAGCCGCGGCTCGCGGCGGCGACGGCGGCGGGTCTCGCGCTCTGGATCGAGGAGATCGAGAAGGTCCTCACCCGGGTCCTGTCCGCGTCGCCGCTCGGCGAGTTCACGGACCCCGTGGGGCTCGCGCGGGCGGTGGGCGCGTCCTTCGTGGGCCTGGAGCTGTACGAGGGGGTCGACCCGGCGGGTACGGAGCGGGCGCTCAACTCCCTGGAGCAGTTGTCCGTCCTCGTGACGGCGGTCGAGGACCTGGGGCCGCTGGCCCAGCGGGCGGTCCGCCACCGGTTGCGCCGTACACGCCCGTAGGAGCACCGCAACCCGGCCAAAACCCCCCAACCTAAAACCCCTCGCACGGGCGAACCCCGTTCGACACGCCGGGGAAACTCCACTTTTGTGTGGGTATCGGCACGTTCGATACCGGATCACCCAGAACCTGGAGGGCGCTGTGCGGCAGCCGGAGGGCTACGACTACGAGACCCACAGCACGCTCGCCGGACCGCTCACGGAGCCGGACGGCGACGAGGGGACAGGAGGGGACCCCGAGCCGTACCGGGTCCGGTACCGCTCGCTCCTGTCCGGCGAACCGCACCGAATACGCGCCGTACTCCTGATGGCCCTGGCGCCCCTCCTCACCGGCATCCTGCTGGTCTACCTCGTCTGGCCCACCCACTGGACCGAACGTGAGGGCGCCGACCGCTGGCTGATCGGCCTGGACGCGACGATGCTCGTGGCGATCGGCCTCATCGAGCTCTTCATGCTCGTCAACGTCATCTCGATCGCCCACGCCACGATGGTCGCGAGGGACCCGGTCCCCGTGTTCCCCGAAGCGGGCACCCGCGTCGCCTTCCTCACCACGTACGTACCCGGCAAGGAGCCCCTCACCATGGTGCGGGCCACCCTGGAGGGCGCCGTCCGGATACACCACCCCGGCCCCCTCGACGTATGGCTCCTGGACGAGGGGAACACCCCCGAGGCCAAGGCGCTCTGCGAGGAGCTCGGCGTGCGGCACTTCACGCGGTACGGCATCGCGGAGTGGAACCGCAAGAAGGGCCCGCACAAGGCCCGTACCAAGCACGGCAACTACAACGCCTGGCTGGCGATGTACCACGCGGAGTACGACTTCTTCGCGTCCGTCGACACGGACCACGTCCCGCTCCCCAACTTCCTGGAGCGGATGATGGGCTACTTCCGCGACCCGGACGTGGCGTTCGTCGTCGGACCGCAGGTCTACGGGAACTACACGACGCCCGTCACCAAGGCCGCCGAGTCCCAGCAGTTCCTCTTCCACGCGCTGATCCAGCGCGCGGGCAACCGCTACCGCGCCCCCATGTTCGTCGGCACGAACAATGTCGTACGCATCAGCGCCCTCACCCAGATCGGCGGCCTGCACGACTCGATCACCGAGGACATGGCGACGGGCTTCGAACTGCACCGCCACCGCAACCCGGCGACCAAGCGGCACTGGCGCTCGGTCTACACGCCGGACGTCCTGGCCGTCGGCGAGGGCCCGGCCTCCTGGACGGACTTCTTCACCCAGCAGATGCGCTGGTCGCGCGGCACCTACGAGACGCTGTTCAAGCAGTACTGGAAGGCGCCGTTCACGATGCCGCCAGGGCGCCTCTTCTCGTACTCGCTGATGCTCGTGTACTACCCCATGACGGCCGTCAACTGGCTGCTCGGCATCCTCAGTTGCGTCCTGTTCCTGTGGTTCGGGGCCAGCGGTACGCAGGTCGCCGCGTCGGTCTGGCTGATGCTGTACAGCGACGCTGCCGCCCTGCAGATCGGCCTCTACCTCTGGAACCGGCGGCACAACGTGTCCCCGCACGAGCCCGAGGGCTCCGGTGGCCTCGCGGGCATGGCGATGTCGGCGCTCTCCGCGCCCATCTACGCCAAGTCGCTCGGCGCGGCCCTGGTGCGCCGCCCCAGCCGCTTCGTGGTCACCCCCAAGGGCGGCGACGCGAGCCCGGACCGGCTCCTCACCTTCCGCATCCACCTCTTCTGGGCGGTGGTGCTCGCCAGTTCGCTGGTCGCCTCCTTCGTGCTCGGCCACACCCACGTGGCGATGCGCACCTGGGCGGTCCTCGCGATGGTGATCTCGCTGGCGCCGGTCTCCATCTGGGCGTTCTCGCTCGCCAAGGAGCGCAGGGCGGCCCGGCGGGAGCAGCGGACGGAGCAGCCGGAGCCGCTGGGCGAGGACACGGAGGGCGAGCCGGAGCCGGCCTTCGCCACCGGCACGACGACAGGAGGGAACTGACCCATGGCCTACCGCCCCTCGAAGCGCACCAGGAAGACGCTTTTCGGAGTCGGCGCGGGCGCGCTCCTGGTGGGACTGAACGCTCCCGCCGCGCTCTCCTTCGCCGAGGAGCAGTACTACGACTACAAGATCTCGCAGCCCGGCTACAAGGCGAAGTACGGCTCCTGGAAGCAGGTCGACATCCCCGAGGAGTTCCGTACCAACGCCATCCACGCCGCGCTGCTGCACACCGGCAAGGTGCTGATCGTCGCCGGTTCGGGGAACGAGCAGAGGAAATTCGACGCGGGCTCGTTCGACACGGTCCTGTGGGATCCGAAGAACGACACGTTCAAGAAGGTCGACACTCCGGAGGACTTCTTCTGCTCCGGGCACGCCCAACTGCCCGACGGACGGCTCCTGGTGGCGGGCGGGACCGCGCGCTACGAACTGCTCGACGGCGAGGTGGAGCGGGCGGGCGGCGGCATGCGGGTGAAGAACGAGAACCCCGACAAACCGGTGGTCCTCAAGAAGGGCACGCGGTTCCGCTCGCCGTCCGGCGTCGAGTACGTCAGCAAGGTCGACGTCGAAGTGCCCAAGGCCAAGCGGGGCTTCGAGATCACGTACTCCAAGTCAGGGGTGATGCAGCCCTGGAAGACCAAGGTCAAGGCGAGCGAGGCGCGCGTCTTCGTGGAGGCGGTCGAGGGCGGCGCGCAGTCGGTCACCGAGAAGTCGGCGCAGTACGAGATCGAGGGGCTGACCGGCGACGCGGCCGACGACACGTACGGCATCGCCGAGAAGATCGACATGGAGAAGCAGGACTTCCAGGGCATCAAGGCGGCGTACGAGTTCGACCCGAAGGCCGAGAAGTACCTGCCCGTCGACCCGATGAAGAAGGCCCGCTGGTATCCGACCCTGGTCGGACTGAAGGACGGCAAGGTGCTCGCGGTCTCCGGGCTCGACGACGTGGGCGTGATCGACCCGGGCGACAACGAGATCTACGACCCGAAGACCAAGAAGTGGACGGACGGGCCCAAACGGTACTTCCCGACGTACCCCGCGCTCTTCCTCACCAAGGGCGGCAAGCTCTTCTACCCGGCGTCGAACGCGGGCTACGGCCCGGCCGAGAAGGGCCGCGAGCCGGGCCTGTGGGACCTGACGACGAACAAGTTCGAGAAGGTCCCGGGCCTGGAGGACATGGACCAGACCGAGACGTCGGCGTCCATGCTGCTGCCGCCCGCGCAGGACCAGAAGGTGATGATCATGGGCGGCGGGGGAGTGGGCGAGTCGGACAAGGCCACGCCCCGCACCGCCGTGATCGACCTCAAGGAGGAGAACCCGTCCTTCAAGACGGGGCCCGAACTCCCGCAGGGCACGCGGTACCTGAACAGCGTGCTCATGCCGGACGACTCGGTCTTCACGTCCAACGGCTCGGGCGACTACCGGGGCCGCAGCGGCAGCAACATCCTCAAGGCGCAGTTCTACGACCCGAAGGACAACGCCTTCCGCGACGCCGCCTCGCCCAGGGTGGGCCGCAACTACCACTCGGAGGCGCTGCTGCTGCCCGACGGCCGGGTCGTGACGTTCGGCTCCGACCCGCTCTACGACAACCAGCAGAACACCAAGCTCGGCCACTTCGAGCAGCGCATGGAGATCTTCACGCCCCCCGCGCTGCACAAGGGCGGCCAGGTCCGGCCGGTCCTCGGCGAGGGTCCGGAGCAGCTGGCCGCGGACGGCCGGGCGACGTTCAGGACCGAGCACCCCGAGAACCTCGCGTCGGCCCGTCTGATGCGCCCGAGCGCCGTGACGCACACGACGGACGTCGAGCAGCGTTCGATCGCGCTGGGGCTCAGCAAGGGCAAGGGCGCGGTGACGGTGGACGTGCCGCAGGGCGACACGGCCCTTGTCCCGCCGGGCTGGTACATGCTGTTCGTGACGGACAAGGACGGCACGTCGTCCGAGGCGAAGTGGATCCACGTCGGCCTGGAGGACTGACCGGCTGGAGGACTGACCGGCCGGAGGACTGACCGGTCCGGGCCCCTCACGCCTCCTTGGCGTTGCGCGCCAGGCCAAGCGCGTAGTCCGGCCACCACTGCCCGGCGGCCGGGCCGCCCCGGCACGGGCCGTCCGAGTCACCGGGGCGCTTGATCCACAGGACGGCGTCGAGCAGCGGGTCGCCGGTGCGGTCGGTCGGCCGGGTGCCGAGCCCGCGGCCCGGCGGGTTGCACCAGGCGTCCTGGCGGTCGCCCACCAGGGGGCCCTTGCCGTTGCGGCTGGTGTCCATGACGAAGTGCTTGCCGCCGACGGTGGCCGACAGCGTGCGGCCGTACGCCTTGGTCGTCGCGTCGCTCTGGAAGTTGGAGACGTTCAGCGAGAAGCCGTCGGCCCGGTCGACGCTCGCCTTCCGCAGCGGTTCGGTGAGCTTGTGGGCGTCGTTGATCCAGCCCGGATTCCCCGCGTCGAGGTAGACCTTCACCTTCGGCTGCCGCTTGAGGCGCTGGATCGCCTCGGAGAGCAGTTGGTAGCGGTCCGCGTGGTACTCGGCCGGGGTGCAGCCGTCGGCGATGTGCGGGATCGCGTCGGGCTCCAGAACGACCACGGCGGGCGCGGAGCCGATCGAGTCGGCGAAGGTGTTCACCCAGCCCCGGTACTGGTCGGCGCTGCCCGCGCCGCCCGCGGAGTGCTGGCCGCAGTCGCGGTGCGGGATGTTGTAGGCGACGAGCACGGCGGTGCGGCCCTCCTTCGCCGCGCCCTTCGTCGCCTCCTCGATGTCGGGAGCGGGGTCGTCCCCGGCCGGCCATACGGCCATGGGCTGCTCGGAGATACGCTTGAGCACCGTGGCGTCCTGGGCGCGGCCCTGTTGCTCCCACTGCTCCACCTGGCGTGCGGCGGCGCTGTCGGGGTCGACCCAGAAGGTGCTCGCGGGCTGCCGGGAGGACTCGGAGGCGGGGCCGCGCTCGGCCGCCTCCCGCGTGGTGGGCCCGGACTCCGACGAGCAGCCCGCCGTGAGCCCGAGGCCGGTGAGGGCCGCGAGTGCCGTGAACGTGCGGAGCGCCGTGTTCGTGCGGAGCAGCCGGTGCATCCAGCCCCCTTGGGCGGTGGTGACGGTGACGGTCAGTCAGCCCGGCAATCGTTACATAGAGGACTATTCAAGCTCTTGTGCCACACCGCCCCCGGCGCCGAGCGCGATACCGAGCGGCGTGCACTCGTAGAACACGCGGTGCCCGTACCGCCGCGACATCAGGAGCCCGGCGCCCCGCAGCGCCGCCAGATGCGCCGACACGGACGACGGCGCGAGCCCGAGCCGGTGCGCCAGACCCGACGTGGTGTCCGGCACGGCGAGCGCGGCGAGGACCCTGGCCCGGCCGCGGCCGAGGAGGCGTACGAGCGACTCGGGCGTACGGCTCTCCGGCTCCGCCCAGAGAGCGGCGATGCCGCGCACCGGATAGGCCAGCGTCGGCTGCCACGGGGGCTCGAAGCCGCTGATCACGTCCGGCCACGAGAACACGCTCGGGATCAGGACGAGACCCTGCCCCGAAAGGTCCCGCACGTGCTCGTCCCGCCACTCCACGGTGAGCGTCCCCGCGTCCCACGACAGGCGCCGGTCGAGCTCCGGGAGCACCCCGCCGAGGCCCACCTCCGCGAGCCGCCGCGAGTGATAGGCGACATCGGCTTCCAGGAGCGTGCGCAGCCTTGGCCAGTCCGGCTCGACAAGGGCGTGCCAGGCAGCCTCCATGGTGTCCGCGAGCTCCTGGACCGCGCCCACGGGATCGGCGAGGAGCGCCCGGCCCCGCGGCGACTCCGCGGCGCCCGCAGTGCAGGCGAGCGCCCGCGCCATGTCGTCCCGCGCGGCCACCGGGTCGGCCGCGCGGACGGCCGCGATCTCCTCCTCGAAGCGGGCGGCGGGGCCGATCGGCGGCGGTCCGAGGAAATCGGGGGAGTGCCCGCGCCGGGGCATCAGGAGCCACAGCAGGGAGAGGTCGAGCCCGCGGCCCGCCGCGCGGATCCGGCGCAGCCACCGCGGGTGGTAGGCGTGCCGCTCGGGGCGGTTGAGGGTGCGGACGGCCTCCTGCGTCTCCCACAGCGGCGACACCGCGAACCGGCAGCGCAGCAGATCGTCCTGACCGAAGCGCAGCTGAAACGGCACGGACCCCCCTTACCGGACCCCCGTCGGCCTCTCACCGGGCGCCGAAGATTCGCTTGAGCCCGAAACTTTAGGGCAGGACCCGCACCCGCGTGAGGCTGCGCACATGTCCCGCGCCCGGCCCGCCCCGGCCACCGAACCCCCCGGCTACGCCCGCGTCTTCGCGGTACGCGAGTTCCGTGCCGTTTTCGTCGCGCACGCATTCTCGCTGCTCGGCGTCATCGTCAGCGAGATCGCCCTGACCGTGCTGGTCTACGGACTCACCGGGTCACCGCTGCTCAGCGCGCTCACCTTCGCACTCGGCATGCTGCCGTACCTGATCGGCGGGACCCTGCTGTCCGGCATCGCCGACCGGTACCCGCCGCGGCGCGTGCTCGTCGTGTGCGACGTGGTCTGCGCCGGGTGCGCGGGCCTCATGGCGCTGCCCGCGACGCCCGTCGCCGCGCTGCTCGCGCTGCGCTGCGCCATCGCCCTCGTCGCCCCCGTCTTCAACGGCACAAGGACGGCGACCCTCACCGACATCCTCGGCGACGGCGACCTGTTCGTGCTCGGCCGTTCCCTGCTGCGGATCGTCTCCCAGAGTTCCGTCCTCGTCGGGTTCGGGCTCGGCGGCGTGCTCCTCACCCTCGTGACGCCGCGCGCCGCCCTCGCCGTCACCGTCGGCACGTTCACGGTGTCGGCGCTGGTGCTGCGGTGCGGGACGCGGCGGCGGCAGGCGCGCGGGAGCGGCGGCGGCACGCTCGTGCGGTACTCGCTGAGCGGCGCCCGGCAGGTGCTCGGCGACCGGCGGGTGCGGGCCCTGCTGCTGCTCTTCTGGGTGCCGCCCATGTTCATGGTCGCCCCCGAGGCGCTCGCCGCCCCCTACGCGGACGAGATCGGCATCGGCGCCGGGGGCGTCGGACTGCTCATGTGCGCCCTGCCGGTGGGCACGGTCGCGGGGGAGCTGTACGCCGGGTCCGCGCTGTCCGTGTCCGCGCGCGCCCGCATCGTGCTGCCGCTCGCCTCGCTCGCCCTGGTGCCGCTCGCCTCGTACGCGCTCACGCCCGGCCTCGTCCCCGCCCTTGGGGCCCTCACGCTCGCCGGGGCCGCATCGGCGTACACCCTGGGCCTCGACCGCTGGTTCGTCGACGCCGTCCCCGAGGAGCTGCGGGGCCGCGCGATGACGGTGCACACGGCGGGGCTCATGACGATCCAGGGCCTCGGCATGGCGCTCGCGGGCCTGGCCGCCGAGTTCTACGCGGTGAGCACGGTCGTCGCGGGCGCGGGGGTGCTCGGCACGGCCTGCTGTCTGCTGCTCGCGCTGGAGGTGCGGCGCACACGGGACGGGGGGCCGAGGGCACCTGTGGCGGACCCCGTTCGGGAACGTACGACCGAATTGCGAGACGGGGCTGACCAGCATGTGACCGACGGGTAAGGTCGATGCCGTGCCGAAGCCGCTCAGCCTCCCCTTCGATCCCATCGCCCGCGCCGACGAGCTCTGGAAACAGCGCTGGGGGTCGGTGCCGGCCATGGGCGCGATCACCTCGATCATGCGCGCGCACCAGATCCTGCTCGCCGAGGTCGACGCGGTCGTCAAGCCGTACGGACTGACCTTCGCGCGCTACGAGGCGCTGGTCCTGCTCACCTTCTCGCAGGCCGGCGAGTTGCCGATGTCGAAGATCGGCGAGCGGCTCATGGTGCACCCGACGTCGGTCACGAACACGGTGGACCGCCTGGTCAAGTCAGGCCTGGTCGACAAGCGCCCGAACCCCAACGACGGCCGCGGCACGCTCGCCTCCATCACGGAGAAGGGCCGCGAGGTCGTCGAGGCCGCGACGCGCGAGCTGATGGCGATGGACTTCGGGCTCGGGGCGTACGACGCGGAGGAGTGCGGGGAGATCTTCGCGATGCTCAGGCCCCTGCGGGTGGCGGCGGAGGACTTCGAGGAGAAGTAGGACGCGTCCGTTCCGGTCGAGGCCGGGCGGGGGCGGGGGCGGCGAAGATCGCGCAAAACGGGCCGTTACGCTCGTAGCCATGAAATCCAGCGTGCTGACCCGCTACCGGGTGATGGCTTACGTCACCGCCGTCATGCTCCTCATCCTGTGCGCCTGCATGGTGGCCAAGTACGGCTTCGAAAAGGGCGAGGGTCTGACCCTGGTGGTCTCCCAGATCCACGGAGTCCTCTACATCATCTACCTGATCTTCGCCTTCGACCTGGGCTCCAAGGCGAAGTGGCCGTTCGGGAAGCTGCTCTGGGTGCTGATCTCGGGCACGATCCCGACCGCCGCGTTCTTCGTCGAGCGCAAGGTCGTCCGCGAGGTGGAGCCGCTGATCGCGGACGGTTCCCCCGCCACGGCCAAGGCGTAATCCGACCGCCACGGACAGGTCCGTGGCGGTTTCCCATCGACTTTTACTAGGACGTCCTAGTAAATTCGAGGGTATGGACGCTGAAGCGATCGAGGAAGGCCGCCGGCGCTGGCAGGCCCGTTACGACAAGGCCCGCAAGCGCGACGCGGACTTCACCACGCTCTCCGGGGACCCGGTCGACCCCGCCTACGGGCCGCGGCCCGGGGACACCTACGAGGGGTTCGAGCGGATCGGCTGGCCCGGTGAGTACCCCTTCACGCGCGGTCTCTACCCGACCGGGTACCGCGGCCGGACCTGGACCATCCGCCAGTTCGCGGGCTTCGGCAACGCCGAGCAGACCAACGAGCGCTACAAGATGATCCTGGCCAACGGCGGCGGCGGCCTCTCGGTCGCCTTCGACATGCCGACCCTCATGGGCCGCGACTCCGACGACACCCGCTCGCTCGGCGAGGTCGGGCACTGCGGCGTCGCCATCGACTCCGCCGCCGACATGGAGGTCCTCTTCCAGGGCATCCCGCTCGGCGACGTCACGACGTCCATGACGATCAGCGGGCCCGCCGTGCCCGTCTTCTGCATGTACCTCGTCGCGGCCGAGCGGCAGGGCGTCGACCCGGGCGTGCTCAACGGCACGCTCCAGACCGACATCTTCAAGGAGTACATCGCGCAGAAGGAGTGGCTCTTCCAGCCCGAGCCCCACCTGCGCCTCATCGGCGACCTGATGGAGCACTGCGCGCGCGACATCCCCGCGTACAAGCCGCTCTCGGTCTCCGGCTATCACATCCGCGAGGCCGGGGCGACGGCCGCGCAGGAGCTCGCGTACACCCTCGCGGACGGCTTCGGGTACGTGGAGCTCGGTCTCTCGCGCGGCCTCGACGTCGACGTCTTCGCGCCGGGGCTCTCCTTCTTCTTCGACGCGCACCTCGACTTCTTCGAGGAGATCGCCAAGTTCCGTGCGGCGCGCCGCATCTGGGCCCGGTGGATGCGGGACGTGTACGGCGCGCGGACCGACAAGGCCCAGTGGCTGCGCTTCCACACGCAGACCGCAGGCGTCTCGCTCACGGCCCAGCAGCCGTACAACAACGTCGTGCGGACGGCGGTGGAGGCGCTCTCGGCGATCCTCGGCGGCACCAACTCCCTGCACACCAACGCCCTGGACGAGACCCTCGCGCTCCCCAGCGAGCAGGCCGCGGAGATCGCGCTCCGCACGCAGCAGGTGCTGATGGAGGAGACCGGCGTCGCCAACGTCGCGGACCCGCTGGGCGGCTCCTGGTACATCGAGCAGCTCACCGACCGCATCGAGGCCGACGCCGAGAAGATCTTCGACCAGATCAAGGAGCGGGGGCGCCGGGCGCACCCGGACGGGCAGCACCCGATCGGGCCGATCACCTCGGGCATCCTGCGGGGCATCGAGGACGGCTGGTTCACCGGCGAGATCGCCGAGTCGGCCTTCCAGTACCAGCAGTCCCTGGAGAAGGGCGACAAGCGCGTCGTCGGCGTCAACTGCCACCACGGCTCGGTCACGGGTGACCTGGAGATCCTGCGGGTCAGCCATGAGGTGGAGCGGGAGCAGGTACGGGATCTCGCGGGGCGCAAGGGGCGGCGTGACGACGCGGTCGTCCGGGGCGCGCTGGAGGCCATGCTGGCCGCCGCGCGGGACGGGTCGAACATGATTGGGCCCATGCTGGAGGCGGTGCGGGCGGAGGCGACGCTCGGGGAGATCTGCGGGGTCCTGCGGGACGAGTGGGGGGTTTACGTGGAGCCGCCGGGGTTCTAGGCCATCTCCGTCCGTCTTTCGGGTGCGGGACTGTGGGGGTTGTTCGCGCAGTTCCCCGCGCCCCTGGGTGGCCCCTGTCGGGGCCCCAGGGGCGGTGCGTCTCAGACCTGGTAGCGGTCCGGGGCGAAGAGGCGGAGGTTGTCCGCCACCCAGGCGGAGGTGAACTTGAGGCCCTCCGCGAGGGAGACCTGAGGCTCCCAGCCCGCCCACTCGCGGGCCCGCGAGTTGTCCGACAGGAGCCGCTCGACCTCGCTGCCGGAGGGCCGGAGGCGCGCCGGGTCGACGACCACCGACGCGTCCCGCCCGGACGCCGCGATCAGCGCCTCCGCGAGGTCACCGATGGAGATCTCCTGGCCCACGCCGAGGTTCACCGCGTGGCCGAGCGCCCGGTCGCAGACGGCCATCGCCATGAAGCCCCGCGCCGTGTCCGTGACGTAGGTGAAGTCCCGGGTGGGCGTCAGGGAGCCCAGCTTGATCTCCCGGGCGCCCGCGTGCAGTTGGGCGAGGATCGTGGGGATGACGGCGCGCGCGGACTGCCGGGGCCCGAACGTGTTGAAGGGCCGGACCACCGTCACCGGCAGCTCGAAGGCGTGCCAGTGGGAGAGCGCCATCATGTCGGCGCCGATCTTCGACGCGGAGTACGGCGACTGGGGCTGCAGGGGGTGCGTCTCGGCGATCGGCGCCGTCAGCGCCGTCCCGTACACCTCGCTGGTGGAGGTGTGGACGAGGCGCCGGACGGAGTGCCGCCTGCACGCCTCGGCGATGTTCTCCGTGCCGACGACGTTCGTCTGGACGTACGCGCCCGGGGAGTCGTACGAGTAGGGGATGCCGATCAGCGCGGCAAGGTGGAAGACCGTGTCGCAGCCGTCGACCGCGTCCATCACGCGCCCGGCGTCCCGCACGTCCCCGGCGATCATCTCGACCCGCGGGTCGCCGAGGAGGTGCGCGAGGTGTCCCTTCTCCGCGTACGGCTTGTAGTGCACGAAGGCACGGACCTTCGCGCCCGCTTCGAGGAGCAGGTCGACGAGCGTCGAGCCGATGAAGCCTTCGGCGCCGGTGACGAGGACGGTGCGGTCCTGCCAGGAGAATGCGGCAGTGGACGTGTTCATGCGTACTCCAGGTGAGGGGTGACGTGGGCGAGTTCGAGGACCCGCTCGGCGAGCAGGTCGGCGGCGCGGGCGTGCGGGCCGGGGTCCGCGGCGCCGCTCATCGCGGCGAGCCGCACCGGGTCGGCGAGCAGCGGGCCGACCAGCTGTACGAGCCGGTCGGCGGTAGTCTCGGCGTCGGGCAGCAGGACGCCCGCGCCCGCGTCGGAGAGGACCCGGGCGTTGTGGGTCTGGTGGTCGCCGGGCGCGTGCGGGTAGGGCACGAGGACGGCGGGGACACCGGTGGCGGCCAGTTCGGCGACCGTCGCCGAACCCGCGCGGCAGACGACGAGGTCGGCTGCGGCGTAGGAGAGATCCATGCGGTCGAGGTAGGGCACGGCGCGGGCGACGGCGCCCCCGCCCCCGGCGGCGAGCCGGGCCCGGGTCTCCGCCAACGCGGCGGGCCCCGTCTTGATCAGCAGGTGGACGTCACGCCGCTCCCGCCACCGCTCCGCGAGGCCGACCGCCGCCTCCGTGAGCCGGGCCGCACCCAGGCTGCCGCCGTTGAAGAGGATCAGCCGGGCCCCGGCGGGCACGCCGAGGTCGCGCCGGGCCTCGTCGCGCAGCGCGGCCCGGTCGAGCGCGGCGAGCGGCGCGGCGATCGGCATCCCGGTCGTGTGCGCGCGCTCGCCGCCCGGCAGATGGGCGCGGCTGCGGTCGAAGGCGACCGCGATGTTCGGGGTGAGCCGCGCCGCGAACCGGTTGGCGCGGCCCGGCACCGCGTTGGACTCGTGGATGAGGCTCGGCAGCCCGGCCATGCGGGCCCCGACGATGACGGGGGCGCTGGGGTACCCGCCCATGCCCACGGCGACCTGCGCGCCCTGCTCTCGCAGAATGGTCCGGCACTGGGCGCCGGACTTCACCAGCGCGGCGGGGAGCAGATAGCGGCGGGCACCGAGCGACGGATCGAAGGGGATCATGTCGACGGTGTGCAGGCGGTACCCGGCGTCCGGTATCAGCCGGGTCTCCAGGCCCCGCTCGGTGCCGACGAAGGAGATCACCGCACCGGGCACGGCCCGGCGCAGCGCGTCGGCGAGGGCGAGGCCCGGATAGATGTGCCCACCGGTGCCGCCCGCGCCGATGACGACGGAGAGACCGGTGCGGCCCGGGGCGGCAGCGCGGTCGGAGTGAGTGGTTCGCATGGCAATGGAGCTTCACGCGGGGGTCTAAGAGGGTTTTAAGAGCCGCGTTTGGCACCTTTGGTTCATGAGCTTCACGAGCGTGACCAGCAAGGGCGGCCCGCCGGGCGCGGGCGACGCGGCGCGGCACCGGATCCTCGTCGTCGACGACGACCCCGAAGTGCGTGCCGCCGTCGAGGACGCCCTGACGGTCGAGGGCCACCACGTGCGGGGCGCGGCGGACGGCCACCGCGCGCTCACGGCGGTCGCCCGCTGGCAGCCGGATCTGCTGGTCCTCGACGTCCTGATGCCGGTCATGGACGGCCTCGCGGTCTGCCGACAGCTGCGCGCTGCGGGCGACCGCACGCCGGTCCTCGTCCTGACGGCCCTGGACTCGGTGAGCGAGCGCGTCGACGGTCTTGACGCGGGCGCCGACGACTACCTGGTCAAGCCGTTCGCCCTCGACGAGCTGGTGGCGCGGGTGCGGGCCCTGCTGCGCCGCGCGACGCCGGAGCGCGCCGCGGCCGACGGCGACGACCTGGCGTACGGCGATCTCGTCCTGGACCCCGCGACGCGCACCGGACGCCGCGGCGAGCGCCGGGTGGAGTTCAGCCGCACGGAGGCCGTCCTGCTCGAACTGCTGCTCCGCAACGCGGGCCAGGTCCTGCCGCGCGAGCTGATCCAGCAGGCGGTGTGGGGCCGGGACTTCGGACCCGACTCCAACTCCCTTGCCGTGTACGTGGGTTACCTGCGCCGGAAACTGGAGTCGGGCGGTGAGCCGCGGCTCGTCCACACGGTGCACGGCATCGGCTACCGGCTGGGCTCCCCGTGAGCGCGCGGCGCAGGCTCGGCGCGCGCTGGCGGCGCCGCAGGCCGCTGCGCACCCGCCTCGCGGTGATGGCCGCGGCGGCCGTGGCGTTGGTGGCCATCGGGGTGTGTGCCGCGGCGTTCTTCGTGATCCGCTTCAAGCTGTACCAGCAGCTCGACCAGAACCTCACCCAGTCGGCGACGCTCGTCGCCCAGGAGCACCGCACCGAGGGGCCCGGTGTCCTGACGGGCGAGTGCCGGTTCCTTGGCGCGCCCGCCTGTTCCCAGGTGGTCCCCGCCGACTCCGCGGACGACCCGGCGAAGCCGTATCTGCTGCCGGTGACGCAGCCGACGCGCGCCGTCGCGGGCGGCCGACGCGCCCCGTACTACTCGAACTTCACGCTCCCCGGCGGCAAGCCGGGCCGGATGTACACCACCACCTTCGGCAAGGGCAAGGGTGAGGCCGTGCAGGTCGCCCTGCGCGCGGACATCGCGGAGCGCGGTGTGCGCCAGGCCGCGTCGCTGCTCTCGGCGGTGGGCGGCGCGGGCGTGCTGCTCTCCGCGGTGGGCGGCTACTGGGTCTCGCGCACCGGCCTGGCGCCCATCACCCGGCTCACCGCCACCGCCGAGCGCATCGCGGCCACGCGGGACGCCCGCCACCGCATCGAGCTGCCGCCGGGGCCGCCGGGCCGCGAGGGCCACGAGGACGAAGTCACCCGCCTCGCCACATCGTTCAATACGATGCTCGCGGAACTGGAGGAGTCCGTCGCGGCCCGGCGCCGCCTGGTCGCCGACGCCTCCCACGAACTGCGCACGCCGCTGACCGCGCTGCGCACGAACGCCGAACTGCTCGCCAGGGCCGACCGGTTGACCGACGCCCAGCGCGACCGGGCGTCCGGTGCGCTCGGCCGCCAGCTGCGTGAAGTCACCGGCCTCGTCAACGACTTGATCGAGCTGGCCAGGGACGCGGAGCCGCAGCCGCTGCTCGAAGAGGTCCCGCTCGCCCCGCTGACCGTCCACGCGGTGGACGCGGCGCGCGGCCACTGGCCCGCCGTCCCGTTCACGCTGTCGGTGGCGCGGGACGCGGAGGGCCTCAGCGTGCCCGGGGTGGCGGCGCGACTGTCCCGGCTGCTCACCAACCTCCTGGACAACGCGGCGAAGTTCAGCCCGCCGGGCGCTCCCGTCGAGGTCGCGCTGACCGCCACCGCCCTGACCGTGCGCGACCACGGCCCCGGGATCGCGGAGGAGGACCTGCCGTACGTCTTCGACCGCTTCTACCGTGCCGAGAAGGCCCGCGCGCTGCCGGGTTCGGGTCTGGGGCTCGCGATGGCCCGCCAGATCGCGCACGCGCACGGCGCGGAGCTGACGGCGGAACGCGCGCCGGGCGGGGGCGCGCTGTTCCGCCTCGTACTGCCGATGGGGTAAGCCTTGTTCGACCGTACGCCTTGTTTGACCGTGCGACTTGTTTGACCGTACGACCGTGCGTGCGGGTTACTTCTTCGCCCAGGCGCAGCTGCCCAGCTCCGCCTTGCCCTTGGTGACGAGCCGGTCGGCCTCGCGGGCGATCAGGACGCGGGTCTTGTCGCCCTTGCAGACGACCGTGCGGTCCCCGTGCCCGGCCAGGTCGACCAGGATCTGGTCCCAGTGCCGGTACTGCACGTCGTGCCCGGAGTCCGCGTAGGTGCGCACCCGCTCCTCGCCGGGCAGCGCGTCCTGCCACGTCTTGAGCGTGGCGGGCGGCACCGTGGTGTCCTTCTTGCCGCCGTAGAGGTAGACGGGGGCGTCGAGCTTCGACAGGTCGGGGCCGGGGCGGCCGCAGTACAGCTTCTGCTCGTGCACCTGGGGCGCCGGGTCGGCCTGCTGCCCGCGCTGGTTGTAGGTGCGGGCCCCCTCCTCGTACGCGGTGTCGGCGAAGCCCGGGATCGACTTCACGGGGCTGTCGTCGGGGAAGGCCCACCACTTGCGCGGGTCCTTGATCTGCTCCCGCACGGCGGCGGCGAGCGCGTCGTCGGAGAGGCCGCAGTAGGCGGGCTTCGTGCCGTACGGCGGCAGGGCGGCCGCGAGGTGGAGCTGCGAGATCCGCTCGGGGGCGCGGGCGGCGAGCTCGGCGGCGTAGGGGCCGCCGCCGGATATCGCGACCACGGACACGTCGTCGACGCCGAGCTTGTCGAGGACCTGGAGGGCGTCCTTCGCGTAGTCGGCCTTGCCCAGGTTCTCGTCGAACTCGGTGTCGCCGAAGCCGTTGCGCTCCACGGAGATGAGCCGCAGGCCCAGGTCCTCGCGCGTCGTACGGAAGAAGTCCGTCATGTGCGAGGCGCGGGCGCTCGTGCCGGTGCCGCCGATGAAGAGGACGGGCTTGCCGTCCTTGTTGCCGGTGTCCGAGTAGTGCGCCGTCCGCCCGTCGGAGAGCTCCGCCGCGTGCACCGCGGGGCCGAGCGAGTCGAAGGCGTCCTGCACCTTGGGCTCGGGCGGCGGGCTCGCGCTCACCTCGCCGGAACCGCCTACGAGCAGCGCGCCGAGGACGGTTGCGGTGGCGGCTCCGATGGCGATGGCGGCGGTGCGGGCGTGGCCGGACGAGGTCACGGTTTCTCCTGGGACGGGGGCGGTTGACCGGGCGGGTGCCTGCCCTGGCCCCTGGGCCTTAAACCTGTTAATTCTTGCGCCCCGGCTGGGGCTGGGGGTTTGCGCCGATTCGACCCCCTGTTCTGTGGTGTTCTCGGGTGCGGGGCTGTGGGGGGTTGCTCGCGCAGTTCCTCGCGCCCCTGAAAAGCAAGACCCCCGGCGCCGGGTGGTGGTTACGCCTCTGTTGCCGCTGCCAAGCCGCCCAGTAGGAGCAGGGTGAAGCGGCGGGCCCAGGCCTCGTCCACTGGTTCCGCGCTGACCAGGGCGCGGTGGACCACGGCGCCCGCGATGACGTCGAAGATGAGGTCGGCGGTGCGGGCGGCGGAGGCGGGGTCGGGTTCGGGAGGGAGTTCGCCGCGGTCCTGGGCCCGTTTGCGGCCCGCGAGGACGAGCCGTTTCTGGCGGTCGACGATGGAGGAGCGGATGCGGTCCCGCAGGGGCTCGTCCGTCGTGGACTCGGCGACCACCGCCATCAGCGCCGTCTTCGTCTCGGGGCGCCCGAGCAGCACCGCGAACTGCAGGACGACGCCTTCGATGTCGGCGGCGAGGCTGCCCCGGTCGGGCAGCTCCAGCTCGTCGAAGAGCTCCGCCACCGCGTCCACGACGAGCTCGCTTTTACCGGCCCAGCGCCGGTAGAGGGTCGTCTTGGCGACGCCCGCCCGCGTGGCGACGGCGCCGAGCGTCAGCTTGGACCAGCCGAGTTCGACCAGGCCCTGCCGGGTCGCCTCCAGGATCGCGGCGTCGGCGGTCGCGCTGCGCGGGCGGCCGCCGGTGCGGGTGGGAGGAGTGGTGCGGCTCTGCATGCCCGCGACCATACCGGCCAGTACGTATCGGCTCGGGGTGCGAAGTGAGCGAGATCACCGGAGGCCCCGTACCGCGTCCAGAGCGGGACAGTTACGCTACGACTCGTAGCGAAAGCTTGTGAGCGCGGCGAACGGCCACGAGCGACAACCACGCAGCACGACCAGCACGACCACCGGCCCGGGGTGGGGACCCCGAGCCAACCGACGGTCCTCCTCGGGACCTTGGACCGTGCCCCCTGTGGCCCCGCAATCCGGCGGGGGGTCACGGACGGGCGCGGTTCCCGCACGGCTTGGGGGAGGATGTACTCATGCAGCCACGGAACATGTCCATGAGCGGTGTCGTAGACCTCGCCGCGGTGAAGGCGGCCCAGGAGGCCAAGGCGAAGGCGGAGCAGGCGCGCGCCGAAGCGGCCCGGCAGGGCGGGGGCGCGGCGGGCGCCGCGATCTCCCCGGCCTCCCTGGTCATCGACGTCGATGAGGCGGGCTTCGAGCGCGAGGTCCTGCAGCGCTCCACCGAGGTCCCGGTCGTCATCGACTTCTGGGCCGAATGGTGCGAGCCGTGCAAGCAGCTGAGCCCCCTCCTGGAGCGGCTCACGCAGGAATACAACGGCCGTTTCCTCCTTGCCAAGATCGACGTCGACGCGAACCAGATGCTGATGCAGCAGTTCGGGGTCCAGGGGATCCCGGCTGTCTTCGCGGTGGTGGCGGGCCAGGCCCTGCCCCTCTTCCAGGGCGCCGCCCCGGAGGAGCAGATCCGCCAGACCCTGGACCAGCTCATCCAGGTCGGCGAGGAGCGCTTCGGCCTGACGGGCCTGGTGGTCGACGCCGACGCCGGCGCCGAGGGTGAGCAGGCTCCCGCGCCCGCCGAGGTGCCGGCCGGTCCTTACGACGCCCTGCTCGAAGCGGCCGTACAGGCGCTGGACGCGGGCGATCTCGGCGGTGCCGTACAGGCGTACAAGAACGTACTGAGCGACGACCCGGCCAACACCGAGGCCAAGCTCGGCCTCGCCCAGGCGGAACTGCTCCAGCGCGTGCAGGGTCTTGACCCGCAGGCGGTCCGCAAGGACGCCGCCGACCGGCCCTCGGACGTGCAGGCCCAGATCACCGCTGCCGACCTGGACCTCGTGGGCGGTCACGTCGAGGACGCCTTCGGGCGGCTCATCGACGCGGTGCGACGCTCGGCGGGCGACGACCGGGACGCCGCACGCGTGCGGCTGCTCGAACTCTTCGAGGTGGTGGGCGCGGACGAGCCGCGCGTGACGGCGGCGCGCACGGCGCTCGCCCGGGTGCTCTTCTGACCGTCCAACGACCGTACGCCGAATAGTCCGGCCGGTACCGTCCACCGGCCCTCCGGCTGACCAGTCCCTAAACGCCGGGGCTTGTGATGCCCGAGTGAAAAGTCTGTTCCCAGGACGCGACAGCGGCCGCACTTTGCCAAAACTTGGTAAATGCGGCCGCTGTTACTTGGAGTAAGGGAACGGCATCCTTCTGGGCGTATTCGCCCGTTCATATCCCGTTCTGCTCCGGCCCGTTGAGCCACCGTCCGTGGCCGACCGATACCGCGCGGTCGCGCTTCGGTTATCCGGCCGTTACTAGCGAGTAACGAACCCCCTTGTGCGGGGGCCGAGAATGCACCACGATCGGCGACGCTCGGTCCTGTAACCCGCAGCCCGACAGCCAGTCGGGAGCGGGGTTTCTGGGTCCCCACCGAGCAGGCCGGTGACGCCGTCGCCGGTCTTGGACAGGGGGGTCTCTGCCGGTACCGGTAGGGCCTGTCCGCGAGGTTGTGCGTGATGCGTCAGGTGCGACCAGTGGTTGTCGCTCGGGGGTGATCGCCGGTGCTGAGTGGTGCGGTTGCGCGCCTCCGATGCAGGCGCTCTCCTTCCCGAGGACGTAGCACTTCTCCCATCCCTGCCCGGCTGAACCGCCCGAACGGGAGCAGTCAGGGCCGGAGATGTACGTCCGAGAAGGAGGAAAGTCATGGAGTCCGTGGCTCGTGGCGGAACCAGATGGAAGCGGTTCGCCGTGGTCATGGTGCCGAGCGTCGCGGCGACTGCCGCGATAGGCGTCGCCCTGTCCCAGGGTGCGCTCGCGGCATCGTTCAGTGTGTCAGGTCAGCAGTTCAAGGTGACTGCGAAGGAGCTCAACGGTACGGGATTCGTCCAGTACGGAGCCCTTGACAGCGGCAAGTCGGGTCACCACCCGGTCGCCGTCGTCGGTCTCGAAAAGGCGACGATCACCAACCTCTGCCAGTCGGTGGTCGTGCCGGTCCCGGTCTTCGGCGATGTGTCGATGACCCTCAAGGCCGGTGGCGGAGGTGGCCCGAAGGTACAGGCCAGGAAGCTCTACATCGACGCCGATGACCTGAAGGCCAATGCGACGTTCACCAACGTCGACATCGGCGTCTCGGTCGACCAGACCACCAAGGGCCCTGGTCCGGCGAAGGGCGACAAGTACGCCCCGGACTCGTTCGCGCAGCAGGCCGACAAGGTGAAGTTCACCGACGTCAAGCAGCGTGCGTGGGCGACCACCGCCGGCACCTTCAAGCTCTCTGGCCTCGGCATGTCGGTCAAGAAGGGCAAGCACGAGTGCTACTAGGGCAGTTGATGCCCTAGCGGGTCGCATCAGGCGGTCCGGTGCGCACTCGGTGCGATGAGAACGGCCGGGCGCGGGGGCGCGACGGCACATGACGGAGCCGTCCCCGTGCCCGAAACCGCACGACACACAGAACCAACGCCATTCCCGAGGAGCTGTACGACATGAGCGCCGAAGCGCAAGTGGGACTGGGCGACAGGCTCGGCCGGATGCGCCGATCGTTCCGAGGGTGGCGCGGTCAGCGCCCGTTCTGGGGTGGTCTGCTGACACTCCTCGGCGGCATCCCGATCATGTACTTCCCGTACGCGAACCTCACGCTCGGCACGATGACGATCCGGATGGCGACCACCGCCGGTGCCGGATCGCTGATCATCGGCGTGCTGTTGGTCGTGCTCGGCCTGACCATGTGGTTCCAGCCGCACTCCCGTGTCTTCGCGGGCGTCGCGGCGATTCTGCTCGCCCTGGTCTCCCTGGTGGTCTCCAACTTCGGCGGATTCGTCATCGGCTTCCTGCTCGCCCTGATCGGTGGCGCCCTCAGCGTCTCCTGGGCCCACGCGAAGCCTGCCGGTGAGCCCGCGGGACGCAAGGCCAAAGAGTCCGGCGGCCCCGACGGGGCCCTCGGGTCGCCCGCCGTGGCCGGCGCGGGTGGGGTGAGCGGCGAACAGGACGATCTGTCAGGAACGAGCCCGACGAACGGGACGAACGGGAGGCACCGTGCCGGCTGACGAGGTGCACCACGAGGGCTTCGCGGGGGAGCCCCGTGCGAGAACCGGGCCGCGCCACGCGGCACCCAGGAAGCCGCTGCTGACCCGGCTGCAGGTTCCCGCGGGCAAGGCGATAGCCATCGCCGCGATGCCCACCGCCGTGCTCATGGGCATGGGCCTGACCCCGACGCTCGCGCAGGCCAAGCCGGGTGTTCCGGACAACCCCTTCCAGGACGGCCCGTGTGTCACGGCGCCGGACAAGGACGCCGAGAGCGATGCGGAGAAGGACGCCGCGGCCAAGGCGAAGGAAGAGGCGGCCAAGAAGGCGGCCAAGGACGCCAAGGACGCCAAGGGTTCGGACGAGGCCAAGGGGTCGGACAAGGGCAAGGGGGAGGACGGGAAGGACGAGGGCAAGAAGGACGGCGCCGAGAAGCCGGACCCGTCGACCCCGCCCTCCTCGGGCGACAAGGCGGACCCGGACGACAAGGCCGGGCCCACTGATCCGTCCACCGGTGAGAAGGACGGCGCCGAGGAGCCCGAGAAGACTCCGGAGCCCACCAAGACCAAGAACCCCTGGGACCCGCTGGGCGTGGGCGACGCGCTCAAGGACGTCTTCACGCCCGACAAGGACAAGGACGAAGCCAAGGACGAGGCCGAGAAGGAGCCCGAGTCCCCGGCGCCGTCCGGCTCGAAGTCCACGTCCCCCGAGGACGCGCTGAAGGACACCACCGACAAGGTCACCAAGCCGGTCGACGACACCGTCGGCAAGCTGGGGGACGGCGTCAAGGACGGCGTCAAGGACGGCCTCAAGGGCGGTCTCAAGGACGGCAAGGACACCGCCGACGACGAGGCCGACAAGCTGAAGGAAAAGGCCGACAAGCTCAAGGAAGCGGCCGAGAAGGCGGCGAAGGACGCGGCGAAGGACAAGGCCGAGGACTCGATGGCGCCGGACGAGAACGGCAAGAAGCCGTTCCCGTGCGTGGTCGAGAAGAAGGTCGACGGAGACGTCGAGAAGCCGCCCTCGCCGATCCCGAACCAGCCGTGGAACCTGGAAGCCAGCTCGCTCACTCTCAAGGGCGCCGACTACCAGGGCGTCGTGAACCTGACGATGCCCAACGGCCGGAGCAAGCAGGCCCTGAAGTACGTCGTCCAGAACACCGACATCGGTGACCTGCACCAGATCGTCGAGGGACCGGCCGGCAAGAAGTACCACGTCGAGGCCGCCAAGGGTTCCACGTCCACCATCCGGGGCGGGGAGACCACGATGTACACCGAGCGGATCTCGGGCAAGCTGTTCGGGCTGATCCCGATCACCTTCGACCCCGAGCACCCGCCGCCGCTGAACATTCCGCTGATCCACTTCACGGATGTGAAGGTGCAGCAGGCGGGCCAGTTCGGCGGGAATCTGACGATTCCCGGACTGCACCAGTCGATCACCGACTGAGCCGGCCGCACGACAGACGCCGAGGGCGCCCCCTGGACCAGGGGGCGCCCTCGGCGCGTACGGGGGACGGGGGCGGACCCGACCGTCAGTCGCGGCCGCCGTTGCCCAGGTGGTGGACCCGCACCATGTTGGTGGTGCCGGGGACGCCGGGGGGCGAACCCGCCGTGATGACGACCGTGTCGCCGTCGTTGAAGCGCTTCAGCTTGATCAGCTCGGCGTCGACGAGCTCGACCATCGCGTCGGTGTTGTCGACGTGCGGCACGACGTAGGTGTCCACGCCCCAGCTCAGCGCGAGCTGGTTGCGGGTGGCCTCGTCCGTGGTGAAGGCCAGGACCGGCTGGGCCGCGCGGTAGCGGGAGAGACGGCGGGCCGTGTCACCGGACTGCGTGAAGGCGACCAGCGCCTTGGCGCCGAGGAAGTCGGCGATCTCGGCGGCGGCACGGGCCACCGAACCGCCCTGCGTACGCGGCTTCTTGCCGGGCACGAGCGGCTGCAGGCCCTTGGAGAGGAGCTCCTCCTCGGCCGCCGTGACGATCTTCGACATCGTCTTGACGGTCTCGATCGGGTACGCGCCGACACTCGACTCGGCGGACAGCATGACCGCGTCGGCGCCGTCCAGGATCGCGTTGGCGACGTCGGACGCCTCGGCGCGCGTGGGGCGCGAGTTGGTGATCATCGACTCCATCATCTGGGTCGCGACGATCACCGGCTTGGCGTTGCGGCGGCACATCTCCACGAGGCGCTTCTGCACCATCGGGACCTTCTCGAGCGGGTACTCGACGGCCAGGTCGCCACGGGCCACCATCACGGCGTCGAACGCCGCGACGACGCCCTCCATGTTGGCGACGGCCTGCGGCTTCTCCACCTTGGCGATGACGGGGACTCGGCGGCCCTCCTCGTCCATCACCTTGTGGACGTCCTTGACGTCGCTCGCGTCGCGCACGAAGGAGAGGGCGACCATGTCGCAGCCCATCTTCAGGGCGAAGCGCAGGTCGTCGACGTCCTTCTCGGAGAGCGCGGGCACGTTGACGGCCGCGCCGGGCAGGTTGATGCCCTTGTGGTCGGAGATGACGCCGCCCTCGACGACGATCGTCTTCACCTGCGGGCCGCTCACCTCGACGACGCGCAGCTCGACGTTGCCGTCGTTGATCAGGATCTGGTCGCCCTTGGAGACGTCGCCCGGCAGACCCTTGTAGGTCGTGCCGCAGATCGACTTGTCGCCCGGGACGTCCTCGGTGGTGATGGTGAACTCGTCACCGCGCACCAGCTCGACGGGGCCCTCGGCGAAGGTCTCCAGACGGATCTTGGGGCCCTGCAGGTCGGCGAGGACACCGATGGCCCGGCCGGTCTTCGCGGCGGCCGCACGGACGCGGTCGTACCGCCCCTGGTGCTCGGCGTGCGTGCCGTGGCTGAAGTTGAATCGGGCCACGTTCATGCCGGCCTCGATCAGCGAGACGAGCTGCTCTTCGGAGTCGACGGCGGGGCCCAGCGTGCAGACGATTTTGGAACGGCGCATGGGGCGATCCTATCGGTTTGTTTCGCTACGGAATATTCCGTCTGGTGGAATCTACAAATGGGCGGAAGTCCGCTCAGGCGTTGCGGTCGGAGATCAGCGCATGCGTCTGCGCGGCGATCTCCAATTCTTCGTCGGTCGGCACCACGGCGACGGCGACGCGAGCGTACTCCGGCGAAATGAGCCGGGCTTCGTCGGAACGTACGGAATTGAGCGCGCCGTCGACCGCGAGCCCCAGCTCCTCCAGGCCCTGCACCGCCGCCTCCCGCACCGGGGCGGCGTTCTCGCCGACACCCGCGGTGAAAGCGATGGCGTCGACGCGGCCGAGAACCGCGTAATAAGCACCTATGTACTTCTTCAGACGGTGGATGTAAATGTCGAAGGCGAGCGCGGCCTCTTCGTCTCCTTCGTCGACCCGGCGCCTGATCTCCCGCATGTCGTTGTCGCCGCAGAGCCCGATCAGGCCGCTCTTCTTGTTGAGCAGCACATCGATCTCGTCGATGGACATTTTCCCGACCCGGGCCAGATGGAAGATGACCGCCGGGTCCAGGTCACCGGAGCGGGTGCCCATCACGAGCCCCTCGAGCGGCGTGAGCCCCATCGAGGTGTCGACACACTTCCCGCCCCGCACGGCGCTCGCCGAGGCGCCGTTGCCCAGGTGCAGCACGATGACGTTGGTGTCCTCGGGCGCCTTGCCGAGCAGCTTCGCCGTCTTGCGCGAGACGTACGCGTGGGACGTGCCGTGGAAGCCGTAGCGCCGCACGCGGTGCTCGTCGGCGGTCTGCACGTCGATCGCGTAGCGCGCCGCGGACTCCGGCATCGTCGTGTGGAAGGCGGTGTCGAAGACGGCGACCTGCGGCAGGTCGGGGCGCAGGGACCGGGCGGTGCGGATGCCCGTGATGTTGGCCGGGTTGTGCAGCGGGGCGACCGGGACCAGGCGCTCGATCTCCGCGAGCACCTCGTCGGTGATCACGGTCGGCTCGGTGAACTTCAGGCCGCCGTGCACCACCCGGTGGCCGATCGCGGCAAGTTCGGGGGAGTCGAGGCCGAGGCCGTCCGCCGTCAGCTCGTGGGCGAGGGCCCGCAGCGCCGCCTCGTGGTCGGCGATCGGCTCCTCGCGCTCCCGGGACTCGCCGCCACCGGCCAGCGGGGTGTGCTTGAGCCGCGAGGTCTCCTCGCCGATCCGCTCGACCAGGCCGACGGCGAGGCGTGAGCTGTCGCGCATGTCGAGCAGCTGGTACTTCACCGACGAGGAGCCGGAGTTGAGGACGAGTACGCGCGTTGCGGTCACTGATTCGGGGCGCTTTCTGTGGGGGGTCAGCCGGCGGCCGGGGTGGGCGTCTGCGCCTGGGCCTGGATGGCGGTGATGGCGACGGTGTTGACGATGTCCTGGACGAGCGCGCCGCGGGAGAGGTCGTTCACGGGCTTGCGCAGGCCCTGCAGGACCGGGCCGACGGCGATCGCGCCGGCCGAGCGCTGCACGGCCTTGTAGGTGTTGTTGCCGGTGTTCAGGTCCGGGAAGATCAGCACGCTGGCCTGGCCCGCGACGTCCGACCCGGGCAGCTTGGTGGCCGCGACGGAGGGCTCCACGGCGGCGTCGTACTGGATCGGCCCCTCGATCTTCAGGTCGGAGCGCTGCTCGCGCACCAGCTCGGTGGCCTCGCGCACCTTGTCGACGTCGGCGCCCGAACCGGACGTGCCCGTCGAGTACGAGAGCATCGCGATGCGCGGCTCGACCCCGAACTGCTGGGCGGTGGCGGCGGCCTGGACGGCGATGTCCGCGAGCTGCACGGCATCGGGGTCCGGGTTGACCGCGCAGTCGCCGTACACGAGCACCTTGTCGGCGAGGCACATGAAGAACACCGACGAGACGATCGAGGCGTCCGGCTTGGTCTTGATGATCTCGAAGGCGGGCCGGATGGTCGCGGCCGTGGAGTGCACGGAGCCCGACACCATGCCGTCGGCGAGCCCCTCCTGGACCATCAGCGTGCCGAAGTAGTTCACGTCCGCCACCACGTCGTGCGCGAGCTCGAGGGTGACGCCCTTGTGGGAGCGCAGCTCCGCGTACTTGGCGGCGAAACGGTCCCGCAGCTCGGAGGTCTGCGGGTCGATCAGCTCGGAGTCGGCGAGGTCCACGCCGAGGTCCGCGGCCTTCTTGCGGATCTGCTCGACCGTGCCGAGCAGCGTCAGGTCGCAGACGCCGCGGCGCAGGAGCACGTCGGCGGCGCGCAGCACCCGCTCCTCGGTGCCCTCGGGCAGCACGACGCGACGCCGGTCGGAGCGGGCCTGCTCAAGGAGCTTGTGCTCGAACATCATCGGCGTGAGCCGGTCGCTGCTCGGCGCCGAGACACGGACCAGGAGGTCCGCGGTGTCGACGTACCGCTCGAAGAGGCCGAGGGCGGTCTCCGCCTTGCGGGGCGTCGCCGCGTTCAGCTTGCCTTCGAGCGCGAAGAGCTCGGCCGCCGTGGGGAAGGACCCGCCGGAGACCGCGATCACCGGCGTGCCGGGCGCGAGGCGGTCGGCGAGGGTGAGGATCTCCGGGCCCGGCTGCTCGTTCAGGGTCAGCAGGACGCCCGCGATGGGCGGCGTCCCCGCGCTGTGCGCGGCGAGCGAGCCCACCACGAGGTCGGCGCGGTCGCCGGGGGTGACCACCAGGCAGCCCGGCGTCAGGGCGTTCAGGAAGTTCGGCAGCATGGCGCCGCCGAAGACGAAGTCCAGGGCGTCGCGCGCGAGCCCCGAGTCGTCGCCGAGCAGCACGCGGCCGCCGAGGGCGTGGGTGATCTGCGCGACCGTGGGCGCGGAGAGCGCGGCCTCGTCGGGCAGGACGTAGCAGGGGACGGGGAGGCGGGCCTTCAGGGGGGCGTGGATCTCGTCGCGGTCGGCCGGGGCCACCCGGTTGGTGATCATCGCGAGGACGTCGCAGCCGAGCGAGTCGTACGCGCGGTAGGCGTTCCGCGTCTCGGCGCGCACCGACTCGGCCGTCTGGTTCTTGCCGCCGACCACGGGCAGCACGGAGGCGCCGAACTCGTTGGCGAGGCGGGCGTTCAGCGCGAGCTCGTCCGGCAGCTGGGTGGCGGCGAAGTCCGTGCCGAGGACGAGAACGACTTCATAATCCCTCGCGACCCGGTGGAACCGGTCGACGAGCCGGGAGACCAGTTCGTCGGTGCCCTGCTCGGCCTGGAGCGCCGACGCCTCGTGGTAGTCCATGCCGTACACGGTCGTCGCGTCCTGCGAGAGGCGGTAGCGCGCCCGCAGCAGATCGAAGAGGCGGTCGGGGCCGTCGTGGACGAGCGGCCGGAAGACCCCGACCCGGTCGACCTGGCGGGTGAGGAGCTCCATGACTCCCAGTTCGACGACCTGGCGACCGTCGCCCCGGTCGATCCCGGTCACGTACACGCTGCGCGTCACGCGTGCTCCCCTTCTTCGCTTCCGTCGCTGTCCGCGGACCCGGCGCGGCTGCCGGGCGAGCTGGACAAATTATCCGATATCGCGGCTGTGCCCTCTTGACAATACCTCTGCGGCTGAATAGACGGCCCGCCGGACGAAAGGCCCGGCAGAGGCGGTACCAAGGTCCCTGCCCGCCCCTCGATCAGACATCCGTCGGACATCCGTGAGCGGCGACCCCTTTGTGGCCATGGAACAATCGGATCGGCTCACAAGTACCAGCAGCGAGCAGGAGACACAGCGCGATGCGTATCGGAATTCTCACCGCGGGCGGCGACTGCCCCGGCCTCAACGCAGTGATCCGGTCGGTCGTGCACCGCGCCGTGACGCATTACGGCGACGAGGTCATCGGCTTCGAGGACGGCTACGCGGGCCTGCTCGACGGGCGCTACCGCGCCCTCGACCTGAACGCCGTCAGCGGCATCCTCGCCCGCGGCGGCACCATCCTCGGCTCGTCCCGCCTGGAGCGCGCCCGCTTCCGCGCGGCCTGCGACAACGCCAAGGAACTCATCGAGAAGAGCGGCTTCGACGCGCTCATCCCGATCGGCGGCGAAGGCACCCTGACGGCGGCCCGCCTGCTGTCCGACGCGGGCGTGCCGGTCGTCGGCGTCCCCAAGACGATCGACAACGACATCTCCTCCACCGACCGCACCTTCGGCTTCGACACGGCGGTCGGCGTGGCCACCGAGGCGATGGACCGCCTCAAGACCACCGCCGAGTCCCACCAGCGCGTGATGGTGGTGGAGGTCATGGGCCGCCACGCGGGCTGGATCGCCCTGGAGTCCGGCATGGCCGGCGGCGCGCACGGCATCTGCCTGCCGGAGCGTCCCTTCGACCCCGCCGACCTGGTCGCCCTCGTCGAGGAGCGCTTCTCGCGCGGCAAGAAGTTCGCGGTGATCTGCGTCGCCGAGGGCGCGCACCCGCAGGACGGCACGATGAACTACGGCAAGGGCGCGATCGACCAGTTCGGCCACGAGCGCTTCCAGGGCATCGGCACGGCCCTGGCGTACGAGCTGGAGGCCCGGCTCGGCAAGGAGGCCAAGCCGGTCATCCTCGGCCACGTCCAGCGCGGCGGCACCCCCACCGCGTACGACCGCGTCCTCGCGACCCGCTTCGGCTGGCACGCGGTCGAGGCGGTGCACCGCGGCGACTACGGCAGGATGACGGCGCTGCGCGGCACGGACATCACGATGGTGCCGCTCGCGGAGGCCGTCACGGAGCTGAAGACGGTCCCGAAGGACCGGATGGACGAGGCGGAGTCGGTCTTCTAGGCCCCCGTACCCTCGTCGGCCCGGGGCGGGCGGGATCTCAGCCCCGCCCGCCCCGTACCAGCGACCAGAAGTGTTCGAGGATCCGCTCAAGGAAGTCCCGTCCGGCCTCCCCGGACGCGTCGGAACCGGCCCCGCCGCCCCAGCTCAGCGTGCGCGTCATCCGGGACTGGTAGTCCTCGTGCATCTGCCGCAGCGCGCCCTCGACGTGCCGCTTCTCCACCGGCAGCAGCTTGGCCACCGGCCGCACGTATCCCTGCCACCGCGTCGTGACGGCGCTGCGCAGCAGCTCGGCGAGCGCGTCGGCCCGCCCTGTCACCGTGACGAAGTCGGCCGCTGAAAGGGCCAGGACCCGGGCCAGGGCGGCGGACTGCCGCTCGTTGCCGCGCCAGGTACCGGTCTCCTCCATGCGCAGATACGACTGGATCTCCACGCCCGCCTCGCGCGCCACGTCCTCCGGTGCGAGCCCGCGCGCGAGCCGGTGCTCGCGCAGGGTCCGCGCGGCCCCCATCAGATCCCCCGGCGAGCACCACAGGGTGGCGGCCAGCGCGGTGAGCTCGGCGGAGGTCGGCGCGGAGAGCCCCCGCTCCCAGGAGGCGATGGTGTCGGCGGTGACGTACGCGAGGCCGTAACTGGCCCGCATCCCGTAGGCGACATGGCCGTGCGCCATCCCGAGCGCCTCCCGCAGGCGCCGGGCGGCGGGGAAGTTGAAGGGAGGCGTCGGCTGGTGCGGCGGTTGGCTCGATTGCACGGGCACACCGTAGGCGCCTGCGGGGTCGGTGACTACGGTGTGTTTCTACGAGGTTGCTGATTGGTGGGAAGGTACGGCTGCCGGAACCGCGCGCACCCGGCCCGGCGGACCGTCTCGCGTCAGCGGTTGACGGACTGGACCTCCTGCACCACCACGTCCTGCTCGGCGCCGAACTCGCCGTCGGGCAGCTGCTGTTCGCCGTTCACACCGGTGCCCGTCCAGTGGATCTTCCACGTCACCGTGGCCTTCAGCGGGTACGATCCTTCGCCCGAGGAGCGCAGGTACTTCACGCCGCAGGGCGGGGTCTCCTTGGCCTTGCCCTTGGCGTAGGGCGTGCCGATCTTGTCGCCGACGAGGTCGCAGACACCGTCCGCGGGGTACGTCTCCGCGTCCGCGGTGCCGGGGTCGATCTTGAGGGAGACGGGTTCGGCGGTCGTCGTCGCCTCGATGCCGAGGACATCGACCCTGGCCGTGACCGACACCGGCTTGAACTCCGCGCCGTCCAGCCAGGCCCAGGTGGGCAGGTTCACCTTGGTCGCGGCGTCGGGGGCCAGCTTCACCTCGGTGCCGGGGACGCGGATCCTGGCGTACGCGAGTTTCGCCAGGATCTCCGGGTCGAGGGCGGGGAGGTCGGCGGGCGGCGGCTCGTTCTCGTCGACCCAGAAGGTCTCCTTGGTGCACTTGTCCCAGCCGGGCGGGTACGTCTTGTTGGGGAACGCGGTCCACCAGTAGCCCTTGCCGGCCTTGTCGAGGTTGAAGTTCTTGTACGGCTCGCCCTTGACGTAGCGCTTGCGCTGCTCCAGGTCCCACTGGGCGCCCGTGGAGTCGACCGACCAGATCGCCTCGCGCTCCTTCTTGAACTGGGCGGGGGTGTAGGTGGGGCCGTACCAGCAGGGCGGCGGGCTGTAGTCGCCCGCGGGGGCGATGGGCCCGGCCTTGGGGCCCGAGCCGTTCTTGGAGTCGTCGTAGCGGATGCCGCCCGCGGTGGCAAGCAGCGAGCCGTCACCGCCGTCCTCGGTGGGGCCCTGGGCGTCGCCGTTCGCGGTGCCGCCGTGGCCGGTGCGCGCGGCCGCGGGCGCCGGGAGCAGCAGCGCCGCGGCCATCGCCACGGCTCCGGCGGCAATGAGTGGCCTGAGTGGCTTGAGGGGCTTGAGGGGCTTGAGTGGCTTCCTGCTCATGGCTGGCATGTGTCGTTCCCCCGGTCGGATGTGGTCGTCTCGGTGACCCAGACGCCCTGATCGTTCACGTGCAGTCGGCTGCTGTAGAGCACGAAGTCGTCCTTGGACGGCGCCGCCGCCTTCGCGGTCTTCCCCGTCTTCAGGCTCTTGTTGTGCGCCTTGCGCTGGTCCTCGCAGTAGACGACGCCTGCCGTCCTGCCGCCCGTGAGGTCCACCCGGGCGTTGAAGTAGCGCTTGGTGCCGGTGATCCGGTCCTTGTACTTGACGTACTCCTGCACGAACTTCTGGCTGCCGGCCGCGGCTTCGCCCTCGGAGTAGAACCGGTAGGCCTTGTGCAGGGGCTTCTGCTCGGCGATCGCCAGGTCGACGGCCTTCAGGTACTGCTCGGTGTCGGCCAGGACGGCGTCCTTCTTCTTGTCACCGGTCTTGTTCCACTCGAACTCGTACGTCAGGTCCGACGGAAGCTCGATCCTCGGCCGCTCCGCGACGTCCTGCGCGGGCTCGTCCGGCGGCGTCGATTTCTTGCCGTCCCCCTGGTCCGCACCGGCGATCTTGTCGTCGTCCTTGGACGTGTCGTCGTCGCTGCCGCAGGACGTCAGGAGCAGGGCCGCGGCCGCGGTGAGGGCGGCCGCCGCGAGGCGGAGAGGGCGGTTCACTGTCGGCTCCTGGCGAGGTGGGGGGAGGGCGCGAGTTCAGCACGCTAGTGCGGAGCAGGGCCCGATACCAGGGAGATGTGTAGCCACGAATGGGGCGCCGGGGACGTATCGGCGCGAACTCATGTCACAGTTCTGTGTCCGCGGGGGAAGCCTGTTTTCAGCCCTTCACCGCCCCGCCCAGGGCGAATCCGCCGCCGAGCTTCCGCGAGATCAGGACGTACAAGAGGATCACCGGCGTGGAGTAGAGGATGGAGAACGCGGCGAGCTGGCCGTAGACCACGGTCCCCTTGTTGCCGAAGAAGTCGTTGATGCTGACCGAGGCGGGCATCTGCTCCGGGGTGAGCAGGAGCATGAAGGGGACGAAGAAGTTGCCCCACATCATGACGAAGGAGAAGACCGTCACCACGGCCACGCCGGGACCCATCAGCGGGAGCACGATCCGCAGGAGGGACTGGAAGGACGACGCGCCGTCGGTCCACGCCGCCTCTTCGAGCTCCTTGGGCACGCCGTCCATGAAGTTCTTCATCAGCCAGATGGCGAACGGGAGTTGGGACGCGGCGAAGAAGAAGATCGTGCCCTGCATCGTGTCGATCAGGTCGACCTGGACGAAGAGGGCGTAAACCGGAACCATGATCGCGGTGATCGGCAGGCTCGTCGCGAAGAGGATCGTCAGCATGAAGGGGCGGTTCAGGCGGGAGCGGTAGCGCGAGAGCGGGTAGGCGGCGAGGGCCGCGCAGACCACCGTGAGCAGCGTGCCGCCGCCGCACAGCAGGAGGCTGTTGAGGAGCGGGGTGAAGGTGATCTCGGGGGTGAGTACCTGGTCGTAGTTGTCGAGGGTGAGGCTGTCGGGGACCCGCACCCTGAGGTCCGCCTTCGGGTCGAAGGACGAGAGGACCACCCAGGCGAGCGGGAGCACGAACGCCGCGGCCACGAACAGCAGCCCCGCGTCGGCCGCGAGCCGGTGCTTGGTGCGGCGCGTCCGGAGCGTGCGCGAAGGCGCCGCGTGTGAACTGTCATCGACGGCCACTCAGACCTCCGTACGCAGCAGGCGCATGTAGACGAGGGAGAAGAGGGAGCCGACCAGGAGGAGCAGCAGGGCCACGGCGGTGCCGTAGCCGATCATGCTTTTCTGGAAGGCCTGCTCGTACATGAAGAGCGGGAGCGTCTGGCTGTCGTTTCCCGGGCCGCCGCGCGTCATCACCCAGATCAGCCCGAAGACGGAGAGCGTCTGGAGGGTGTTGAGCATGAGGTTGGTGCCGATCGAGCGGCGGATCATCGGCAGCGTGATGTGCCACATCTTCCGCCAGCCGCTCGCGCCGTCGACCTCCGCGGCCTCGGTGATCTCTTTGGGGATCTCGTTCAGGGCGGCCGAGTAGACGAGCATCGAGAAGGCCGTGCCCCGCCAGACGTTCGCGAACGACACCGCCAGGATCGGCAGGGTGAACATCCACTTCTGGGACGGGAGATGGAGGAAGTCGAGCACCGCGTTCAGGGTGCCCTCGCGGCGGAAGAAGGCGTACAGCAGGAAGCCCGCGACGACCTCCGGCAGGACCCAGGCCGTGACGACGATCGCGCCGGTGAGGGTGCGGACCGGCTTGGACGCGCGCTGCATGAGGGAGGCGAGGGCCAGGCCCAGGGTGTTCTGGCCGATGAGGGAGGACAGGACCGTGAAGACGAGGGTGAGCCAGACGGCGTTGATGAACCGCTCGTCACCGAATGCCTCACGGAAGTTGTCGAACCCCACGAAGCTCGACTCGGCCTGGCCGGTGAGCTGGAGATCGGTGAAGGCGATGTACGCGCAGTAGCCGATCGGGCCCGCGAGGAAGAGGACGAGCAGGATGACGGCGGGGGAGACGGGCAGGGCCCGGAGCAGGCCCCGGCGGATCCGGGCCCGGGTGTCCGGCGGGGCGGCGGCCGGGCGGCCCGGCGACGTCTTGGCGACGCCGCCGGGGCCCGCGGGGGATGCGGTAGTCACGTACGGGACTCACTCTCTGGTCGCGAGGGCGGTACGGCCTGCCCGTGCCGCTATTTCTCCACGACCTCGCCGTCCGTCGCCGAATCGACCTCCTCGGCGTACCCCTTCGCCGCGTCCTCCACCGAGCCGTCGCCCGTCGTCACCGTCTCCATCGCCTCCTGGATCGCCGTGGAGACCTTCGGATACGCGGGGTAGGCGGGCCGGTAGTGCGTCGAGGAGACCAGGTCGGTGAAGAACTTGATGCCGGGCTGCGCCTTCACGTACGCCGGGTCGGCCGCGACGTCCTTGCGGACCGCGATCCCCGAGTTGGCGATGTACCACTTCTTGGCGTTGGCCTTGGTCTGCATGGTCTCGATGAACTTGAACGCCAGGTCGGGGTTGTCCGCCTTGGCCGGGACCGACCAGGTCCAGCCGCCCGACATGCTCACCTTGCCGGGCGCCTGGCCGTGCTGCGTCGGCATGGCCGCGAGGCCCAGCTTCCGCGACCACTCGGGCCACTCGTGGCCCGCGCCCTTGCCCCAGTCCTGCGGCAGCCACGAGCCGTCGAGGTTGATCGCCAGCTTGCCCTCGGGCAGCAGCTCCCCGCGGACGCGGGTGGGGAAGTTCGGGTCGAGGGCGTCCGAGACGTCCGGGCCGAGCTTCTCCTCGTAGACGGTCTCCACGAACTTCAGGGAGTCCTCGAACCCCTTGCTGCCCGTGATCCACTTCTTCGATCCGGGGTCGTAGAGCGGGTCCTCGCCCGTGCCGTACGCGAGCATCTCGAAGCCCTGCATCGTCGCCGCCTCGCCCGCCGGTTTCCCGGTGTAGACGTTGAGCGGGGTGACGTCAGGGACCTTCTCCTTGACCGTGCGGGCCGCGTCGAGGACCTCGTCCCAGGTCTTGGGCTGCCAGTTCGCGGGCAGGCCCGCCTTCTTGAAGATGGCCTTGTCGTACCAGAGGCCGCGGGTGTCCGTCCCGTCCGGCACGCCGTACGTCTTGCCGTCGGCCGCCTTCGCCGCCGTCTTCGCCGTCTCGATGAACTGGTCCCAGTCCCGCCACTTGTCCAGGTAGGGATCGAGCGGCTTCAAGTACCCGCTGGTGATGTCCGAGTTGATGAGGAAGGTGTCCTCGTAGACCAGGTCGGGTGCGGTCTTCGGGGAGCGCATCATCTGTTGCAGCTTGGTGTAGTACTCGGAGTCCGGCGCCTTGATCGGCACCAGCTTGACCTTCTTGCCGGGATTCTCCTTCTCGAACTGCTTCTTGACCCCTTCCAGGTAGGTGTCCATGACCTTGATCTTGTTGTCCGTGGACTGCTTGAAGGAGACCTTCACGGTGTCGGGGTCGTCGCCTGAGCCGCCGCCGCACGCGGTGAGGGTGCCGGCGGCGAGCAGGGCGGAGGCGGTGAGGAGCAGGGGGGTGGTGGTGGGGCGCACGGGCACGACCTCCTACTGACCGACGCGGCCGGTTCGCCACGCGGGTTGCCCGGTGAACGTACGGGCGCGCTCCGAGCAAGGTCAATGCCCCTGCGGGGGCTGTGAATTGATGCTTTTCAGCAACGTGACAACGTTGTTATCGGACGTACGTTGGTGAGGCGCCCGGGGTGGGAAGAGGGCGCCCGCCGGGGAGGTGACACAGGCTCTCAGTCGCCCGCGGCGAGCCAGCGGTAGACGAGTTCGGGGCGGCCGACATGGCCGTACTGCGGGCTGCGGGCGGCGCGCGCCGTGTCGACCAGATGCTCCAGGTAGCGGCGCGCGGTGATGCGGGACAGACCGGCCGACTGGGCCGCCGCGGTGGCGGTCAGGCCCTCGGGGGCGGCGCGCAGGGTGTGGATGACGCGTTCGAGGGTGGGCCCGCTGAGGCCCTTCGGCAGGGCGGCGGGGCCCGGCGCGCGCAGGGTGGCGAGCGCGCGGTCCACCTCGTCCTGACCGGTGGCCTCGCCGTCGGCGGCGGCGGTGCGGAACTCGGCGTAACGGGTGAGGCGGTCGCGCAGGGTGGCGAAGGTGAAGGGCTTCAGGACGTACTGGACGACGCCGAGGGAGACGCCCTCGCGGACGACCGCCAGGTCGCGGGCCGAGGTCACCGCGATCACGTCCGTGGGGTGCCCGGCCGCGCGCAGGGAGCGGGCCAGCTGGAGGCCGTGGCCGTCGGGGAGGTGTAGGTCCAGGAGGATCAGGTCGACCGGGGTGCGGTCGAGGACGCGGCGGGCCTCGGCGGCGGAGTGGGCGGGGCGGTCGATGGCCTCGAAGCCGGGGACGCGGTTCACGTAGAGGACGTGGGCGTCTGCCGCGACGGGGTCGTCCTCGACGACGAGAACGCGGATCACTGGACGCCTTCCTGGTCGGTTCCGTCACCCGTGGGCGCAGCGGTGGTGGCGGTGGCAGTGGTGGCAGCGGAAGGCGTAGGCCGGGTGGTCGCTCTCAGTGTCACCTCGAACTCCGCTCCTCCGCCCTCCTCCGCCGACTCCCGGACCGTCAGTGTGCCGCCGTTACGGGTGACCGTCTGATGGACCAGGGCCAGGCCGAGGCCGCGGCCCGTCGGCGCCTTCGTCGACCAGCCGCGTTCGAAGACCGAGCGGCGTTGGGCCGGGTCGACGCCCGGACCCGTGTCCGCGACGCGCAGGAGGAGGCCCGCCTCGTCCGCCCGTGCCGTGACGGTGACCCGGGCCACGTGCGATCCCTGTGCCGCGTCGACCGCGTTGTCGATGAGGTTGCCGAGCACCGTCACCAGGTCGCGGGCGGAGAGGGCCTCTGGGAGCATGCCGTCGTCGATGCTGCTGTCGGCCGAGACGACCAGCTCCACGCCGTGCTCGTTCGCCTGCGCCGCCTTGCCGAGCAGCAGAGCCGCGAGAACGGGCTCGTTGACGGCGGCGACGACCTGGTCGGTGAGCGCCTGGGCCAGCTCCAGCTCGGCGGTGGCGAAGTCGACGGCCTCGTCCGCACGGCCGAGCTCGATGAGGGACACCACCGTGTGGAGGCGGTTCGCCGCCTCGTGGGCCTGCGAGCGCAGCGCCCGCGTGAAGCCGCGCTCGGAGTCCAGCTCCCCGGCGAGCGCCTGGAGTTCGGTGTGGTCGCGCAGGGTGACCACCGTGCCGCGCCGCTCGCCGCCCGTCACGGGGGAGGTGTTGACGACCACCACGCGGTCGGCGGTCAGGTGCAGCTCGTCGACCCGGGGCTCCGTGGCGAGCAGCGCGCCGGTCAAGGGCGCGGGGAGTCCGAGCTCGGCGACGTTGCGGCCGATGGCGGGGCCGTCGGGGACGCCGAGCAGTTCACGGCCGCCGTCGTTGATGAGCGCGATCCGCCGCTGTCCGTCCAGCATCACGAGGCCCTCGCGCACCGCGTGCAGCGCGGCCTCGTGGTAGTCGTGCATGCGGCTCAGTTCCCCGGCGTTCATGCCGTGGGTGCTGCGGCGCAGGCGGGCGTTGATGACGTACGTACCGATGCCGCCGAGTACGAGGGCCGCCGCCGCGACGCCGAGCAGCGCGACGAGCTGGCCGCGGGCCTTCGCGGTGATCTCCTCGATGGTGATCCCGGCGCTCACGAGCCCGACGATGCGGCCGTCCCCGGCGGCGGGACCGGCCCATACGGGGGTGACGACGCGCACCGACGGGCCCAGCGTCCCCGTGTACGTCTCCGTGAAGGTCCGGCCGCGGAGCGCGGCCGCCCGGTGGCCGAGGAAGCGTTCGCCGATGCGGCGCTCGTCCGGGTGGGTCCAGCGGATGCCGCGCCGGTCCATGATCGTGACGAAGTCGACGCCCGTGTCGCGCTGCACCCGTGCCGCGTACGGCTGGAGTTCCTTCGACGGGTCGCCGCCGCGGATCGCCTCCCGTACCGAGGGGGAGTCCGCGACCGCGCGCGCCGCCGCGGTCGCCTGTCGGTGCGCGCTCTCCTCGCCCTGGTGCTTGTCGCTCAGATACGTGAAGAGCGCGCACCCGGCGACCACCACCGCGACCAGCACGATCTGCATCGCGAAGAGCTGGCCCGCCAGGCTGCGCGGCAGTCGGCGCGGGCGGCCGGGAGGGGTGCGGGACATGGTGCCAGTCTGCCTCCTCGTACAAGCGGTCGTATAAGTGCGAACTAAATGAACGCAAGGGTGACCGCCCTCACAGGCCGGGAGATAGTCACCGGGATCGCCCGGGACGGGAGCCGGTCACGCAGGGGCGTAAGCCCGATCACGCGGGACGTGGGCCGATCACGCGGAACGTGAGCCGCACGTACCGAAGGCACCAGAGCCACCTGAGGCACCACAACGCCGACGACGTCGTTCAAGGAGGGCCCCGTGACCACCACGGCCGACCCACAAGCGCAGCCCGCAGCCAAGCGGGACCGCACGCACTACCTCTACCTCGCCGTCATCGGCGCCGTACTGATCGGCATCGCCGTCGGGTTCATCTGGCCGGACTTCGCCAAGGACCTCAAGCCGGTCGGCGCGGGTTTCGTGAGCCTGATCAAGATGATGATCTCGCCGATCATCTTCTGCACGATCGTTCTCGGCGTCGGCTCGGTGCGCAAGGCCGCCAAGGTCGGCAAGGTGGGTGGCCTCGCGCTCGCCTACTTCATGGCGATGTCCGTCGTAGCGCTCGCCATCGGCCTCATCGTCGGCAACATCCTGCACCCGGGTTCGGGCATGGACATCACCGAGTCCGAGAAGGGCGCGGGCCACACGGCGGCCAAGGAGGCGGACAAGGGGCTCGTCGACTTCGCGCTCGGCATCATCCCGAAGACGCTCGTCTCCGCCTTCACCGCGGGCGAAGTCCTCCAGACGCTGCTCGTGGCGCTGCTCGTGGGCTTCGCGCTGCAGGCCATGGGCCGCTCCGGCGAGCCGGTGCTGCGCGGCATCGAGCACATCCAGAAGCTGGTCTTCCGGGTCCTCGGCATGATCATGTGGGCGGCTCCGATCGGCGCGTTCGGCGCGATGGCGGCCGTCATCGGCGAGACCGGCGTCGACGCGCTCAAGGCGCTCGCCACGATCATGATCGGGTTCTACGTCACCTGCGCCCTGTTCATCGTGGTGGTACTCGGCACGCTGGTGCGGCTCGTGACCGGGGTCAACCTCTTCAAGCTGCTCAAGTACCTGGGCCGCGAGTTCCTGCTCATCCTCTCCACCTCGTCCTCCGAGTCCGCGCTGCCGCGGCTCATCGCGAAGATGGAGCACCTGGGAGTCAGCCGCCCGGTCGTCGGCATCACCGTGCCGACCGGCTACTCCTTCAACCTCGACGGCACCATGATCTACCTGACCATGTCCTCGCTCTTCATCGCCGAGGCCATGCACCAGCCGCTCGGCGTCGGTGAGCAGATCTCGCTGCTGCTCTTCATGATGATCGCGTCGAAGGGCGCGGCGGGCGTCTCCGGTTCGGGCATCGCGGTCCTCGCGAGCGGGCTCCAGTCGCACAAGCCCGCGCTTGTCGACGGGGTCGGCCTGATCATCGGCGTCGACCGCTTCATGAGCGAGGCGCGTGCCCTCACCAACTTCGCGGGCAACGCCGTCGCCACGCTGCTGATCGGCACCTGGACCAAGGAGGTCGACAAGGAGCGGGTCACGGCGGTCCTCGCCGGTCAACTGCCCTTCGACGAACGTACGTTGGTGGACGACGGGCACGAGGTCGCCGCGCCGTCGGACGCGCGTGACGTGGACCCGGTGCCGGAGCAGCGTGACGACGGCAAGGCGCCGTTGAAGGTGTAGCTGTGGCCGTAGCCGTAGCCGTAGCCGTAGCCGTAGCCGTAGCCGTGAGGGCGCGGTGATCCGCGAAATCCCTGCGGCCGGGCTTCTCGTCTTGGTGTGATCAGACCATGACGATCTCAATGCCCACCCGCTGGCCGGAGTGCGGGCGTGGGGTGCGGTGGGGAAGTGGTGCGCCGGGGCGTGTGCCTGGCGCACCTGGACGCGGACGCGCGGAACGCCTACTTCGAGGGCTTGCGGCCGGGCGATGACGTGGACCACCGGGGCACGAGCTTCGACGCCGAGCTGCTGGGTGCTCTGAAAAGGGCCCTGTACGACCCTGCGAGCCGGAGCTGCCGGTTCGGGCAGGCGGGCTTCGTCGGGGCGACGTTCACGGGTGAGGCCCGCTTCACCGGGGTGACGTTCAGCGGCAACGCCTTGTTCGAGGAGGCCCGTTTCTCCGGGAACGCCTACTTCGACGAGGCGGATTTCTATGGGGCCACTCATTTCTCGGGCTCGAACTTCACCGGAGCAGGTGTGTTCACCGCCGCACGGTTCTGGGGGCGCACGGAATTCGAGGGGGCCTGGTTCGCGCAGAGAGCCCTGTGGGGAAGGGCGACATTCCGTGATGACGTCCGCTTCGATCATTCCCGATTTGACGGATCCGTATCTTTTCACCAGGCGAGAATGGTCAACGTGGCCTTCCGTCAAGCCGTCTTCACCGGAAATGCAGTGTGCCTGTCGGTGACGCGGATTCAAGACCTCTCCATTAAGGGCAGCGTCTGCGCCCCGCGGCTGGACCTGGACATGGCGGCGATCAGTGGGGCCTGCTCGCTGGAAGACGTCGAGTTCAAGCGGGGGATCTCGATGCGGGGCACCTCGGTCGAGGGGAGGGTGACCATGGAAGACCTGATGCTCTCGGACCAGGCAGAGGACTTTCTGTCCGTCACTCTGGTGCCACGAGAGGCAGCTCACGCACTGGGGGAGTACGAAGCGGGAGACGTGGGGCTGGACCGGATACGCTCCGCCAGGCCCCGCCTGATCCCTCTCCTACGAGTGTGGGGAAACGAATTCGGTCACCACGTACTGATCCCCAGCCACCCGGCGGGCCGGAAGTCGGCCGCTCATGACCGTCAGAACGCGTACCTGGCGCGGCGCAGACGCCGCCGTACGGACGCGGCCCTCATCGCGGCCCTCGCGGCACTTTCGATCCTCGCCTTCTTCCTCACCCACGAAATCACCGCCGGAATCCTGGACGTCCACGCGGGCCTCCAGTTCGAGCCGTCCGAGACGGGCCAGATCATCACGGCGGTCAGCGGAATGGTCCTCGCGATCGGCACGGGCGGCGCCGCCGTGGTCAAGGCCATCGCTCTCCTGATCCACGCGAGAGCCGACATCATGCGCGCGAGGGCGGGACTTCCACCGGCGGAGGGGACGGCAGGGGCCGACGCGGGGGACGCCCCGCCGGGCGAGTCGGAGTCGTCGTCCTCGCTCTGAGCGCCTGTGTCATATCCCCGGCCGGAGTCACGACAGAGACGCCACGATCTCCCGCGCCCGTTCCGCCGGAACCCCCGCCGACATGAGTGCCGTCGATGCCGCGGCCCGGCCCGCGTGCTGCGGGGCGAGCAGGCCGTCGTTGACGGCCTCCATCAGGCCGAAGAGCTGCTGTTCGTGCACGTACGCGAGGGCGGCGGGCGGCAGGGGTGAGGTGAACGCGCCCTGCTCCAGGCCGTGGCGGAGGACGTTCACGCACTCCGCGCGGACCGGGGCGAGGCGCTGTCTGATGCCCTCCATCGCGACGCTGCGCTGGGCGAGGGCGATGAGCAGGCGGTAGCCGTCGGCGATCTCCCAGACGGCGACCATCGAGTGGGCGAGCGATTCGGCGGGGTCGTCCGACCGTGCGCGCCCGGAGGCATGGGCCGCGGCGACCGCCTCGGCCGCGCCGTCGATGAGCGCGCCGATCAGCGCCTCCCGGCTGGGGAAGTGGCCGTACACCGTCCTGCGCACGACGCCCGCGGCGCGCGCGATCTGGTCCATGGAGGCGTCCGGATCGCGCAGCAGCTCGGCGAGGGCCACCTCCAGGATGCGGCGGCGGTTGGCGTCGGCTCGGCTCATGGGCTCCATTGTGCATGCGGGTTCCGCGGGTGGTTTCCGGGCTTGAGCCCAGGGCCGCTCCGCCGTCTCTGCCCTGTTTTGCACGGCGGTGTGCAATGGCGTAAGTTGCACAGTCGTGTGTAATTGCACAGTGCTGTGCAAGGTCACCGGCAGGCAGAACGTACTTGGAGCATGGAAGGGTGAGGCTTCGGTGGCTCTCGTCATGAAGCAACCGGTCGAGGAGATGAAGCAGCCGTACGCGCGGCGCTGGTGGGCGCTGGGCGTGCTGTGCCTGAGTCTGCTGATCATCGTGATGGCGAATACGGCGCTGACCGTCGCCGCCCCCGACATGACCAAGGACCTCGGGCTCTCCAGCTCCGACCTGCAGTGGGTCATCGACGGATACACCGTCCCGTACGCCGCGCTGATGCTGCTGCTCGGCGCGATCGGCGACAAGTACAGCCGCCGCGGCGCGCTCGTGCTCGGCCTCGTCGTGTTCGGCGCGGGCTCGGTCGCGGGCTCGCTCGTCGAGAGTTCGGGCGGGGTCATCGCTTCCCGCGCGGTGATGGGCCTCGGCGCGGCGATGATCATGCCCGCCACGCTGTCGCTGCTCGCCGCGACGTTCCCGCGCGCCGAGCGGGCCAAGGCCATCGTGCTGTGGACCGCCACCGCGGGTCTCGCCATCGCGGCGGGGCCGCTGGTCGCGGGCGCGCTCCTGGAGGACCACGGCTGGTCGTCGACCTTCCTGATCAACGTGCCGGTCGCCGCGCTCGCCATCGTCGGCGCGTTCGTACTCATCCCGCCGTCCAAGGCCGGGCACCACGACCGGATCGACTACGTCGGCGGTCTGCTCTCCGTCGTCTGGACCGGCGCGCTGGTCTACATGATCATTCAGGGCCCGCACTTCGGCTGGGACGCGAAGGCGGTCTCGGCGGCGGTCGTCGCGGGCGTGGGCCTGCTGGCCTTCGTGGTCTGGGAGCTCCGCCACCCGCACCCGATCCTGAACGTCCGCCGCTTCCTCGACCGCCGCTTCGCAGGCTCGAACCTCGCGGTGGCGCTCTTCTTCCTCGCGGTCTTCGGCGCGTTCTACTACCTCACGCAGCACCTGCAGTTCGTACTCGGCTACAACCCGCTGGAGACGGGCGTGCGCATGCTGCCGCTCGCGGGCGCGGTCTTCGTCGGGTCGGCGCTGACGGGTTACCTGACCCCGCGCATCGGCATGAAGATCACGGTGTCGGCGGGCATGGTCGCGGGCACCGTGGCGCTCGCGCTGCTCACGCGGGTGGACGCCGGTTCCTCGTACGGGGACTTCGTGGCCCCGCTGATCATCCTCGGCCTGGCGATCGGCCTCGCGCTCTCGCCCTGCACCGACGCCATCATGGGCGCGTTCCCCGAGTCCGAACTGGGCGTCGGCGGCGCGGTCAACGACACCTCCCTGGAGCTCGGCGGCTCGCTCGGCATCGCCATCCTCGGCTCGGTGCTCGCCAGTTCGTACTCCTCGAAGCTGGCGGACGCGGCCGAGGCCTCCGGGACGAAGCTGCCGGCCGGCACGCTCGACACCGCGCAGGACTCGGTCGGCGCGGGCTACGCGGTGGCGCAGGGCATCGGCGAGAAGGCGCAGGCAGCGGCCGAGAAGGCGGCCCACGCGAGCTCGCAGCAGCAGGCCGCCCAGCTCAAGGGGCAGGCCGACCAACTCGCGCAGGGCGCGGGCAAGATGGCGGACGCGGTCGGCTCCGCGTTCTCGGACGCGGTGGCCCACACCAGCCTCATCGGCGCGGGCATCCTCGGCGTCGGAACGGTCCTTGTCGCGGTGTTGCTGCCGCGCAAGGGCCGGGGCGATGAGTCCGTGGCGCCGACCGACGGCGAGGGTCCCTCCGAGGACCGCGCACCGGGCCGGGAGTCGCAGCTCCAGCGCTGAGTCGCACGTTCGGTACCGGTAGCGAATCACCCGCCGGACCACTCGCCGGGCCGCCCCACCAGGGGCGGCCCGGCTTTGGTCTGGCCCGTGCGCCGGGCCTCGGGCATGCTGCGGGACATGGGGGCGCGGCAGGGTCGGGGGAGCGCGCGGTGGCTGTTCGGCGGCGGGGTGGGGACCCTGCTGGCGGGTGGGGCCTGGGCGTCCTGGTCCCTGCGCGGGGAGGGGCTCCAGCCGCAGGACGTGGCGGGGGTGCTCGGTCTTCCGCTCGGAGTGCTCGCCCTGCTGATCGGCTCGGCCCTCAGCCTCAGTGCCCTGCGCCTGCAGAAGGCGAGCGACGGACTGTCCGTCGCCCTCGGCGGGCTCGCGGCCTCCGTCGAGGACGTCGAGGTCGCCGAGAGCACCCACATGCTCGGCACCGGAGCGCACCTCATCGACCTGCACGTGGACGTCGAGCCCCGCAGCGGCAGCGCGAACCCGCCGGGACGTCAACTGCTTTCCGACGTCGCACGGTGGTACTGCGCCGCGCCGGACCGCCTGGTCGTCACCGGGCCGCCGGGCGCGGGCAAGACGGTCCTCGCGGTGCATCTGGTGGTGCGCCTCCTGGCGGCCCGCACCCCCGGCGCCCCGGTACCGGTCCGCCTCTCGATCCGCGACCTGCCGCCGCCGCGCGTCCGCAGGTGGTGGCGGCTGCGCAGGGCCGAGGGCGGCCTCGAGCGCTGGCTCGTCACCAGCCTCGTCAAGTCGTACGAGGTGGATGGCGCCGCGGCGACGGAGCTCGTCGCGCGCCGCCTCGTCGTCCCGGTCCTGGACGGTCTGGACGAGATGGACGCCGAAGTCGGGCCGGACGGCTCGGACCGGGCCCACGAAGCGCTGCGGGAGCTGAACCACTACCAGTACGTGGGCGGCAGCGCCCCCCTCGTACTGACCTGCCGCGAGGAGCGCTATGCCGAACTCGCCGCGCAGCAGACCTGGTTGAGGGAGGCGACGCTGCTGCGCATCGCGGGCGTCGACGCGGACCAGGCCGGTATCTATGTCGAACTGCGGTCCGACGGGCGGGCGTCCCCGATGGACGACGTGGCCGACGTGATGCGCGGCAGCGCGGCGGGGCCGGTCGCAAGGCTGCTGAGCTCACCGTTCTACCTGGGCCTCGCCTTCGCCGTGTACGGCGCGCCGCCGGGCCCGCTCCGCCCCCTCCGCCCGCTCGCCGACTTCGCCTCCGAGGACGAGCTGCGCGAGTACCTGCTCGCGCGCTGCGTCCCGACCGCGACGGCCGCGGCGAACGCCGCCGCCCGGCAGGCCAGGCTGAGCGTCGCGGGGGCGCGGTCGGTGCGCGGCCGTCAGGCGGAGTACGAGCCAGGGGCGGTCCACCGGTGGCTGCATCACCTGGTGGACCCGGGCGGCGGGATCGCTTCGGTGGCGGTGGTCGTGGGCAAGTGGACCACGGTGGTCCTGGCGGTCTTCACCAGTCTCTCGCTGGTCTGCGCGGCCCTCCTCACGGTGCCGCCGCTGCTGGCGCGCTGCTTCCCCGAGGCGTGGTGGGAGCACCGGGCGGGCGAGGTGGCCTCCTGGTTCTTCGCCGTTTTTGTGGCGGCCACCGCCGGGCTCGGCTGGGCCGGGAGGATGGGCGAGCGCGAGCCCGCACGGGTGGCCGAGAGGGTGCGCCGGATGCCCGCGCGGGTGGGGGAGCGATTGCTCGGCTTCGCCGGGCGAGCGTGCGAGGTCGGCTACAAGGCCCTGGTGCCCGCGGCGGCGATGGTCCTGGGCGCCGCGTTCGCGTACGGCGACTGGTATCCGCCTGTCCCGCCGCGGGGGTGGTACGCGATCGGACTCGTGGGCGGCGTCGTCGCCGCCGGCGCCCTCGCGAGGGTCGAGGACTTCGTCGCCCATACCGGGCGGCGGGAGATGGTCGGCTGCGCGGTGTTGCCGGTGTGCGGCTGGCTCGCGGGGTTCCGGCTTTCGGCGGTCGATTCGCTGCCGGGGGCCGCCGTCTACGGGGCCGTAGTGGGCGGCACGGTCATCGTGCTGGTACGTCTCGGCTTCGCGCGCGGCTACTCGATCGCCGGGGGCGGCATGGGGTGCGGCTACGCCCTGGACCCCACGCCGCTGTGGCCGTCCGGCGGATTTGGGCCGGGAGCCACGGTCGGGATCGTCGGCGCGTACACCCTGGGGTGTTTCCTGCTGGGCGAGGGCACGGAGGAGCGCGTGCGAGAGGCGGTGGGGAGCGCGTGGAGCGGCGTCCGCTGGCTGCTGCCGCTCGGCGTGGTTTTCGTCTCGCTCATCGGCGGCCTGGGAGCGGTGACGCTGGTCGGCTTCGCCGGGGTCGTCCACCTCGCCGTCGCCTATGCGGCAGTACATCTGGTCGGCCCCCCGATCCACGCCCTCCTCCTGCTGGCCGCCCGCCTCCGGGGCCGCCTGCCCCTGACCCTCGACGCGTTCCTGGCCTGGGCCTACCACGCGGGTCTGCTCCGCGTCGTCGGTGGCGTCTACCAGTTCCGGCACAGCGAGCTCCAGGAGTGGCTGGCCCGGAACGCGCGGGCGCGGAGCTGATTCAGGGGAGTGCGCCGAAAACCGTTGACACCACTCCATCTGAAGTACTACGTTCAGACCACTTCAATCAGAGTACAAGGAGCCGTATGCGCAAGCTCGTCTACTTCATCGCCGTCAGCCTCGACGGGTTCATCGCCGGTCCCGACGGTTCCGACCCCACCGGCCCCGACGGGTTCTGGCCCATCGCGCAGGACTACGTACAGCACCTCGCGCAGACTTACCCGGAGACCCTGCCGGCCCCCGCGCGAGAAGCCCTCGGCGTCACCGCGGAGGGGACCCACTTCGACACGATCCTCGAAGGCCGTCGGACGTACGAGATCGGTGTGGCCGCGGGCTTCGCCAACTGCTATCCGCACCTGCGCCACCTCGTCTTCAGCCGCACCCTCACCGAGAACCCCGACCCCGGCATCGAACTGGTCGCCACCGACCCGGTCGAGCGGGTGCGGGAACTGAAGCGGGAGGACGGCAAGGACATCTGGCTGTGCGGCGGCGGCGAGCTCGCCGGGGTGCTGCGTGGCGAGATCGACCGGCTCGTCGTCAAGCTGGGCCCGCTGACGCTCGGTTCGGGCACGCCCCTGTTCGCGCAGAAGACCGCCTTCGACCCGGTCCTGTACGAGCGCACGGACGCCGTTCTCCTCGACAGCGGCACGATCTTCCTCACCTACGACAAGCCCGCAGGCGCCGAGTCCTAGGACAGGGGCGCGGGCATGGCCGTGAGCCGGTGCCCCTCGCCCGCCGCCGCCCGCAGCAGTACGCCGGTCAGCTCGTCCGGCATGGAGAGCATCGGCCAGTGTCCCGTGGCCAGTTCGAAGAAGGCGGCGCGCGGGTCGGCCAGGTGCTGGACGAGCGGCAGCCCCGATGCCACCAGGGCCCCGAGCCCGGCGATGTCCATCGTCCCGCCGGTGGTGCAGAAGACGCCGGTCATCGGAAGGGCGCCGACCGCCTCCGAGACCCGAAGCCGCTGCGCGTACGGTCCTGCGGGCGCCGCGGAGGCGAGGCGCGCGAGCCGGTCGAGCGCCTCGTCGGAAACGCCCGCGAGGTTGCCGTGGGCCTGCCACTCGGCGCGGGAGGGCGCCGGGATCCGCCAGCCGTCCTCGGCCCGCTCCTGCTGGCTCAGCGCCCGGTCGCGGGCCGGACCGTCGGGCATCTGCTCGCGTATCTGGTCGATCATGGAGTAACCGTCCTGGGGCATGGGCGAGTCCAGGTACACGAGCCGGGCGATCCGGTCCGGGCGCCGGTCGGCGGCGCCCGCGGACGGATAGATGCCGTAGCAGTAGCCGACGAGGACCACGTCGGGCGCGTCGATGTGGTCGATCAGCTGGGTGAGGTCCTCGATGTGGGTGTCGAGGTCGACCCCGGGCCCCGCCAGATGGCGGCGGTCGCCGAGGCCCGTGAGCGTCGCCGGATGCACCTCGGCCCCCGCCGAACGCAGCCCGGCGGCCACGTCCCGCCAGAGCCAGCCGCCCGTGTACCCGCCCGACACCAGCACGAACGTCGTCATGCGTCCTCCTCCTCGTACGCTCCGCACACCGTGTTCCGCGCGGTCCGGCCGAGGGGCCGCCCGCGCTCGCCGGTACGGTAGGAACTCCCCCTGAGGGAGGTTCAAGTCGTGCTGCCGGAAGACATGCCAAGCAACCGCGTGCAGTGCAACGGCATGTGGAGCATCGGACAGCTCGCCGAACGGGCGGGCGTCTCGGTCAAGACCGTCCGCTTCTACTCCGACCGAGGCCTGCTGCCCGAAGCCGCCCGCAGCGGCGGCGGCCACCGCCGCTACGGCCCCGACGCCCTCGACCGGCTCCGCCTCATCCGCTCCCTGCGCACCCTCGACCTGCCGGTCCCCGACGTCGGCCGGGTCCTCGACGGGCAGGACGAGCTGGCGGACATCGTCGCGGGACAACTGAAGGAGGTCGGGTCACGCCTGGCCGCCCTGCGCTGGCGGGAGGCGGCCCTGCAACTCCTGACCGACTGCACCGCCGAGGAGCGCGCCGAGCGGCTGCGCCTGATCGGGGCGGTGTCCACACCTCCCGATACGGCCGCACTCGCCCGGTTCTGGCGCTGCTGGCTGCCCGCGCGCCTGCCGTCGCGGGTGGTCACCGCCGTCGTCGACCGGGCGGTGCCGCCCCCGCCCGACGCCCCCACCCCGGCGCAGGTGCTCGCCTTCGCCCGGCTGCACGACTTCGTGGTCAGCCCCTGTTTCGTCGCGGGCCCCCGCGCGGACACCGACTACGGACAGCCCGAGGTGCACACGCCCGGCAAGGGATACCGCCCCACCGTGCTCTACGAAGGCCTCCCGGAGGCGTACGAGCTGGCGGCGGCGCATCTGCGCGCGGGCCGTGCCCCGCACCGCGGCGAGGCCCTCGACTGCTTCGTCGCCGCCCACGCCGCCGCCCTCAACCGGCGCGACACCGCGGGCTTCCGGCGCACACTGCACCGCATGCTCGCCGCCGAACCCCGCATCGACCACTACTGGCAGCTCACCGCCGAAATCCTGAGCCCCCCGTCGGGCCCACCGGAGCCGACCCCCGGAGCCACGGACAACTGGCTCCGCACGGCCCTGGGCACGCCGGTCTGAAGGCCCGCGACGGAAACCCCTGGCCTTGACGCCCGCGTCAAGGATTACCGTCAGGGCATGCGAATCGGCGAGCTCGCGGCGCGTGCGGGGACGACCACGCGGACGCTGCGTTACTACGAGTCCCGCGGGCTGCTTCCCGCGCGGCGGGCCGGCAACGGCTACCGCACGTACGACGAGGACGACGTGCGCCTCCTTGAGCAGATCAGGACCCTGCAGGACTTCGGGTTCGATCTGGAGGAGACGCGGCCCTTCGTGGAGTGTCTGCGTTCGGGGCATCCGGAGGGTGATTCCTGCCCCGCGTCGCTCGCCGTGTACCGCCGCAAGCTCACCGAACTCGACGCCCTGATCGGCGAGTTGGGCGCGGTGCGCGATCAGGTCGGGGCGCAGCTCACGCGCGCCGAGGCGGCGATCGAGGGCGGCCCCGAGCCGCGGTGCGAACTCACAGGATGACCGGACGAGGGGAGTGGCGGAGTGAAGGCAGCAGGAGTGGCCGAAGTGACGGATGAGGATTTCGCGGGGGAGGTGCTGGGTGAGGCGGACCGCCCCGTGCTCGTGGAGTTCACAGCGGACTGGTGCGGGCCGTGCCGACAGCTGGCGCCGGTCCTGAGCGAGCTGGCACGGGAGGAGTCGGAGCGGCTGAAGATCGTCCAGCTGGACGTGGACCGCAGCCCGGAGACCGCGATCGCGTACCGGGTGCTCTCGGCGCCGACGATGATCGTGTTCCGGGGCGGTGAGCCCGTGCTGCAGATGGTGGGCGCGCGGGCCAAGCGGAAGCTGCTCGCGGAACTGGCCGACGTGCTCTGAGGCCCTGGTTCCGGAATCCGGAATCCGGGGGCCCTGGCTCCGGATACAGAAACGCCCCGGACGAATTGACGTCCGGGGCGATTCTCTGCGTATATTGGATTCTTTCGCGAATCTCTGCCCGTTTGCCTTGACTTCTCGACTTCCGGGTCGACTTTCAAGCAGGGCGGCTTCGCGAAGAAGTTCAATAAGAGCACTGTAACTGGCGAGGGGCTGAATTGTCAACCGAGGAATTGCGGGAAGAGCAGCAATTCGTCTCCGGGCTGTACGCGCGCTTGGACGCGCTGCGCGAGGAGGCCGAGACCGCCATGCAGACGTCGTTGTCGCAGGTGGGAACGGGTCTCCAGGCGCGCCTGGAGCGGGATGTCCTGGTGGCCGAGCAGTCCGGACTGCTCGCCGCCTTCGACGCGGGAGAGAACGGGCTCTGCTTCGGCAGGCTCGAATTCCGCGACGGTCGTGACCATCACATCGGACGCATCGGTATCCGCGCGTCCGACACCGCACGCACCCCACTCGTGATCGATTGGCGTGCCGATGTCGCGCGCCCCTTCTATCTCGCGACCGGCCACACCCCGATGGGCCTGCGCAGGCGTCGGCACATCACCACCAAGGGCCGCGAGGTCACGGACCTGCACGACGAGATCCTGGATCTCGGCGATACGACCCGCACCGGCCACGAGGGCGCCGACGCCGATGAGGTGCTGCTCGCCGCGCTCGACTCGGCGCGCACCGGCCGCATGCACGACATCGTGCAGACCATCCAGGCCGAGCAGGACCGCATCATCCGCGCCCCGCACCGCGGCGTCCTCGTCGTCGAGGGCGGCCCGGGGACGGGCAAGACGGTCGTCGCGCTGCACCGCGCCGCCTTCCTCCTCTACGCCCACCGCGAGCTGCTCGCCAAGCGCGCGGTCCTGATCGTCGGCCCGAACCCGGCCTTCCTCGGCTACATCGGCGAGGTCCTGCCCGCGCTCGGCGAGACCGGCGTGCTGCTCTCCACGGTCGGCGAACTCTTCCCCGGCGTGACCGCGACCGGCACCGAAAGCGCGGAGGCGGCCGAGGTGAAGGGCCGCGCGGAGATGGCGGACGTGCTCGCCGCCGCCGTACGCGACCGGCAGCGGACCCCCGAGCCGGGCGAAGCGGTGATCATTGAGCACGACGACGGCGATCTCATCCTGGACTGGACGATCGCCGACCAGGCGCGCGAGGCGGCCCGCGCCGCCGACGTGCCGCACAACCTCGGCCGCCCGCACTTCGCGTTCCGGATCATCGACGCGCTGACCGCGCAGCTCGCCGAGCGCATCGGCCACGACCCGTACGGCGGACCGAACTTCCTGGGCCCCGACGACATCGCCCAGCTCGGCAAGGGCGTCGCGGCCAGCGGTGACGTGCACGCGGCCATCGAGGAGCTGTGGCCGACGCTCACCCCGCAGCACTTCGTCGCCGACTTCCTCCAGGAGCCGACGGGCCTGTCCGAGCGGGACGCGGACGCCATCCGGCGGCCGTACGACGCGCCCTGGACCGCCGCCGACGTGCCGCTGCTCGACGAGGCGGCCGAGCTGCTCGGCCACGACGACAGCGCCGAGCGGGCGGCGGCCGAGGCCGAGCGGGCCAAGCAGATCGCGTACGCGCAGGGCGTGCTCGACGTCTCGCGCGCCTCCCGTACGTACGAGTTCGAGGACAAGGACGAGGACGACGCCGAGGTCCTGCTCGCGCACAACATCATCGACGCGGAGCGGATGGCCGAGCGCCAGGAGGAGGCCGACCACCGCAGCGCCGCCGAGCGCGCGGCGGCCGACCGCACCTGGGCGTTCGGGCACATCATCGTCGACGAGGCGCAGGAGCTCTCGGCGATGGCCTGGCGACTCCTCATGCGGCGCTGCCCGACCCGCTCCATGACGCTCGTCGGCGACCCGGCGCAGACCGCGGAGGCGGGCGGCTGCGGCTCGTGGGAGAGCATCCTCGCGCCGTACGTCGAGGACCGCTGGGAGTACACCCGGCTCGGTGTCAACTACCGCACGCCTGTGGAGATCATGGACGTGGCGGCGGAGGTGCCGCGCCTGGAGCGGCCCGACTTCACGCCGCCGAGTTCGGTGCGGTCCACGGGCGTACGGCCCTGGGCGCGCCGCGCGGACGACCTCGCCACCGCCGTGGCGGACGCGGTGGCCGCCGAAGCGCGGGAGGAGGGGCGCCTCGCGGTGATCGCCCCCCGCGAGCTCCACGCGGAGCTCGCCGCGGAGCTGCCCGGGGTGACGGCCGGGCAGGCCCCGGACCTGACGCGGCCGGTCGTTTTGATCGACCCGCGTCAGGCGAAGGGCCTGGAGTTCGACACGGTCCTGGTCGTCGAGCCCGCGCGGTACGGCACCAGCGACCTGTACGTGGCGCTGACCCGGGCCACGCAGCGCCTCGGCGTCCTGTACGCCGAGGAGCTGCCCGTCGCGCTCAAGCAGGTCATGCAGGTCAAGTAGGTCACGCAGGTCGGAGCCAGATCGTAGCCAGCGGCGGCAGGGTCATGCGCAGGGACGCGGGACGGCCGTGGGACGCCACCGGCTCCGGCTTGAGGGGGTCGGGGTTGGTGACGTCACCGCCGCCGTAGCGGCCCTCGTCCGTGTTCAGGACCTCCTGCCAGGCGGCGAACTCCTCCGGCACGCCGAGGCGGTAGCCGTGCCGGACGACCGGCGAGAAGTGCGAGACGGCGAGCAGCGGGGTGCCGTCGCCGCCTGACGCGGGATAGCGCAGGAAGGCGAAGACGTTGTCCTCGGCGGCGTCGCCGTCGACCCAGGCGAAGCCGCCGGGGTCGGTGTCGCGCTGCCAGAGGGCGCCCTCGCGGCGGTAGACGGTGTTGAGCTCGCGGACGAGGTCGCGCACGCCCCGGTGGTCGGCCTCCGCGCCGTACGCCGGGTCGAGCAGCCACCAGTCCGGGCCGTGCCCCTCCGCCCACTCGGCGCCCTGTGCGAACTCCTGCCCCATGAAGAGGAGTTGTTTGCCGGGGTGGGCCCACATGAAGGCGAGGTAGGCGCGGTGGTTGGCGCGCTGCTGCCACCAGTCGCCCGGCATCTTCGACACGAGCGAGCGCTTGCCGTGCACGACCTCGTCGTGCGAGATGGGCAGGACGTAGTTCTCGCTGTACGCGTACACCATGGAGAACGTCATCTCGTTGTGGTGGTGCTTGCGGTGCACCGGCTCCTTCGCCACGTAGCCGAGGGAGTCGTGCATCCATCCCATGTTCCACTTCAGGCCGAAGCCGAGGCCTCCGAAGCCGCCGGGCCCCTGGTGGTGCGTCGCCCGGGTCACGCCGTCCCAGGCCGTGGACTCCTCGGCGATGGTGACGACGCCGGGGGCGCGGCGGTAGACGGTGGCGTTCATCTCCTGGAGGAAGGCGACGGCGTCGAGGTTCTCGCGGCCGCCCTGCGCGTTCGGGGTCCACTCGCCGTGCTCGCGGGAGTAGTCGAGGTAGAGCATCGAGGCGACGGCGTCGACGCGCAGCCCGTCGATGTGGAACTCCTCGCACCAGTAACAGGCGTTGGCGACGAGGAAGTTACGGACCTCCTTGCGGCCGTAGTCGAATTCGAGGGTCCCCCAGTCGGGGTGCGCGGCCCGCGCCGGGTCCTCGTGCTCGTACAGGGGGCGGCCGTCGAACTCGGCGAGCGCCCAGTCGTCGCGCGGGAAGTGCGCGGGGACCCAGTCCATGAGGACGCCGATCCCCGCCCGGTGCAGGGCGTCGACCAGGAACTTGAAGTCGTCGGGGGTGCCGAGGCGGGCGGTCGGGGCGTAGAAGCCGGTGACCTGGTAGCCCCAGGAGCCGCCGAAGGGGTGCTCGGCGACCGGCATCAGCTCGACGTGCGTGAAGCCCAAGTCGCTGACATATGCGGGGAGTTGCTCGGCGAGCTGCCGGTAGGTCAGTCCGGGGCGCCAGGAGGCGAGGTGCACCTCGTACACCGAGAAGGGCGCCTCGTGGGGCGACAGGTCCGCGCGGCGCGCCAGCCACTCCTGGTCGTGCCATTCGTGGTGCGACTCGTGCACGACCGAGGAGTTCGCGGGCGGCGTCTCCGTGCGGCGCGCGAGCGGGTCGGCGCGCAGGGTCGTCGAGCCGTCGGGCCGGGTGATCTCGAACTTGTACAGCTCGCCCTCGCCGACGGACGGCACGAACAGCTCCCAGACGCCGCTGCCGCCGAGCGAGCGCATCGGGAAGCCCACGCCGTCCCAGAAGTTGAAGCCGCCGACCACCCGCACGCCCCGCGCGTTGGGCGCCCACACCGTGAACCGGGTGCCGGTCGCCCCCTGGTGGATCATCGGCCGGGCGCCGAGCGCGTCCCACAGCCGCTCGTGCCGGCCCTCACCGATCAGGTGCAGGTCGAACTCGCCGAGCGAGGGCATGAAGGAGTACGTGTCGTGGATCTCCAGCTCCGTCTCCTCGTACGTGACGCGCAGCCGGTAGTCGTCGGGCGCGGTCCGCAGCGGCAGGACGGCGGAGAAGAAGCCGTCGCCGTCGTCGCGCAGCTCGGCGTGCAGGCCGTCGGCGATCACGGTTACCGCCGTGGCGTACGGGCGCAGCGCACGGAACGCCGTGCCGCCGGGGACGGAGTGGGCGCCGAGGACGCCGTGCGGGTCGTGGTGGGTGCCGCTCAGGAGCCGGGCGCGGTCGCCGTCCATAACAGGGGACTCGGTGACCGGCGACTCGGTGACCGGCGACTCGGCGATCGGGGATTCGGTGACCACGGGTTCGGTGGCCGGGGGTTCGGTGACCGCGGGGGCGCCCGTCGCCCGGCCGCCCTTCGCCGGAGCTTTCGCCGCCGCCTTCTTCGCGCTCGTGGTGCTCTTCGTGCTCTTCGCGCTCGTGGTGCTTGCGGTGCTCTTCGCGGGTTTCGCCGTCTTGCGGCTCTTCCCGGCTTCGTCGGACGGTTTGCGGGGGCGGGGGGTCACGGGAGAGGCCTCCTCCGGAGGGATGGTCAGTGGGCTTCGTCGGCGGGGCCGTCCTGGGCGAGGCGGCGGGCCGCGGCCAGCGGGACCGGCAGCCAGTCGGGGCGGTGGCGCGCCTCGTAGAGGACTTCGTAGACCGCCTTGTCGGTCTCGTGGGCGCGCAGCAGGACGGGGTCCGTGCGGGGGTCGCGGCCCGAGACCTCCGCGTACCCCGAGCAGTAGGCGGCGCGGCAGTCATCGGCCCACTGCGGCTCCCGGGCGCCGTGGGACGCCGCGTAGTCGAAGGAGCGCAGCATGCCCGCGACGTCGCGGACCGGCGGCTGTGGCAGGCGGCGCTCGGAGAGCGGCCGCGCGGGCTCGCCCTCGAAGTCTATGAGCGACCACTCGCCGTCCGGGGAGCGCAGACACTGCCCCAGGTGCAGGTCGCCGTGGACGCGCTGGGCCGTCCAGGACTGGCCCTCGCCGCCCAGGTCGGCAAGGGCCTCGAAGGCGGTGAGCAGCCCGGGTGCGTACGGCCGCAGGGCGGGGACCGCCTGGGCCGCGGCGGTGAGGCGGTCCGCCATGGCGTCGGCGGTCGCCTCGACCTGTGCCCGGCCGAGGGTGACGGTCGGCAGTGCGGCCGCGAGCGCGGCGTGCACCTGCGCCGTGGCGCGGCCGAGCGCCCGCGCCTCGCCGGTGAAGGACTCGCCCTTGTCACGCATCCTGAGGGCGAGCTCCCAGCCGTCCTCGGCCCCGGCCAGATACGGCTGGAGCACCCCGAGGCCGCAGGTCTCCTCCGTGGCGGCCGTGCCGTGTGCCAGGTCCGCGAGGAACCAGGCGGCGGGCGCGGGCACCCGTGCGCAGCCTGCGCGGGCGAGCTGCAGGGGGAGTTCCAGGTCGGGGTTGACGCCGGGCACGACGCGGCGGAACAGCTTGAGGATGAACGTATCTCCGTACACCAGTGAGGTGTTGGACTGCTCACCGGCGAGCAGCCGGGGGCCGAGGCCGGAGGGGATCTCGACGGCCATGTCGCGTTCGAAGCGGAGCACGCCGTGCCGGCCCGGCATGCGCAGCCGCTCCAGGAGCAGTTCGGCGAGGTGCGGGTCGTGCAGTGCCTCGTACACCGTGTGGCCGGTGAGCGGTCCCTCGGTGACGTGGCCGATCAGCGCGGAGGCCAGGTGGGGCGGCAGGGTGCGGCGCAGTCCGATCAGCAACTGGTAGCAGTCCGCCGGGCCTTCGGCGCCGTCGAGTGCGGCGCCCGGGGCGGAGATGACCGGTTGGCGCACCCGCAGGAGCAGGTGGAGCAGGCCCGACGGCGAGCTGCGGGGCAGGAGTTCGGTGGCCGTCACCGCTTCGAGGGCGCTGATGGGGCGCCCCTTTCCGGCGAACCACCGTTGCCGGGGCAGCCATGCGCGCAGCAGTGGATCGAGTGAGGCGAGCAGCGCGGTGGCGTGTGCGGTGGGGCGGATGGCGGCTTCCGACATGGCGTCGCGTCCTTTCCGCGTCGCGGACAAGGCAGGGTGCGGGAGTGCCGGTCGTGCGTAGGAGTGCCCAGGGCGGGGCGGTGGAAACCGCCCCGCGAGGGCGTCGCGCTGCCGGAGCCTACGCCGGTTCCTTGCGCAACCGGAACCAGTAGAACCCGTGTCCCGCCAGCGTCAGGAGGTAGGGGAGCTCACCGATGGCCGGAAAGCGCACCCCGCCGATCAGCTCCACGGGGTGGCGTCCCTCGAAGGTCTGGAGGTCGAGTTCGGTGGGCTGGGCGAAGCGGGAGAAGTTGTGGACGCACAGGACGAGGTCGTCGCCGTCCTCTTCCGTCGGAGGGGCTTCGCGCAGGAAGGCGAGGACGGCCGGGTTGGAGGAGGGCAGTTCGGTGTAGGAACCGAGGCCGAAGGCGGGGTTCTGCTTGCGGATCTCGATCATCCGGCGCGTCCAGTGCAGCAGGGAGGACGGGGAGGACATGGCGGCCTCGACATTGGTGACCTGGTAGCCGTAGACCGGATCCATGATCGTCGGCAAGTAGAGGCGCCCTGGATCACACGACGAGAATCCGGCGTTGCGGTCGGGCGTCCACTGCATCGGTGTGCGCACGGCGTCGCGGTCGCCGAGCCAGATGTTGTCGCCCATGCCGATCTCGTCGCCGTAGTAGAGGATCGGCGAGCCGGGCAGGGAGAGCAGGAGCGCGGTGAAGAGTTCGATCTGGTTGCGGTCGTTGTCCAGGAGGGTGGCCAGGCGGCGGCGGATGCCGATGTTCGCGCGCATGCGGGGGTCTTTGGCGTATTCCGCGTACATGTAGTCGCGCTCTTCGTCGGTGACCATTTCGAGGGTGAGCTCGTCGTGGTTGCGCAGGAAGATGCCCCATTGGCAGCCGGAGGGGATGGCGGGGGTCTTGGCGAGGATTTCCGATACGGGGTAGCGCGATTCGCGGCGGACGGCCATGAAGATGCGGGGCATGACGGGGAAGTGGAATGCCATGTGGCATTCGTCTCCGCCGTCCTGGAAGTCACCGAAGTAGTCGACGACGTCCTCGGGCCACTGATTGGCCTCGGCGAGCAGGACGGTGTCGGGATAGTGGGCATCGATCTCGGCGCGGACACGCTTGAGCAGATCGTGGGAGCGGGGAAGGTTCTCGCAGTTCGTGCCCTCCTCCGCGAAGAGATAGGGGACGGCGTCGAGGCGGAAGCCGTCGATGCCGAGGTCGAGCCAGAAGCGGAGGGCGGAGATGATCTCTTCCTGGACGGCCGGGTTCTCGTAGTTGAGGTCGGGCTGGTGGGAGAAGAAGCGGTGCCAGAAGTACTGCTTGCGGACGGGGTCGAAGGTCCAGTTGGAGGCTTCGGTGTCGACGAAGATGATGCGGGCGTCGCTGTACTGCTTGTCGTCGTCGGCCCAGACGTAGTAGTCGCCGTAGGGGCCTGCGGGGTCGGTGCGCGATGCCTGGAACCACGGGTGCTGGTCGCTGGTGTGGTTCATGACGAAGTCGATGATCACGCGCATGCCGCGCTGGTGGGCGGAGTCGACGAACTCCACGAAGTCGGCGAGGTCGCCGAACTCGGGCAGGACGGCGGTGTAGTCGGAGACGTCGTAACCGCCGTCGCGCAGCGGCGACTTGAAGAACGGGGGCAGCCAGAGGCAGTCCACGCCCAGCCACTGCAGGTAGTCCAGCTTGGCGGTGATGCCCTTGAGGTCGCCGATGCCGTCGCCGTTGCTGTCCTGGAAGGAGCGGACAAGGACCTCGTAGAAGACGGCACGCTTGAACCAGTCGGGATCCCGGTCCTTGGTGGGTGTGTCCTCGAAGGTGTCCTGGACGGGCTCGTTGACGATCATGGTGTGGGTGACCCTCCGATCAACGGTGAGGACGGTCGCAGGACCCGGAAGACGTGCGCGGGCGCGCGCCCCGGTTCGAGGCGCACATAGTTGGTCCTGCCCCAGTGATAGGTGTCGCCGGTGAGCTCGTCGCGCACCGGCACGGTCTCGTGCCAGTCGAGGCCGAGTTGCGGCATGTCCAACGAGACCGTTGCCTCCTGGGTGTGGTGAGGGTCGAGGTTGGCGACCACCAGAACCGTGTTCGAGTCGTGTGCGGCGCCTGTGGACTTCGAGTAGGCGATCACCGTCTCCTTGTCGGTGGGGTGGAAGTGCAGGTCGCGCAGTTGCTGCAGGGCGGGGTTGGCGCGCCGTACGCGGTTGAGGGCGGTGATGAGCGGGGCGATCGTGTCGTCGCTGCGCACCGCCGACTCCCAGTCCCTGGGCCTCAGTTGGTATTTCTCCGAGTGCAGGTACTCCTCACTCCCGGGCCGGGCGGCGCTGTTCTCGCACAGCTCGAACCCGCTGTAGATCCCCCACGTCGGCGACAGCGTGGCGGCGAGCACGGCGCGCACCTCGAAGGCCGGGCGGCCGCCGTCCTGGAGGTAGGCGTGCAGGATGTCGGGGGTGTTCACGAAGAAGTTCGGGCGCAGGAAGTGGGCGGTCTCGCGTGACAACTCCGTGAGGTAATCGGTGAGTTCGTCCTTCGAGTTGCGCCAGGTGAAGTACGTGTACGACTGCTGGAAGCCGATTGCAGCGAGGGTCCGCATCATCGCGGGCCGGGTGAACGCCTCGGCGAGGAAGATGACGTCCGGGTCGGTGGCGCGGATGTCCGCGAGCACCTGTTCCCAGAACACGACGGGCTTGGTGTGCGGGTTGTCGACGCGGAACACGCGGACCCCGTGGCCCATCCAGAACCGCAGCAGCCGCACCGTCTCCGCGACCAGCCCCGGCAGGTCCTGGTCGAAGGCGAGCGGGTAGATGTCCTGGTACTTCTTCGGCGGGTTCTCCGCGTACGCGATGGAGCCGTCCGCGCGGTGGTGGAACCACTCGGGGTGCTTCTCCACCCACGGGTGGTCCGGCGAGCACTGCAGCGCGAAGTCCAGGGCCACTTCGAGACCGAGCCGCCCGGCCTCGCCCACGAAGGCGTCGAAGTCCTCCAGGGTGCCCAGGTCCGGATGGACGGCGTCGTGACCGCCCTCCGGCGAACCGATCGCCCACGGCACACCCACGTCGTGCGGGCCCACGGACAGCGAGTTGTCGGGGCCCTTGCGGTAGGTGGTGCCGATGGGGTGGATCGGCGGCAGGTAGACGACGTCGAAGCCCATCTCGGCGATGGCGGGCAGCCGCGCCGCCGCGGTACGGAACGTACCGGAGACCGGCGGCGCGCCCGGCCGGACCAGCGCGCCCTCCGAGCGCGGAAAGAACTCGTACCAGGATCCGTAGAGAGCTCTGCGCCGCTCCACGACGAGCGGCAACTCCTCGGAGGAGGTGACGAGTTCACGGAGCGGGTGGCGGTCGAGTGCCGTCTTCACCTCGGGGATGAGGGCGGCTGCGAGCCGGGCCGCGGGGGAGCGGGCCGTGTCGCGCAGCGCGCGGGCCGCGTCGAGCACCACGGTCCGGGCGGCGCCGGGGGCACCGGCCGCGGCCCGCTCGTGGAGGCGGGCGCCCTCCTCCAGGACCAGGTCGGTGTCGAGGCCCGCCGGTATCTTGATCTGCGCGTGGTGACGCCAGGTGGCGACCGGGTCGCCCCACGCCTCCACGGCATACGTCCAGCGTCCCTCGGTGTCCGGTGTGACGTCCGCGCCCCACCGGTCGGTGCCGGGGGCGAGCTCCCGCATCGGGGTCCACGGTCCGGGCCGCCCCCCGGGATCGCGCAGCACGACGTTGGCGGCGACCGCGTCGTGCCCTTCGCGGAAGACGGTGGCGGTGACCTGGAATGTTTCCCCCGGCACCGCTTTCGCCGGTTGTCGCCCGCCGTGGACGGCGGGGCCGACATCCAGGACGGGGATGGTGGGCTGTGCGGGAGTACCTGGCGGGGATGAGCCAAGAGGCATGTCTGACCGCTCCTGTCCGCGTGCACGGATACGTGGGTGTGGAGGGGTTCCGCGGTGCGCGCCGGCACTGCGGCCGACGTGCGTACCGAAAGAGCCTTCCCACCCCCTTCGGGTGGGCAATCCGGCGCTTTGTTAACTACTAGTGCGTAAGGGCGCATGCAAGACCAGCCCCACCATGAATGGCAAGAGCGGGCCGAATTCGCATATGCCTTATGGCCTGTTGACGGGTACGTCTACGGGGCGTAGCCGGAGAGGATCCTGCCGTCGTCCGTGGCGGTGAACAGGGTGCCGCCCACGTACAGCGGGGAGCCCAGGGACGGCGGGTCGTCGTACTCCGTCCGCCCGTCCGCCAGGGGGATGTCCTTCCTGCGGTAGGAGTCGATGTCGTCCTTCGTGGAGCGGCCCCACATCTCGTAGAGACCGACGGCGAGGACCCGCTTGCCCGTCAGGGCGAGGGACACGGTGTCCTGCGGGCCGCCGTAACGCCACAGGCGCTTGCCGGTGCGCCAGTCGAAGGCCGTCATGGTGTGGGTGACCGGGTCATCGGGATCCGGGCTGCCCGTGGCCACCACGAGGACGTCCGCGTCGCCCACGACCGGCGGCAGCGCGGGCTCCAGGCCGGGGGCGAGGGTGCGGCGCGTGGCGAGGGTGGCGGGGTCCAGTTCGCGGATGCCCGGGGTGCCGTGGTCCCAGCACACGAGGGAACCGCGGTGGGCCAGGAGGCCGTAGCAGGACTGGCCGGGGGCGCGCCGGGTGACCTTGCCGTCCTTGGTGGAGAGGGCCAGGACGCCCTTGCCCTCGATGGCCGCGTACACCCGGCCGTCCCGGACGAGGGGCGCGTTCTGCACCTTCGCGGGCAGGGTGGGCGACGTCCACAGCTCGCGGCCGTCCCTCGCGCGGCGGGCGCGCACGACGGCGCGGCTCGGGCCCGCCGACTCGTCGGCGAAGCTGAACTCGGCGGTGTACACGACCCCGTTCGCGTACGTCAGGCCCATCACCGCCGTGTCCGACGCGGTCGGTCTGCGCCAGCGTTCGGTGCCGGAGGAGAGGTCCACCGCGAGCACGCCGCGCTCGCTCGGGACGTACACCCGCTCGCCGTCGCTCTCGGGCGGCAGCAACTGGATGCCCTGCAGGTCGTCCGCGGTGAGAGGGAAGCCGCGCGAGGTCCAGCGGTGGCCGCCGGTCGCCGCGTCCAGAGCCGTGGCGGCTCCCTTCCCGTCCCGGCACACCAGCGTGGACGCGACCAGGACACAGCCGTTGCCCTGGTCGTCCAGGCCCTTGGGGCGCGCCACCGACCAGGGTTTCCAGCCCTTGGGGCGGGCGGACGCGGGGGACTTCGCCGCGCCGAACTCGCCGGAGTGGGCCGGGTTTCCGTACTCCGGGACGATACGGGCGGCGGGGCCGTGGCGGCCGGATGCGGACGGACGCCCGCCGCTCGCCCCACTCCCACGCTCACTCCCACTCCCGCTTCCCTTGTCGCCGTCGCCCGGTAGCAGCACCGCCGCGACCGTCACCGCGGCCGCCACCGCCGCCGCGGCGGCGATCCACCGCCCGCGGCGCCGGGGTGCGGTCGCGACCGGCGGGGCCGAAGGGGCCGGAGGGGCAGAAGGGGTCGAAGGGGTTGGAGGGGCCGGAGGCGTCGGCAAGGGTGCGATGCCCGACGTGGTGGCCGCGTCCGCCAACGAGCGCTGATCCACCGCCCGTTCGCAGCGCGCCACCGCCTCACGGTGCTCGGCGAAGAGCGAGAGCACCGGCGCGGGCCACGGCACGGCCTGCCCGGCGCCGCCCGCCAGGCGGTCGGCGAGCGCCGCCGCCGTGGGCCGCCCCTCGGGCGCCGGGGCCAGACAGTCGGCGATCACCGGGCGCAGGCCGTCGGGAACCGCCGAGAGGTCCGCGTCGCCCTGCGCGATGCGGAAGATCACCGAGGCCAGTTCCTGGTCGTCGAACGGGCCGCGACCCGTCGCCGCGAAGCAGAGCACCGCGCCGAGCGTGAAGACGTCCGACGCGGGCACCACCGCATGGCTGCCCTCCAGTTGCTCGGGCGCCATGAAACCGGGCGTGCCCACGACCATCCCGGCCGCCGTCAGAGCCGTCGCGTCGAAGGCCTGCGCGATGCCGAAGTCGATGAGCGTGGGGCCCTCGGGGGTGAGGAGTACGTTGCCGGGCTTGAGGTCACGGTGCAGGACCTGGGCGGCGTGCACCGCCGCGAGGGCGCGGGCGAGCCCGGCGCCGAGCACGCGCACCGCCTCGGCGGGCAGCGGCCCGCAGCGGCGCACCGCGTCCGCGAGCGAGGGCCCGGCGACGTACTCGGTCGCGAGCCACGGCACTTCGGCGTCCGCGTCCCCGTCGAGCAGGGCCGCCGTGCCCGCGCCCGAGACCGCGCGCGCCGCCGCGATCTCCCGGCGGAACCGGATCCGGAACTCCCGGTCGATGTCCAGGTCGGGCCGGACGGTCTTGACCGCGACGAGCGGCGCACCGGACCGCTCGCGGGCCAGATAGACCTCGCCCATGCCGCCCGCGCCGATGAGGGCGAGCAGCCGGTACGGGCCGACCTGGCGCGGCGGCCCGGACAGGGGGTCGAGCACGGATCCTCCAAGGAGCGCTGCGCGTGAGGGAGATCGTGAGGGAGATTGGGGGCGACCGGGGGAAAGGGGGCGGAAACCCGGGATCAGGAGGGCAGCTCGACCGAGACGACCGTGCCCTGGTCGTAGACGATCGTCGCGACGCCGCCGAGCGGCAGGACCGTCGGCGGTTTCGGCTGGTCGGCGACCACCGTGCCGGAGTCCGCGGGCGGCTCGGCGACGCGGTTGCCGGGGGCGCCGGGGACCCGGACGGTGCGGACCGTGCCTGCGGCCGTCAACGGCACCGTCCGCAGCGTGGAGTTGTCGGCGGTCAGGGCGCGGTCTCCGATGACCAGCGCGCCGGAGGAGACGGGGCGCGCGATGGCGTAGTCGACGACGGAGAGCGGCTCCTTGCGGACGAGCCTGCCGGTCTTCGGGTCGGCCACGAGCAGCTTCGCGCCCGTCGTGTCGTACGCGAGGGCGGCGCCGGGAGCGACCGCGCTCACCACGACGTCCAGGCCGGGGTGCCCGTCGGAGCCGGTCGGCGGGGCCTTGAAGCCGAACGTGCCCTCGACGGCGAGCGTGCGGGCGTCCAGGCGGCTCACCCGGGTCTGCGGATCGGCGGTCGGGTCGTCGAGGTCGCCGCCGACACCGAGCACGTGGGTGCAGAGGATCTGGTCGTCGCCGGGGTCCGCGGAGGCGCGCGTGTCGGCCATCAGGGAGCGGCACTGACCGTCGTCGAAGACGCCGCCCACGCGGTCGCCCTTCTTCTCGTCGAGCGCGACGACACCCTTGGCGGAGTCGGCGTACACCAGGCCGTCGTGGGCGAGCACGGCGGTGTAGTTGCCCTGCTCGGCCATGGAGAGGGTCTCGTTGCTGAGGTCGTACGTCCACACGGGGTCGCCGCCGCGCTCGACGGGGAACGCCTGGACCGTGGCGCCCGTCGGCCCGTCCGCGCCCCGCGTGGCGCCCTCCGAGGAGACGATCAGGTGGTCGTCGGTGAGCAGGGCGGACGTGGCCTTCTTCCCGGCCGGAGCACCGGCCGTCCACCGCACGTCGCCGCTTTTCGAGTCGCGAACCTGCACACGGCCCTTGTACGCGATGACGGTCGTCCCGCCGCGCACCACGGGGTGCTGTTCGTCGCCGGGCATGAAAAACGCCCCGGACGGGCTGATGTACGCCTCGCCGCCCGACCCGTCGTCCTGCCCCGTCCGGCCGTCCGACGTCCACAGGCGGTGCCCGTCGGCGGCGCTGCGTGCCTCGTACGTCCCGTTCGTCAGCAGGCATACGACGGCTTCAGTGTCGGCCGCGCAACTCATGGGCGCATGGCCGTACGTGGCCTTCCAGGGCCGCCAGCCCTCGGGGCGCTGCGCCGCCTGCTGCGGGACGTGGCCGTTGCGGTCGTCGCCGCCGGACGCGTCGACACCGGCGGTGGCGATCAGCCGGGCGGGGGAGACGGAGGGCTTCGCCGCCCCGGGGGACGCGGGTCCGCCACCGGTGCTGCCGGATGCCTGGCCGCCGCCTTCGGAACCGGAGCCGGAACCGGAGTCGGACCCGCGCAGGGCGAGCAGCCCGCCGACGACGGCGCCCGCCACGGCCACGGCGGCCACGACAAGGACGGCACGGCGGAGGGTCGGCCCCTGACGGGGCGGCGGCGCGGGGGTGGGGGGTGCGGGGGCGACGGGTGCGGCCGAGCTCATGGTGGGCAGCCCATGGGCGGGCAGGTCAGGCGCCGTGGGGGTCCAGGTGGGGGTCTGCGTCACCGGGTGCGCGGGGCCGTCGGGCAGCGGGGGCAGGGGCAGGGGCAGCAGAGGGTGTCCCGAGGCGCACAACTGGGCGGTGTCGCGCCGGACGTCGGCGATGTCTCCGAGGACGGTGGCGGGCCACCCGGCCGCAGGGACAGGAACACCACCCCCATCATCGTCGTCGCCGCCGCCGCCGTCGCCGCCGCCATCTCGCAGCGAGCCCAGCCGCGCCGCCACCTCCGCCGGTTCCGGCCGCTCGCCCGGCTCCCGTGCCAGGCAGGCCGCGAGGAGTTCGCGCAACTCCTCGGGGACACCGTCAAGGCGCGCCTCGGCCCGGGACACGCGGTACAGGACCGCCGCCATCGGGCCGTCCCCGAACGGGTCGTCGCCGGATGCCGCGTAGGCGAGGACGGACGCCAGGCAGAACACGTCGGACGCGGCCACCACGTGGCGGCCGCCCGCCACGTGCTCGGGGGACATGAAGCCGGGCGTGCCCACGAGCAGGCCCGTCGCGGTCATCGTGGTCGCGCCGAGCGCCCGTGCCACGCCGAAGTCGATGAGCTTGGGCCCGTCGGCACCGAGCAGGACGTTCGCGGGCTTCAGGTCGCGGTGCAGGGCGCCCGCCCCGTGTACGGCGGCCAGCGCGCGGGCCACTCCGGCGCCGAGCGCGGCGACGGCGGCGACGGGCAGCGGGCCGTGCCGCCGTACCGCGTCGGCGAGGTTCGGCCCGGGGACGTACTCCGTGGCGAGCCAGGGCTGCCCGGCGTCCGCGTCGCCCGCGACGAGGCGGGCCACGAAGGGGCTGTCGACGGACGTCGCGACGGATATCTCGCGCCGGAACCGGGCGCGGAACCCGGCGTCGCCCGCGAGGTCCTTGCGGATCGCCTTCACGGCGACGAGCGCGTCCTGCTCGTAGGGGCGGCCGGGCTCGTGCGGCTCCGGCGTCGCCAGGAACACCTCGCCCATGCCGCCCGCGCCGAGCCGGGCCAGCGTCTCGTAGGGACCCACCCGCCGTGGAGAGGACTCCCGCAACTGCCCGATCATCCGCTGCCGCCCCCGTCGCCGCTGTTGTCCGCCGTCAAGTCCCGTGAAGTTCAAGGAGGTTGCAGATTACAGCGGGTGGCGGCGGCGGGGGCGGTGTCCGGCCCGTCCTGGCCTCTCTTCCGCGCCTCTCTTTCGCGCCTCGCCTCACGCCCCTCTTCTGCGCCCGTCCGCGCGCCGTGGTTCCCGGGGGCCGGACACCGCTACCGTCTACGCGTAGGTCGATTCGTCACGCATCCCCCGGCAGAGGTGGAGTCGCTGTGAAGGCCATCCGTCGATTCACCGTACGTCCCGTCCTTCCCGAACCCCTCGGCCGGCTCTCCGAGCTGGCCCGCAATCTGCGCTGGTCCTGGCATCCGCGCACCCGTGACCTCTTCGAGTCCGTGGACCCCCGGCTGTGGGCGGCGTCCGGCTGCGACCCCGTGCGGCTCCTCGGCGAGGTGCCGTCCGCGCGGCTCGACGAGCTCGCCGCCGACGCGGACTTCCTGCGACGGCTCGGCGAGGCGTCCGACGATCTGCGCGAGTACGTCACCGGAGAGCGCTGGTACCAGGAGCGGGCCCGCAGCGACGGCCACCTCCCGCGCGCCGTCGCCTATTTCTCCCCCGAGTTCGGCATCACGGCCGCCCTGCCGCAGTACTCCGGCGGCCTCGGCATCCTCGCCGGAGACCACCTGAAGGCCGCGAGCGACCTCGGTGTCCCGCTCATCGGCGTCGGTCTGCTCTACCGGCACGGCTACTTCCGCCAGTCGCTGTCCCACGACGCCTGGCAGCAGGAGCACTATCCGGTCCTCGACCCGAACGAGCTGCCGCTCGCCCTGCTGCGCGAGCACGACGGGACGCCCACGACCGTCGCGCTCGCGCTGCCCGGCGGACGCTCGCTGCGGGCGCACGTCTGGCAGGCGCAGGTCGGGCGCGTGCCGCTGCTCATGCTCGACTCCGACGTCGAGGAGAACGACCCCGGCGAGCGCGACGTGACCGACCGGCTCTACGGCGGCGGCAGCGAGCACCGGCTGCTGCAGGAGATGCTCCTCGGCATCGGAGGGGTGCGCGCCGTCCGGGCGTACTGCCGCCTGACCGAGCACCCCGAGCCCGAGGTCTTCCATACGAACGAGGGCCACGCCGGGTTCCTCGGCCTGGAGCGCATCCACGAACTGGCCCTGGAAGGCGTCGAGTTCGACACCGGGCTCGAAACCGTGCGCGCCGGGACCGTCTTCACCACCCACACCCCCGTCCCCGCCGGAATCGACCGCTTCGACCGCGAACTGGTCGCCCACCACTTCGGCCCCGGCGCCGAACTGCCCCGCATCGACGCGGGCGACGTCCTGCGCCTCGGCATGGAGACCTACCCGGGCGGCGAGCCCAACCTCTTCAACATGGCGGTGATGGGCCTGCGCCTCGGCAGCCGCGCCAACGGCGTGAGCACTCTGCACGGCGCGGTGAGCCGCGAGATGTTCGCGGGCCTGTGGCCGGGGTTCGACGCCGACGAGGTGCCGATCGCCTCCGTCACCAACGGCGTGCACGCACCGACCTGGGTGGCCCCCGAGGTCTTCCGGCTCGGCGCGCGCCAGATCGGCGAGCGGCGCACCGAGGACGCGCTCTCCGTCGGCGGCTCCGACCGCTGGGACGCGGTGGCCGACATCCAGGACGCCGACATCTGGGAGCTGCGCCGCACCCTGCGCGAACAGCTGGTCCACGAGGTCAGGCGGCGCCTGCACGACTCGTGGCGCCAACGCGGTGCCGCGACGGCCGAGTTGGGGTGGATCGACGGCGTCCTCGACCCGGACGTCCTCACCATCGGCTTCGCGCGCCGCGTCCCCTCGTACAAGCGGCTCACGCTGATGCTGCGCGACCGCGACCGGCTGATGGAGCTGCTCCGCCACCCCGAGCGGCCGGTGCAGATCGTCGTCGCGGGCAAGGCGCACCCGGCGGACGACGGGGGCAAGCGGCTCATCCAGGAACTCGTCCGGTTCACCGACGATCCGCGGGTGCGTGCGCACATCGTGTTCCTGCCCGACTACGGCATGGCGATGGCGCAGAAGCTCTACCCGGGCTGCGACGTGTGGCTGAACAATCCGCTGCGGCCCCTGGAGGCGTGCGGCACGTCCGGGATGAAGGCGGCCCTGAACGGCTGCCTCAACCTCTCCGTCCTGGACGGCTGGTGGGACGAATGGTTCGAGCCGGACTTCGGCTGGGCCATCCCGACCGCGGACGGCGCCGCCATCGACGAGGACCGCCGCGACGACCTGGAGGCCGCCGCGCTCTACGACCTCCTGGAGCGCCGCATCGCGCCCCGCTTCTACGAGCACGGCCCCGGTGGCCTGCCCGACCGCTGGATCGAGATGGTCCGCAGGACCCTGACCCGGCTCGGCCCGAAGGTCCTCGCGGGCCGCATGGTGCGCGAGTACGTCGAGAAGCTGTACGTGCCCGCCGCCCGCGCCCACCGGACGCTCGACGTCGCCGCGGCGGGTGAGCTCGCCGCGTGGAAGACCCGGGTCAGGGCCGCGTGGCCGCGCGTCGCCGTCGATCACGTGGAGGCGTCGGCGACCGGCGCCACCGCCGAGCTGGGGGCCACGCTGTCCCTGCGGGTACGGGTGCATCTGGGGGAGCTGACGCCGGACGACGTCGAGGTCCAGGTTCTCGCGGGGCGCGTCGATCCTGAGGATCACATCGACGGGGCGGATCCGGTGCCGCTGAAGTCCACGGGCGGGCCCGACGTGGAGGGGCGACGGGTGTACGAGGGGCCGCTGGCCCTGGACCGGGCGGGGCCCTTCGGGTACACGGTGCGGATTCTGCCCGCGCACCGGTTGCTTGCGAGTGGGGCGGAGATGGGGCTTGTGGCGGTGCCGTCCGAGGTTACCGGGGAGGAGGCGGGGGTGTTGATGCGGTGAGCTTGCTGCGGGCCGGTGGGGGCTGGTCGCGCCCACGCGGCGGAGCCGCACATGTCACAGCCCCGCGCCCCTTAATAAGGGGCGCGGGGAACTGCGCGAATCTTTTGTCTGTTACTTGACGTTGACGCCGGCCCAGGCCGCCGCCACGCCCTTGGCCTCAGCCGAGTCCGCACCGTAAAGGTCCGTCGCGGCCTTCAGCGTGCCCTCGCGCGCCGCCTTGTAGTCCGTCGTCGAGGTGAACTCCGTCGTCAGGGCCTTGAACCAGATCTTCTCGGCCTTGTCGCGGCCGATGCCCTCGACCTTGGAGCCGTCGGCCGTCGGGGAGTCGTACTTGACGCCGTTGATCTCCTTCGCGCCGCTGCCCTCGGACAGCAGGTAGAAGAAGTGGTTGGCGATGCCCGAGGAGTAGTGGACGTCGACGTTGCCCGCGTCCGCGCTCCAGTTGTCCAGGGACTGGCCGTCCTTGGAGGGCTTGTCCATGTAGCGCAGCGGGGTGCCGTCGCCGTTGATGTCGATCTCTTCGCCGATGAGGTAGTCGCCGATGTCCTCGGGGCTCTTGGCGTTGAACTCGACGGAGGAGCCGAAGATGTCCGAGGTGGCCTCGTTCAGGCCGCCGGACTCGCCGCTGTACTCCATGTTGCCGGTGGCCGAGGTGACGCCGTGCGACATCTCGTGGGCCGCGACGTCGATCGAGGTGAGGGGCGCCTTGTTGCCCTCGCCGTCGCCGTACGTCATGCAGAAGCAGCTGTCGTCCCAGAAGGCGTTGACGTAGGAGTCGCCGTAGTGGACGCGGGAGGTCGCGCCCTTGCCGTCGCCCTTGATGCCCTCGCGGCCGTGCACGTTCTTGTAGTAGTCCCAGGTGACCTGGGCGCCGTACGCGGCGTCGACGGCGGCGGTCTGCGGGTCGTCCGGCTTGCCGGTGCCCCACGTGTCGTCGTCGTCCGTGAAGAGCTTGCCCTCGCCCTGGCCGTTCGCCAGGTTGAGGGTGGAGTGGCCGCCGCGCGTGTCGTCGGTCAGGTCGAAGCCTGCCGAGCCCTTCTTCGAGCCGATCTCGACCTTGCCGCTGTACTGGCTGTTGCCGGTGCCGTTCTCGATGGCCTGGTGCTGGAACAGCTTCTTGCCCGTCGCGGCGTCCGTGATGACGTGCAGTCTGCTGGGCGTGCCGTCCTTCTGGGTGCCCGTGACGACGGTCTCGTACGCGAGGACGGGCTTGCCCTCGGCGGCCCAGATCACCTTGCGCGGCGACTGCGCGTCGGCCTTGGCGGTCTTGGCCTTGGCGGCGGTCGACTCGGCGGACTTGGCGACCGAGGACTTGCCGAGCTTCGCGTCGGTGGACGCGACCTTCACGCTCGCCTTGGTGGCCTTCGTGACCCGCTTCACCTTGCCGCTCTTGGCGGTGTGCACGACGAGGTCGCCGCCGAGGACGGGCAGGCCGTCGTAGGTGCGCTCGTAGCGGGTGTGGGTGGTGCCGTCGGCGTCCTTGACGACGTCGCGGACGACCAGCTTCTCCTTGGCGCCCAGGCCGATCTTCTCGGCGGTGGCGGCCTTGTCGGCGTTGGCGTCCTTCATGAGGCCGGCCTTGGCCGAGATGGAGAGGGCGGCGGGCGCGCCGGAGGGCGCGGCGGCCGGCTGTGCGGAGGCGCCGGTGGTCAGTCCGGCGGCGAGCAGCGCTCCGGCGGCAACCGCGGTCGCGATGGCCAGGGTCGAACGCTTACGGGCTATGTGGGGGGTCACGCAGGCTCCTTCTGTGGGGGGCCCGGACGGCATGGGGACCTGTCCGGGCTTGAAAGATGCGGTGCGGGTGTGACGTGTGTGTGCTGAGAGGAGAGAGTGCCATTCGAGCCAGGTACATGTCAGCCCTTGGGTTGATGTTGGCCGGAAATAGTTCGTTGAGCGATGGTCAACGTACGTAATGCGAACAGGGTGTGAACGGCGACCGGGGCGTGAACGAGCGCGCCGCCCCGGGGAGTTGATCGACCCGGGGCGGCGGCGTTCGTTCTGCTCAGTGCTGCGCCGGAGGGGCGCCCCGCCCGTCGTTCACGGGCGGCGCGTCCCTCCGGCGTGTTTGCGAAGGGGACTTCCGGCACCCTCAGGCGCCTTCAGGCCGGTTTACGGGAAGGTGACCTTCCAGCTGTTGATGTAGCCGGTGTCCTGCGCGGCCTTGTCCTGCACCCGCAGCTTCCAGGCGCCGTTGGCCACCTCGGACGAGGCGTTGACCGTGTAGGTCTCCTTGACGTTGTCCGCGGAGTCCGAGCCACTGGTCGCCTTGAGCGGGTAGACCGACCCGTCGGGGGCCAGCAGGTCGACCTGCAGGTCACCGCGCCAGGTGTGGACGATGTCGACGCCGACCTTCAGGGCGCTCGGCGCGTTGCCGGTGCGACCGGTGACGTTGACCGTCGAGGTGACCGCGGGGCCGTTGTCCGGAATGGCGACGTCCGTGGTGTTCTCGAAGGACGTGCCGGGCTCCTCGCCACCGGGGCGGCTGCCGACGTTCACGGCCGCCCAGGCGTTGGCGACGGCCTTGTACTCGTTGCTGGTGGTGCCGTACAGCTCACCGGCCGCCGCGAGCGTCCCGGTGCGGGCCGCCGCGTAGTTGGTGGTCGTGGTGAACTTCGTGGTGAGCGCCTTGAACCAGATCAGCGACGCCTTGTCCCGGCCGATGCCGGTGACCGGGAGGCCGTCCGAGGTGGGCGAGTCGTACGAGACGCCGTTGATCACCTTGGCGCCGCTGCCCTCGCTCAGCATGTAGTAGAAGTGGTTGGCGATGCCCGACGAGTAGTGCACGTCGACGTTGCCCACTCCGGAGTACCAGGAGTCCTTGGACGCGCCGTCCTTGGAGGGCTTGTCCATGTAGCGCAGCGGGCTGCCGTCGCCGTTGATGTCGATCTTCTCGCCGACGAGGTAGTCGCCCTTGTCCTGGGCGTTGTTGGCGTTGAACTCGACCGCGGCGGCGAAGATGTCGGAGGTGGCCTCGTTCAGGCCGCCGGACTCGCCGCTGTAGGTCATGTTGCCGGTCGCGGCCGTCACGCCGTGCGTCATCTCGTGGGCGGCCACGTCGATGGACGTGAGCGGCTTGGAGTTGCCCGAGCCGTCGCCGTACGTCATGCAGAAGCAGGCGTCGGACCAGAAGGCGTTGACGTAGTTGTTGCCGTAGTGGACGCGGGAGTACGCGCCGACGCCGTCACCGCGGATGCCGGAGCGGCCGTGCACGTTCTTGTAGTAGTCCCAGGTGAGCTGGGCGCCGTAGGCGGCGTCGGCGCCTGCGGTCTCCGCGTTGGAGGCCTGGCCGTTGCCCCAGACGTCGTCCGGGCCCGAGAAGAGCGTGCCGGTGCCTGACGTACCGTGGTTCAGGTTGTACGTCTTGTGGTTGCCGCGCCCGCTGTCGGTGAGGTTGTAGTTCGACCCCGACTGGACGCTGCCCACGGTGACCTGGCCGCTGTACTGCGTGTTGCCCGTGCCGTTCTCGATGCCCTGCCACTGGAAGAGCTTCTTGCCGGTGGCGGCGTCCGTGACGACGTGCAGCTCGTTCGGGGTGCCGTCGTGCTGCAGCCCGCCGACCACGGTCTCGTACGCGAGGACGGGCTTGCCCTCGGCCATCCACACGACCTTGCGCGGCGCCCGGTCCGCCTCGGTCTTCTTCGAGCCCGCCGCCTTCGCGGCGCCGAGCGCCTGCTTCTCGGCGGCCGACGCCTTGACGTCGGCGCTCATGTCGACGCCCTTGAGCTGCGCCTTCGCGGCCTTGGTGACACCCTCGGTCTTGCCCGACTTGGCGGTGTCGACCACCAGGTCGCCGCCGAGGACGGGCAGGCCGCCGTAGGTGCGCTCGTACCGCGTGTGGACGGTGCCGTCACGGTCCTTCGCGACGTCGCGGACGACGAGCTTCTCCTTGGCGCCGAGCTTGAGATCGTCGGCGGTCTCCGCCTTGGTGGCGTTGGCGTCGCGGATGAGCTCCGCGCGCTGGGCGGGGGAGAGCTTGACGGCCAGCGCGCCGGGGTCGACCTTCCCGAGCTTCTGGGCCGCGGGAGCGGGGGCCTTGGCCGCGGGGTCGTCGGCCGAGGCGGGGCCCGCCTGAACGGCGACGGCGAGGAGTGCGGCCACTGCGGAGAGGGCGCCGACGGCGGTCGCGCGAGTGCGGGCCGAACGGCTGTGGGAGGTGGGTCTGTGGGAGGTGCTTCTCAACACGGACTCCTTCTGCGCGGCCGCGGGGATGCGCGGCCAGAGCTACCGGACGGCTGGGTCGCCGACCGGGCAGAACAAGGCGGAACGCAGAACTGGGCGGTGCACAACGGGTATTGCGTGAAGAGAAACCGTCGCCTTGTTGAAAGCCGTGCGACGGTCGAGGGGAAGAGTGGCACCAGAGGACCGCTGTTGTCAGGTGCGCATCAGTAGTTGGCTGGATTCAGTCCGTTGGCCGGTAGGGCACGTTCGGTATGCGGAGTCCGGCCAGGCGGACGCGTGCGGACTCGTGCGGACCCGTGCGGGCGATGGGCGCGGCTCCTCGGCGGGGCTGCCCGGCGACCTGCGCCGAGGCCTCCGTCGCCCCGCACCCCGGCTTCGACGACCGTTTTCGGAGTGGTCCGTTCCGGGCGCAAGGGCCCCACTTGGGGCGATCCGGGCGCGGGCCTGCGGTGCGTCGCGCGGCCGTGGCGCGCAGGCGGGGGCGGTGGCGGGGGCGGTGGCTGCGCGCGCCGGAGCCCGGCGCCGTCCCCGAGGGCCGTCCTGGGGCGCCTCCGTCCCGTACGCGCCCCGCCCCGCGGCGGTGCGCTGCGGCACGCTGTTCGAAAAGCGGAGGACGGCCACTGATCGCTGGCACGTGGCTGTATTTCGCCGGTGGTTCATTCCTGTGGCGCCGCCTCCGCCGGGGCGCGGCACCGGCGGACATCAGCTCTCGGGCCGGCTCCGCTCCCGCGGATCGATCCACAACGCCTCGCCCACCGTGCAGAGTTCCCCCGCCGACGTCGCGACCGCCACGCCCATCGTGTGCTTGCGGCCCACCGTGGAGATCGGCCAGGCGTACGTGATGTGCTCCTCGCCCGCCGTCACGGGGCGCGGTGACGTCGCCGTGAGCGAGGCCGTGACCGCGCCGCGCCGCAGGGTGCCGAGGTGGATGCCCGCCCAGGCGGTCGGGCAATCGAGGGCGGCCCAGAGCGCCTCGGGCCGCAGCGATCCCCGCGCGTCGGCGAAAGCGGGGTGCGGCGTCCAGGCCGTCGCCACGAGGCCGCGGCCGGGCACCCCCATGCACTGCTGGTGCACGCCCTGGTCCGGCGGGCGGTGCCCGCAGCCGAAGCAGTCGATCGAGGCGCCGCCCGCGTCGAGGCCCGCGAGCCCGGCGGCGCGGAAGGCCTCAGCCGCCGTGCGGGCTTCGGCCGGGGTCGGCGGCGCGGGGGCGTCGGTCGTGGACGGGGCACGGACGGGCGTCGCCGTCACGAGCTCGGTGCCCGCCGTGTCGGACAGGCGGACGACGCCGTCCGCGAGTTCATCGAACCGCAGCGGAGTCTCCACCCGGGTCGCGGCCCGGAAGTCGACCCGGACCGCCCCGGCGTCCGTGCGCCCGACGAGCAGCCCGGCGACGTATCCGCCGAGGGCGATGCCTGGATAGCCCTGGTAGGCCGCCGCGATGGTGAAGGTCTTCCCGGCGTGCTCCGTGCCCGCGCCGGTCCCCGCGCCCTCGCCCGCGGCCATGTCTGTGTCCGTACCCGTGTCGGCCATGCCGTTGGCTCAACTCCCCGTTGCTCGTGCCGAAAAACCGTGCCGCCCGCCGTGCCGTCAGCTCACGACGCTGTCCCGCCACGCCCGGTGCAGGTCGGCGAATTCGCCGGTGCCCGCGATGAGTGCGTCGGGGCTGCCGTCCTCCACGATCCGGCCGTCGGCCATGACGAGGACCCGGTCGGCTATTTCCACGGTGGAGAGCCGGTGGGCGATGACCACGGCGGTGCGGCCGCGCAGCACCGTGTGCATGGCGCGCTGCACGGCCCGTTCCCCCGGGATGTCAAGGGAGCTGGTCGCCTCGTCGAGGATCAGCACCGCCGGGTCGGCGAGCAGGGCGCGCGCGAAGGCCACCAACTGCCGCTGGCCCGCCGAGATCCGGCCACCGCGCTTGCGTACGTCGGTGTCGTACCCGTCGGGGAGCGACAGGATGAATTCGTGGGCGCCGATGGCCTCGGCGGCGCGTTCGACGTCCTCCCGGGTGGCGTCGGGCCGGCCGATCGCGATGTTCTCCGCGACCGTCCCGGAGAACAGGAACGCCTCCTGGGTCACCATCACCACCCCGCGCCGCAGCTCGGCGCCCGCGAGTTCACGCAGGTCGACGCCGTCAAGGAGGACGCGCCCGTCCGTCGGGTCGTAGAAGCGGGCGAGCAGCTTGGCCAGCGTGGACTTGCCCGCGCCGGTGGAGCCGACCACGGCGACGGTCTGCCCGGCGGGCAGCGTCAGATCGAAGCGGGGCAGCACCTCGCCGCCCGTGCGGTAGGCGAACCGCACCCCGTCGAACCGCACCTCGCGGCCCGGCCTGCCGGATGCCAGGACGGGCAGCGGGCGTGCGGCGGCCGACGCGGGCTCGGGCACGGCCGGGGTCTGGGCAAGGAGCCCCGCGACCTTCTCCAGGGACGCGGCCGCCGATTGGTAAGAGTTGAGGAACATGCCGAGTCGGTCGATCGGGTCGTAGAGCCGTCGCAGATAGAGCACGGAGGCGGCAAGCACGCCGAGCGCGAGGCCGCCGTCCGCGACGCGCTGGGCGCCCCACAGCACGATGGCGGCGACGGCGGTGTTGGCGACGAGCCGGGAGCCGACCACATAGCGGGCCATCTCCAGCATGGCGTCGCCGTTGGTCCGCTCGTGCCGCTGGTTGAGCGCGCCGAACTCCGCGTCGTTGGCCCGCTCCCTGCGGAAGGCCCGCACCGGCCGGATGCCGTTCATCGTCTCCGCGAACTTCACGATGACGGCGGCGATCGCGGTCGAGCGGTCGCGGAACATCCGGCCCGCGCGCCGCTGGTAGAGGCGTACGAGGAGGTAGAGCGGCACGAACGACGCCACGGCCACGGCGCCGAGGCCCAGGTCGAGCCAGAGCAGCATCGCCGAGATGTAGACGAAGGAGAGCAGGACCGTGATGAGTTCCTGCAGCCCCTCGCTGAGCAGTTCGCGCAGCGACTCGACGTCGGTGGTGGAGCGGGATATCAGCCGCCCCGAGGTGTACCGCTCGTGGAAGTCGACGCTGAGCGCCTGCGCGTGCCGGAAGATGCGGCCGCGCAGATCGAGCAGGACGTCCTGGTTGACGCGCGCGGAGGCGATGATGAACGCGTATTGCAGCGCGCCCGAGGCGCCCGCGCAGCACAGATAGCCGATGCCGACAGCGATCAGCGGGCCGTAGTCGTCGGCGCGCACGGCGGGCACGCCGCGGTCGATGGCGTACGCGACGAGCAGCGGTCCGGCCTGCACCACGGCCTGCTGTACGAGGAGCAGCACGGCGGCGAGCGTGACGCGGCCGCGCAGCGGCGAGAGCAGGGAGCGCAGCAGCGCGCGGGTCGCGCCCGGGGGTGCGGGCAGCTCGTCCTTGTCGAAGGGGTCGTCCGGCGCGGGCGAGCCCGTGGGGCGGCCGGGTTCTCCGGATCCCTCGGGCGGCTCCGGGCCGTCGGACCCCGCCGGTTCCTCGGGGTCTACGGGCTTCTCCCGTACGGATGTCGACGAGGTCATCGGGCAGCCTCCTCGGCGGGGCGGTCGGCGGGTATCTGGTCGGGGGCGGCACCCGGGCCGGTGTCGGCGCCCGACATCAGCCAGGCGTACTCCGCGTTGTCCCGCAGCAGTTGCTGATGGGTGCCGACGGCGGCGACCCGGCCGCCGGAGAGCAGGGCGACGCGGTCGGCGAGCAGCACCGTGGAGGGGCGGTGGGCGACGATCAGTGCCGTCGTGTCCGCGAGGACGCGCCGCAGCGCCGCCTCCACCAGCGCCTCCGTGTGGACGTCGAGGGCGGACAGCGGGTCGTCGAGGACGAGGAAGCGGGGGCGGCCCACCACCGCGCGGGCCAGGGCGAGGCGCTGGCGCTGGCCGCCGGAGAGGCTCAGGCCCTGCTCGCCGACCTGGGTGCCGGTGCCCTGCGGCAGGGCGTGCGCGAAGTCGGCCTGCGCCACGTCGAGCGCGCGGCGCAGCTCGGTGTCGCCCGCGGTCTCCTCGGCGCCCATCAGGACGTTCTCGCCCACGGTCGCGGAGAACAGGGTCGGCTCCTCGAAGGCGACGGCGACGAGCGTGCGCAGGTGCTCGCGGTCCATCGCCGTGATGTCCTCACCGTCCAGCGTGATGCGGCCGCCGGTCACCTCGTGCAGGCGCGGGACCAGCGCGGTGAGCGTGGTCTTGCCGCTGCCGGTCGCGCCGACGAGCGCCATGGTCTCGCCGTGGCGCACGTGCAGGTCGATGCGGTCGAGGGTGGCGGGGGAGTCCGGTGGGGCATCGGGGTATCTGAACTCCACGCCGTCGAAATGGAGTCCGCCGGTTCCGGTGGCGGGGCCGTCCGGCGCGGGGGAGGAGCCACCGGAACCGGCGGGCTCGGTGATCTTCGGTGCCGAGTCCTTCGGTGCCGCGTCCTCCGGTGCCGCGTCCTCCGGTACCGCGTCCATCACCTCGAAGTACCGCTCCGTGGCCGTCGCCGACTCCTGGCTCATCGCGAGCAGGAAGCCGATCGACTCCACCGGCCAGCGCAGCGCGAGCGCCGTCGACAGGAAGGCGACCAGCGTGCCTGCCGACAGGTCGCCGTCCGCGACCCGCACCGTGCCGAGCACAAGGGCCGCCCCGATCGCGGCCTCCGGCAGCGCCATGATCACGGCATAGATCGCGGCGAGGATGCGGGCCTTGGCCAGTTCGGTGCCGCGCAGGGTGTGCGAAAGCTCGCGGAACGCCCGTGCCTGGCTGCGGTGGCGGCCGAAGCCCTTGATGATCCGGATGCCGAGCACGCTCTCCTCGACGACCGTCGTCAGATCGCCGACCTGGTCCTGCGCGCGCCGCGCCACGGCGCTGTACCGCCCCTCGTAGTACGCGAGGGCGATCACCATCGGCACCACGGGCGCAAGCAGCACCAGGCCGAGCGTGAAGTCCTGCCCGAGCAGGATGATCATGCCGACCACGATGGTCGCGCCGTTGACCAGCAGGAACGTCAGCGGGAAGGCCAGGAACATGCGCAGCAGCATCAGATCCGTCGTGCCGCGAGAGAGCAACTGCCCGGACGCCCACCGGTCGTGGAAGGCCACCGGGAGCCGCTGCAGATGGCGGTAGAGGTCCGCCCGCATCGCCGCCTCGACGCCCGCGAGGGGCCGGGCGACCAGCAGCCGCCGCAGCCCGAACAGCAGCGCCTCCGCGACACCGAGCAGAAGCAGCAGGAGCGCCCCCAGCCAGACCCCGGCCGGGTCCCGGTCGGCCACGGGCCCGTCCACCATCCACTTCAGCACGAGGGGGAAGACGAGCCCCGTGCAGGAGGCGACGACCGCGACAACCGCGGCTGTGATCAGTCGAGTTCGCACCGGACGCACGTACGGCCAGAGCCGCAGCAGCGTCCGTACGGTGGACCGTTTCCCGGCAGGGGTATCTGTAGATGACATCAGAAGCGAGCCTACGGATCGCCACTGACAGAGCCCACCGAGTTTTCCGCACGGCAGAGCGACAAGCGACATGGTCGCGCCCCGCGACCCACCGAGTCGTACTCCGCCATCAACCGATCGGCTGACGCCGCTTCGAGCGTGATGGGCGATGTCCGCACCCCCTCCCACCGGCGATTCTCGACACATGCCCCTCATCGAAGTGCACGGACTCAAGAAGGCCTACGGCGGTCGCACCGTCGTCGACGGCGTCTCCTTCGCCGTCGAGGAGGGCGAGATCTTCGGCATCCTCGGCCCCAACGGCGCCGGCAAGACCACCACCGTCGAATGTGTCGAGGGCCTGCGCGTCCCCGACTCCGGCGCCGTCCGCGTCGCGGGCCTCGACCCGGTCGCCGACCACGGGCAGCTCACCCGCATCCTCGGCGCGCAGCTACAGGAGAGCGAGCTCCAGGCGAAGCTCACCGTGCGCGAAGCCCTCGAGCTGTACGCGGCGTTCTACCCGCGCCCCGCCGACTGGCGGCCGCTGGCCGAGCGGCTGCGCCTGACCGACAAGCTCGACAGCCGCTTCGGCAAGCTCTCCGGCGGCCAGAAGCAGCGCCTGTTCATCGCGCTCTCGCTGATCGGCAACCCGAGGATCGTCGTCCTCGACGAGCTGACCACCGGCCTGGACCCGCGCGCCCGCCGCGACACCTGGGAGCTCATCGAGGACGTCCGCGACAGCGGCGTCACGGTCCTGCTCGTCACCCACTTCATGGAGGAGGCACAGCGCCTCTGCGACCGTCTCGCCGTGATCGACCGGGGCCGGGTCGCCGCCCTCGACACCCCGGCGGGCCTGATCAGCCGCTCCGCGAGCTCCACGGTCATGTCGTTCACGCCGTCCGCGCCGCTGGACGAGCGCGTCCTCGCCGCGCTGCCCGCGGTCACCTCCGTGGAACAGCGCGCGGGCCGCTACACCCTGAACGGCACCGACGAGACCGTCGACGCCGCCATCACCCTGCTCGCCCGGCACCACATCACCGCCCACCAACTCCGGGTCGCCGACGCCACGCTGGACGACGCGTTCCTCGACCTGACGGGAGCATCGGCATGACCACGGCCACCGCCGCACCGCACACCACCGCCCCGGACACGGGCACCAAGGCCTCCGCGGCCGTCCTCAGGGCCGAACTGCGCCTCTTCCGCCGCGAACCCGGCGCCCTGTTCTGGATCATGGCGTTTCCCACCCTGCTCCTGGTGATCCTCGGCTCCATCCCCTCCTTCCGTGAGGCGGACGACTCGCTCGACGGGCTCCGCCTGGTCGACGCGTACGTGCCCGTCACGGTGCTGCTCTCGCTGATCATGGCGGGGCTGCAGGCCATGCCGCCCCTCATCACCGGCTACCGCGAACGCGGCATCCTGCGCCGCATGTCCGCCACCCCCGTACGCCCCTCCGCCGTACTCGGCGCGCAGATGGGCATCCACGGCGCGGCCGCGCTCGTCTCCGCGCTGCTCTCCCTGACCGTGGGCCGGCTCGCCTTCGACGTGGCGCTGCCGCGCCAGGCCTTCGGCTACGCCCTCGCGCTGCTCCTCGCGATCCTGTGCGGACTCGCCCTGGGCGCCCTGGTCTCGGCGCTCGCCCGCACCACCAAGGCCGCGACCGCGATCGGCTCCGCCGTCTTCTTCCCGATGATGTTCAGCGCGGGTGTCTGGCTGCCGGTGCAGGCGATGCCCGACGGACTGGCCCGCGCCGTGGAGGGCACCCCGCTCGGCGCCGCGTCGCAGGCGCTCAGCGATGCCGCCGCCGGGGACTGGCCGGGCCTGGCGCACCTCGGCGTCCTGGCCCTGTGGACCGTGGTCCTGTCGGCGGGGGCCTCGCGCTGGTTCCGGTGGGAGTGACGCGGGAGGGCGTGACGCGGGTGGGAGTGACGCGAACGGTCCCGCCCGTCGACGACACTGGGCCGGTGAGCACGAGCACGAGCACGGCGGACGCCACGCAGATGATCGAACAGCGCTGGGGCACCTTCCACCGCTGGGGCCCCTACGTCCTGCTGTTCTTCGGCGTCCTCATGTCGGCCGCCACCAGCGGCGTCGTCGGCATGGACCGCGTCGACTGGTACGTGTCGGGGAGCCTGGTCGGCTCCGCCGTCGTGCTCCAGCTGTGGTGGGGCACGCAAGTCCGCACCCGTCCGGGGCCGTCGGCGGCGGGCATCCTCTACTACGCCCTGCGCTGGGCCACCGCCTTCGTCCTGACCTGGATCAACCCGTTCTTCGCGTTCTACGCGGTCGTCGGCTACTTCGGCACCGAGCGGCTGCTGCCCCCGCGCCTGGTCAAGCCGGGCCTGTTCGCCACCGCCGTCATCATGGCGGGCTCACAGTCCGGCGGCCTGCCCCCGCACGGCGGACTCGGCTGGGGCGTCTTCGGCGGGCTCCTCGCCGTGAACGTCGCCCTGCTCACCGTCTTCGCCCACCTCGCGGCGCAGGAGGACCAGCGCGCCCTCGACGCGGCCGCCACCATCGCCGAGCTGGAGCGCACCAACACCGCCCTCCAGCAGGCCCTCGACGAGAACGCCGCCCTGCACTCCCAGCTCCTCGTCCAGGCCAGGGAGGCGGGCGTCGCCGACGAGCGGCGCAGGCTCGCCGCCGAGATCCACGACACCATCGCGCAGGGCCTGACCGGGATCATCGCCCAGCTCCAGGTCGTCGCGGGCGCCCGCGTCTACGTCGACGTCATCCCGGGGGACTGGCGCCACGGTGCCGCCCCCGAGGCCATCGCCGAACGGCTCGCCGCCGACACCGTCCGTACGATC